>JAEXLC010000068.1 GCA_023445495.1 Pseudomonadota bacterium | reverse complement strand
GCAGCGGGACCCCGGCGCAAGGCCGGGGTGACGGAAAGGGGTGTGGCTAGGGGTAGAGTTGGCGGGCGTGGATGATCGCGAGGACTTCGATGGCGCTCGGAATAACGCGATAGATCAGGATGTAGTTGGGATGGACGACCGCCTCTCGCGTGCCGGGGATGCGGCCCGGGCGATGGAGTTCCGGATGCTGGGGCAGGCGATCCGCCGCGTGCTTGAGTGCCGCATACAGGCGCAGCGCCGCCGCCTTGTTGCGCGGGGCGATATAGTCGAAAATCTCAAGCAGGCTTGCTTCGGCCGCCGCGTCCCAGACGACCGGCAGCGTCACTTGTGCCGGTCTAGGATCGCCTGGACCTTCGCCATCACTTCTGCATGCGGGATGCGCGGTGCGGTGGAAGCAAGCGCCTTCTCCACCTTGGCCCGAACCCACGCATCATGCGCTTCCTCCTCCTCCGTGGAGGCGAATTCCGAGACGATGGGCGAGAGCTTTGCCATGCGGGGAATATAGCGGTTCGGGGAGGGTGGGGGAAGGCGTGGGTGCTGAGGCCTGTCCGAAATGGAGGAGGTTATGCCGGATGGGGCTGTGGACAGGGGTTTGCTTTAGTTTGTTATTGTCCTTTAGCGCTTCCTCGGTGGGCTTCGGATGGCGCTGGACGATCTTGCTATGAATCCCTAGCCATTGAAATTAGCATAAGGTTGAGTATGTTCCTCATATGTTCCGAGGGGGCGGTATGAAGGCGGCACAAGATGTGCTCATAGTCATGATACTTCTGCTTGCGGGTGCGGCTATGATGTACGTCATTCAAGCAGGATCTGGTTTGCAGTTGCTGCCGAGTGACAAAATAACTTCAGCTGATTTCATTAGTATCATTCTCACTGCGTTGGGTGTGATCCTGGCGGCGCTGGCCCTTTTTATTGGTGTTTTGGCTATCATCGGCTGGGCGACATTTGAAGATCGCTTGAAGCATAACTCCGAGGAATTCCTGAAGCGTAGATTTAGTGCTAGCGATCAGAGATACGTTGATCTTATAAATGAGCTTAAAGAGGATGTTAGGAGAGAATTGGAGCTCAAAAAACCCAAATCAAACGATTTGGAGAATCAGAGTCCCTTCGATCCGGATGCTGTATGAATATTCCAGAGAAATACATTGATATTGTGAGGCGGCACATGTCGGAGATTCCGGTAAAGCTGGGATCTTTGGCGTCGGATCTCGGTTTGGAAGTTTTTAAATCGACATTGCAACCAGGTATATCCGGTTTAATTGAGCCGTCAGATACAGCCGTCTCCGGATACAGAATTCGTCTGAATCGCTACGATATCACTGAGCGGCAACGTTTTACGTTAGCGCATGAGATCGCTCATTTTTTGCTTCATAGGCAAGATATTGGCGGTGGCGTTGTTGACGATGTGATGTTCCGATCAGCATTGAGCAATAAGAAAGAGGTCGAGGCGAATAAGCTTGCCTCAGTGCTTATTATGCCGGACACTCAGGTTGAGGTTGCTCGGCGAGAGGTGGCTCATCTTCCTGTTGATCAGCAGGTTGAGCGGTTGGCGAGCGAATTCCGGGTGTCTTTGCCCGCAATGAGAATTAAGCTGGGGGTGTAAATGCTTGAGGGGCGAACTTACGTACCTCTTTTGCATGCGCGTTTGGCGGAAATGCGGGCTCTCCGTGAACTTCCGACGCCGACAAAGAATCTTATACTGCCTGTAGTAAGAATTAGGCCGTGGCTGAACGCCCGTCAGCTGCATAAGGTATTCGACGTATTGTCTGATGCCTTTGGGGATCGCGCGTTTGGTCTTGATTTGGATCGAACTAAGTTTGAGCCTTTGTCAAATAGGCCTGCATACCAAGAGTTTGCTCGGTTATTTGATCCTCAAGGGGGGTTCGCGAATTACTACGATTGTGTAGCAATTTCACCTAATCGCATTCCAGTCATACGGCGAGAGGGTGGTGTTACTCCACAAATGGCGCTGCAGTTGGATCAAGTCGGAGTAATTGATCGTGGGGCTATATTCCGATTTGAAGTGGGTCAGCAAGGTGATTACATCAACTTTGCTCAGCAATGTCTTGCTAGAGGAATAGAGAACATAGTTTTCGTCATAGACTGCGGATGGCGGATGGATGTGTTGGGTCAGGCGGCGGAGTGTGTTACTTTAACCAATCATATTCTAGATGTGTCTGATGAATTTGAGATAGTGATTGCAGGAAGCAGTTTCCCCAATTCTTTCGGAAATATGGGCGCCCGGGCAAATTTCCCTATCGGGGAAAGAATTCTTTTTCAGAATGTCAGGCAAAATATCAATAGAGGTGTTCTTTGCTACGGGGACTGGGGCAGCACTAGGCCCCCTACTGATCCCGTCCCAATGATAAATGTTCCAAGAATAGATATCGCTGGGCGTGAGAACTGGACTGCATGGCGTAGTGAGGGTGGTGAATCTTACGGGGATATTGCCAGTCGTGTAGTCTTGGATCCTATTTGGGATGAGGATTCCGGGCTTTGGGGTGATTATATGATTGCGAGCACGGCTCAAGGCCTTGATCCCGCAATCAGGGCTCCTGCAATGGCGGCGGCAGTGCGAGTTAATTTGCATATGAATATGCAAGCGCATTTTGCTCAACCCGGTGGCGCAGTTGTCCAAGATGAGCCTGTGGGTGAGGATCTATAGCTGGCGAGAGACGCCGTCGCAGATCAGCTGCGTTACGACGCGAATCTCAGACACCAAGATTCTCTACACGTCGCACTGTCGGCGCCTTACCAGAGGGGCGCCGAACTCGCAGGCGAGCGGGCTCTTCTCCCTATAAGGATAGGAAGCGCCTCACTCCGCCGCCACGCTCTCCCCAGCCGCGCGCTTCCCCAGCAACGGCGCCAGATACTTCCCCGTGAAGCTCCGCGGTTCCTTCACCACTTCCTCCGGCGTGCCCTGGGCGACGATCTCGCCGCCCTTGACGCCGCCTTCGGGGCCGAGGTCGAGGATGAAGTCTGCGGTCTTGATGACGTCGAGATTGTGCTCGATCACCACCACGGTGTTGCCCTGCTCGACCAGCGCGTGGAGTACTTCCAGCAGTTTGCGCACGTCCTCGAAATGCAGGCCGGTCGTGGGTTCGTCCAAAATATACAGCGTGTTGCCGGTGGCCCGCCTTGCGAGTTCCTTGGCGAGCTTGACGCGCTGCGCCTCGCCGCCGGACAGGGTGGTCGCCTGCTGGCCGACCTTGACATAGCCCAGCCCGACTTCGGCGAGCATCGCCATCTTGTCGCGGATCGGCGGGACCGCCTTGAAGAACTCGACGGCGTCCTCGACCGTCATGTCGAGCACGTCGGCGATGCTCTTGCCCTTGAACTTCACTTCGAGGGTTTCGCGATTGTAGCGCGCGCCGTGGCAGACGTCGCAGGTGACATAGACGTCGGGCAGGAAGTGCATCTCGATCTTGAGCACGCCGTCGCCCTGGCACGCCTCGCAGCGGCCGCCCTTGACGTTGAAGCTGAAGCGGCCGGGCTTGTAGCCGCGCGCCTGCGCCTCGGGCAGGCCGGCGAACCAGTCGCGGATGCTGGTGAAGGCGCCGGTGTACGTCGCCGGGTTCGAGCGCGGGGTGCGGCCGATCGGCGACTGATCGATGTCGATCACCTTGTCGAGGTGCTGGAGGCCGGTGATCTTGTCGTGCTTGCCGGCGAGCAGGCGGGCGCCGTTGAGCTGGCGCGCGGCGGCGGCGTAGAGCGTGTCGATCGTGAAGCTCGACTTGCCCGAGCCCGAGACGCCGGTGATGCAGGTGAAGGTGCCGAGCGGGATGCTCGCGGTGACGCCGCGCAGATTGTTGGCGGTTGCGTTCTCGACGGTGAGCTTCTTGCCGGTGCCCTTGCGGCGCTTCTTCGGGACCTCGATCTCGCGAGTGCCGTTGAGATAGTCGGCGGTGACGCTGCCCTTGGTGTTGAGGATTTCCTCCAGGGTGCCGCGCGCGACGATCTCGCCGCCATGGACGCCGGCGCCCGGGCCCATGTCGAGGATATAGTCGGCGCTGCGGATCGCATCCTCGTCATGCTCGACGACGATAACGGTGTTGCCGAGATCGCGCAGGCGGCGGAGGGTGGCGAGCAGCATGTCGTTGTCGCGCTGGTGGAGGCCGATCGAGGGCTCGTCGAGGACGTAGAGCACGCCGGACAGGCCGGAGCCGATCTGGCTGGCGAGGCGGATGCGCTGGCTCTCGCCGCCGGACAGGGTGCCCGAAGTGCGGTTCAGGTTGAGATAGTCGAGCCCGACATTGTTGAGGAAGCCGAGCCGCTCGTCGATCTCCTTGAGGATCGCGCGGGCGATCTCGCGCTGCTGATCGGTGAGCGTGGCGGGAAGCTTCTCGAACCAGGCGAGCGCGTCGACTACCGAGAGGCGGGTGGCGTGGCTGATGTCCTCGCCGGCGATCTTCACCGCCAGCGCCTCGGGCTTGAGGCGGGCGCCGTGGCAGACCTCGCAGGGGTGCGCGGCCTGGTACTTGGCCAGCTCCTCGCGCATGAACGCGCTCTCGGTCTGCAGCATGCGGCGGTTGAGATTGCCGATCACGCCCTCGAACGGCTTGCGGACGTCGTAGCTCTTCTTGCCGTCGATGAAGGTGAGGGTGACCGGCTTGCCGCCGGTGCCGTGGAGGACGATCAGCTGGACCTCGCCGGGCAGCTCGGCCCAGGGCGTGTCGAGGCTGAAGCCGAACTCGCGGGCGAGCGAGCCCAGCACCTGCATGTAATAGGGCGAGGGCGGGTTGGACTTGGCCCAGGGCACGATCGCGCCCTTCTTGATGCTGAGCTCGTGATTGGGGACGACGAGATCCTCGTCGAACACCAGCTTCTCGCCGAGGCCGTCACAGGTCGGGCAGGCGCCCTGGGGGGCGTTGAACGAGAAGAGGCGCGGCTCGATCTCGGGGATGGTGAAGCCGGAGACCGGGCAGGCGAACTTCTCGGAGAAGACGATGCGGTTGTCCGGAATGCCGGTGCCCTTCATCGCGCCGCCGGTGACGTTGAACTCGGCCCGGGCTTCCGTGACGCGGTTGCCGGTGACTTCGGCGACACTGGTGTCGACCAGGTCGACATAGGCCAGGCCCTCGGCGAGCTTGAGCGCGGTCTCGAAGCTCTCGGCGAGGCGGGTGCCGATGTCGTCGCGCACGACCAGGCGATCGACCACCACTTCGATGTCGTGCTTGTACTTCTTGTCGAGGGCGGGGGCTTCCTCGATCAGATAGGTTTCGCCGTCGATGCGGACGCGCTGGAAGCCGGCGCGCTGCCACTCGGCGAGCTCCTTGCGATACTCGCCCTTGCGGCCGCGCACGACCGGGGCGAGCAGGAGCAGGCGGGTGCCCTCGGGTAGCGCCAGCACGCGGTCGACCATCTGCGACACGGTCTGCGCGCTGATCGGCAGGCCGGTGACCGGCGAATAGGGCACGCCGACGCGCGCCCAGAGCAGGCGCATGTAATCGTAGATCTCGGTGACCGTGGCGACCGTCGAGCGCGGATTGCGCGAGGTCGTCTTCTGCTCGATCGAGATGGCGGGGCTCAGGCCCTCGATATGCTCGACATTGGGCTTCTGCATCAGCTCGAGGAACTGGCGCGCATAGGCCGAGAGCGACTCGACATAGCGGCGCTGGCCCTCGGCATAGATGGTGTCGAAGGCGAGGCTCGACTTGCCCGAGCCCGAGAGACCGGTGATCACCGTGAGCGTGTCGCGCGGGATATCGACGTCCACGCCCTTGAGATTGTGCTCGCGCGCGCCGCGGACGGAAATGGTGGTAAGTGCCATGCCGAGGGTTCTAGCTTTGTTCTGTTGGGGTTTCTAGTGGGATGTAGGAACGCCCGGCACGAAACGCCAGTTGCAGTGGGATCGATCGATTGCCGGTCGAGCGTCGCGTGGCTAGGGTCCGGGCTGATTTTGAGCGGGGACTGATTTTCGAATGCCGATCTTGCAGTGGATGACGCGCGACCGCGACCTGAAGGCTGCGGACACCGTGCCCTATCGCCTGCTGGAACGCGACGCGGCGCTTTCCGTTGGCGAAGCGGCAAGTGGCAACATGCTGATCCAGGGCGACAATCTGGAAGCGTTGAAGAGCCTGCTGCCCTATTATCGCGGCCAGGTGAAATGCATCTATATCGATCCGCCGTACAATACGCGCAGCGCCTTCGAGCATTATGACGACAGCCTGGAGCATAGCGAATGGCTGGCGATGATCTATCCGCGCCTGGAACTGCTGCGGGATCTGCTCGCCGAGGATGGCAGCATCTGGGTATCGATCGACGACAATGAGGGGCATTACCTCAAGGTTCTGATGGATGAGGTATTCGGTCGGTCGAATTTCCTATCTACGATGATTTGGCGTAAGAACTATTCGCCGAAATCGACTGCACGGCATTTCTCCGAGGATCACGACTACATTTTAGTTTACGCGGCGGAAGCAGAGCGCTGGCGCCCTAACCTCATGCCCAGGTCCGAAAAGCAGGACAAGGCATATAAAAATCCTGATGACGATCCTCGAGGCCCTTGGAAGACAAGTGACCTTTCTGCGAGAAATTTTTATAGTAAAGGTATTTACTCTATCACCACGCCAAGTGGTCGCTTTATTGAGCGTCCGCCGGGGGGGAATTATTGGAGGGTTTCCGAGCAGAAATTTTGGGAGCTTGATCGGGATAATCGCATCTGGTGGGGCCGGGACGGCAATGCAATTCCCCAGATAAAGCGATTCCTTTCGGAGGTTAAGCAGGGGATCGTGCCTCAGACGTTTTGGTCCTACGAGGAAGTTGGACATACGCAGGACGCGAAGAAGGAGATTCTCGCCATCTCGGCGATCGACGTGTTCGCGACCCCAAAGCCCGAGCGCCTCCTTCAACGCATCCTCCACATCGCCACCAACCCCGGCGACCTCGTTCTCGACTCCTTCCTCGGCTCCGGCACCACGGCCGCGGTTGCGCACAAGATGGGCAGGCGCTGGATCGGCATCGAGATGGGCGATCATGCGGTCACGCATTGCGCGCCGCGGCTGCGCAAGGTGATCGAAGGCGAGCAGGGCGGGATCAGCAAGGCCCTGGGCTGGCAAGGAGGCGGCGGTTTCGATTTCTATCGGCTCGGCGGCCCTGTGTTCGATACCGACGGGACGATCGCGCCGGGTATCGGCTTTGCCACGTTGGCGGCGCATATCTGGTTTTCCGAAACCGAGGTGTCTGCTCCCACCGGCGGTGCGGCGTTCGGCGCTTCGCCGTTTCTCGGCGCGCATGATGGCGCCGGGCTGGCTCTGCTGTACAACGACATCCTGGGAGACAAGCGGGTTTCGGGCGGAAATGTGCTGACGCGCACGACGCTAGCGATGGTGCGCGCTGCGGCCGGCGATTTCGCGGGGCCGATCACGATCTATGGCGAAGCCAATCGCCTCGGCGCGGATACGCTGAAGGCCGAGCGGATTACCTTCAAGCAGACCCCTTATGATGTGAGGGCGCGCTGATGCTGCTCAAAACCTATCAGCGCGATACGCTGGATACGCTGGCGCGCTTCTTCGAGGAGGCGCGACTGCGCGGCGCGCAGGCGACCTATGAGGCTATCACCCGCGAGCCGGAGCAGGCGAAGCGCCTCCATGGCTGGGGCGGGAAATATGTGCCGCTGCCTGGCCTTGAGGATGTGCCCTATGTGTGCCTGCGCTTGCCGACGGGTGGTGGCAAGACGCTGCTGGCGGCGCATGCGGTGAAGATCGCGGCGGACAAATGGATGGATTCGCCGGCGCCGCTGGTGCTGTGGCTGGTGCCGACCAAGACGATCCGCCGGCAGACCGTGGAAGCGCTCAACAATCCGCGCCATCCCTATCGCCAGGCGCTTGCCGAGGCTTTCGGCGAGCCGGTGCGCGTGTTCGACATGAGCGATTTCGCGCGCATGCAGGCGCAGGATCTGGGCCGCCATCCCTGTATTTTCGTGGGCACGATCCAGACCCTGCGCGTGGAGGACACCGAAGGGCGCAAGGTCTACGATCATCATGAGGCGCTGGAGCCGCTGTTCGCCAAGGTGGACAAGCGTGCGCCCGGTCTCGAGACGCTGGGAAGCGAAGTCGCGGAGAAGCTCGGCGCCGATCCGGCCGACATCCGCTACAGCTTTGCCAATCTTATGCACCTGCATCGCCCGCTGATGATCGTCGACGAGGCGCACAAGGCAGTGAGTGGCCTGTCGCGGCAAGTGCAGGGCCGGGTGAATCCAAGCGCGATCGTGGAATTCACCGCGACGCCCAATGCCAAGAGCAACATCCTGCATTCGGTGTCGGCGCTCGAGCTGAAGAACGAGCAGATGATCAAGCTGCCCGTGGTGCTGGCGGAGCATCGGAGCTGGGAGGGCGCAGTGACCGGTGCGATCGAGAAGCGCGCCGAGCTGGCCGACGAGGCAACTCGCGACAAGGAAGGCTATATCCGGCCGATCGTGTTGTTCCAGGCCGAGGACCGCGACCGCGAAGTGACCGTGGAGGTGTTGAAGCAGCATCTGATCGATGTGCACCATATCGAAGCGAAGCGGATTGCGGTCGCTACGGGGGATCAGCGCGAGCTGGACGGGATCGACCTGTTCGATCCCAATGCCGATCCCTTGATCGATTTCGTGATCACCGTGGAGGCGTTGAAGGAGGGCTGGGACTGCTCCTTCGCCTATGTCTTCTGTTCCGTGGCCAACATCCGCAGCGCGACCGATGCCGAGCAGCTGCTGGGGCGTGTGCTGCGCATGCCCTATGCCACCCGCCGCCGATCGCCGATGCTCAACAAGGCCTATGCCCATCTGGTCAGCAAGGATTTCGCCGAGGCCGCGACCATGCTGAAGGACCGAATGGTCGCCAAGATGGGCTTTGAGGAGCAGGAGGCCGAGGCGAGTATCGAGGCACAGCCCGGTTTCGGCGAGGCGGACGCGGAAGGGCTGTGGGGCGAGCGTCGCCCCCCCAGGCCGTCGGCGCGCATCGCAATCGATGCCGATATCGGCGCATTGGCCCAGGCCAAGGCGGCGGTACCGGGAAAGATCGTGGTTGAGGCCGGGCAGGGCGGCCTGCCGGTGCTCCATGTGACGGGTTTTCTGCGCGAAGACGAGATCGAGGCAGCGGCTGTCGCCCTGCCTGCGCCTGCCGCGACCCGCTTCCGGGAAGAGGTTGCCAAGTTCCACGCCGAACATGCGCATCAGGCATCGCCGGCGGAGCGCGGCGAGACCTTTATCGTGCCGGCGCTGACCGCACGGGTGCAGGGCGAGCTGGTGCTGGCGGACAGCGAACGCTTTGCCGAATATTTCGACTGGTCGCTCAGTGATGCCTCGGCCCAGCTCACACCGAGCGAATTCGACGTTGCTGAGACATCGGACGGGTTCGTCATCGACCTGGACGGCGAACGGCTGCAGCTGCAACGCAGCGATCAGGCCGACCAGTTGGTGCTGGATATTCCCGTGGCCGGCTGGACCGAATCCGGCCTGGTCGATCTGTTGTTTCGTCAGGTGCGGGCGAACGATGTGGCGGCTTCCGATATGGTCAAATGGCTGACCGAAGTGGTGGCCTGGCTCACCGGGCCGCGGCGGATTGCGCTCCGCTCGCTGATGCGCTGCCGTTTCGTGCTCGCGCGCCGGTTGAACGAGCGTGTGAAGGCATTGCGCGAAGCGTCGCGCCGGCATGCCTATCAGACCTGTCTGTTCGCGCCCGATGCGACGGTGGAGGTCTCGTTCGAAGCAGGGTTCCGCTTCTTCGACGGCATGTTCGACGGGATTCCTCGCTATCGGGGGAGCTACGGTTTCGCCAAGCATTTCCTGGGCAGCGATCGCGTGCCGGCCTTTGATGGCGGCGAGGACGGCGAGGAGTTCAAGGCAGCGCAGTTGATCGATGCGCTGAGCGAAGTGAAACATTGGGTGCGCAACGTCGCCAACCACCCCAATGCCTTTCGGCTCCCGGTGGCGGGCGGCTGGACCTATCCCGATTTCGTGGCGGAGCTGCAGGACGGCCGGCTGCTCGTGGTGGAATACAAGGGCGATCATCTTGTCAAAGAAGCCGCCGAGAAGCGCGCCGTGGGTCTGCTCTGGCAGGCGAAGAGCGGTGGCCGCGGGCTCTATGTTCTGGCAGTTCGAAAGGATGCCGAAGGTCGCGACGTGCGCGATCAGGTCCGCGCAGCCTTATAGGCCCGTCGAGGCGTGATCTGCGCGGACCGAGGCGCTTTCCTTTCACAAAGCTGCACGCATATTTCACCCGCCGTTCAGCGCCCGGGGCGGAGATTTGCGCGGACATGCAGGAGGGATGGGCGATGCGGTTCGAGAGGATGTTCCGGCTGAGCGTGCTGGCGGGGGTGGCGATGGCCATGCCCGGGCCGGCGATGGCGGCGGCGCCGGTTGCGAAGGCGGCGGCGGTGAAGGGGGCGGGGCAATCCACGCCCCAGTCCGCCGAGGACTATCAGTGGATCGACCGCGCCGATGCGTTGTGGGACGCGATCGGCGACTCGCCGCCCGACTTCGCCTTTCCCTTCGAAGGCGCCGAGCCCTGGGCCTGGCAGACGACCGACGGCTATACGATCATCGTCGAGGATGCCGGCGAGGGCGGGATCCGCAGCTATTATTTCGCGCCGGGCGCGCGCGGGCCGTTCCTCGCGGTCGAGCCGGGGATGAGCTTCGGCTATGACGGCGGGCGGCTGGCGATGGTCTATGACGCCGATGGCGAGGCCGCGCCGCGCGGCGAGTTCGGCGACTATGACGATGCCGCCGGCGACCTGTACGACCGCGCGCTGCGGCTGCGCGACGCGATGTCGGGCCGGGACTATCGCCCGGTCGATGCCGATGTCTGGATCGATACCAGCCCGCTGATCTTCAGCTTCATCCAGAGCTGGGACATCGGCCGCAGCCGCTATCCGGGCTGGGCGCGCTATCATGCGC
>JAEXLC010000066.1 GCA_023445495.1 Pseudomonadota bacterium | reverse complement strand
CGCCTCCCCTTCGCGCCGGCCGTTTCGTTTGTCCGAAACCGCCACATGACAGGAAGTTAATGCCGCGGGCAGGTCCGGGAAGGACTGGCGGGGTTAACCAGACAGCGCTGGCCATATCCGCGTTCATGGCCGGCAAACCAGCGGCGCCCGGTCCTCCTGCACTCCTCGGGCCGGGCGTCGCACCACCAGACATTGCAAACCAGGGCATTTAGGCGATGGAACGTCCGATCTTCTTCGACGCAAGCGGCAAGCGAAATCGCTGGACGATGCGCGCCTTCTTCGCGCTGCTGCTGGTGATCGTGCTGGCGGCCGCCGCCTTCGCGATGACCGTGGTCCGCGTGCCCACTCCGGGGCCGCTCGCCATGGCGATGGAGCATCCCCAGCCCCGCTCGCTCAAGCAGCAGGCCAATCACCTGCGCCACAGCTTCGCGTCCTGGCTGCCGCGCGGCAAGTCGCATGCGTCGAGCGCGCCGCTCTCGGTCGGCTTCTACGTGCCCTGGGACGATGCCAGCCGCGCCTCGCTGCGCCGCCATGTGAACGAGCTCGATTGGGTCGTGCCGTCGCTGTACAGCGTCACCGGCGCGCAGCACGCCATCGCGGTCACGCCCGATCCGCAGTTCGACACGATCATCGCCGGCGCCACCAAGCGCCCCAAGGTCCTGCCGATGGTGCAGAACGCCACCGGCGACAATTGGGACAGCGCCGGCGCCGCCGCGCTGCTGCGCGATCCCAAGGCGCGCGCCGCCTTCCTCGACAATCTCCAGCGCACCCTGGTCGCCCGCAAGGCGGACGGCGCCGTGTTCGACTTCGAGGAGCTGCCCACCGCCGCCCAGCCCGGCTATCTCGCCCTGCTGCGCGACGCGCACGCCCGCTTCGCCGCCGCGAAGATGAGCGTGTCGGTCACTGTCCCCGCCCAGGACGACGACTGGAACATGAAGGCCTATGCCGCGGCCACCGACAAGCTGATCCTGATGGACTATGACGAGCACGCGCCCGTCACCGCGCCCGGCCCGATCGCCAGCCAGGCCTGGTTCGTCAACCAGATGAACGCCGCGCTCACCCAGGTCCCGGCCGACAAGCTGATCGTCGGCATCGCCAACTATGGCTATAACTGGACCGCCGCCGGCAAGGCCGATCCGATCTCGATCGAAGAGGCCTGGCTGATCGCGCATGACAGCGACGCCCCCGTCACCTTCGACAAGGCAAGCGGCAACCAGAGCTTCGCCTATGAGGAGAACGGCACCGAGCACACGGTGTGGATGGCCGACGCCACCACCGCCTGGAACCAGCTGCGCGCCGCCAACATCAAGGGCGTCGGCGGTGTCGCGCTGTGGCGCCTCGGATCGGAAGACTCGAACTTCTGGCCGGCGCTGGCCGCCGCGCATTCGGGCAAGATCCCCGATCTGCGCCGGATCGAGGCGGTCGGCGATGTCGACGTCGAAGGCTCGGGAGAAATCCTGCGCATCACCAGCACGCCGAGCGTGGGTGCCCGCACCATCGTCCAGAACCCGAACGGCCTGATCGTCGACGAGACCTTCCAGTCGCTGCCCACGCCCTATGTCGTCACCCGCACCGGCTATATGCCCGGCAAGGTCGCGCTGACCTTCGACGACGGCCCCGATCCCGACTGGACGCCGAAGATCCTCGACATCCTGAAGGCCAAGCAGGTCACCGGCACCTTTTTCATGATCGGCGAGAATGCGATGGCCGAGCCCTTCCTCGTCCGCCGCGTCGTCGACGAAGGCAATGAGATCGGCAGCCACACCTTCACCCACCCGAACCTGGCGCTCGCCTCGGCGCGCGGCACAAGGATCGAGCTCAACGCCACCCAGCGCCTGCTCGAGGCCTATACCGGCCGTTCGGTCCGCCTGTTCCGCGCGCCCTATTTCGGCGACGCCGAGCCGACCACCGCGGACGAGCTGATCCCCGCGCTCACCGCGCAGCGTGCCGGCTACACCAATGTCGGCCTGCATGTGGACCCGAACGACTGGCAGCGCCCGGGCACCGACGAGATCGTCAACACGGTGCTGCGCGAGGTGGAGGCCGGCAATTACGAGCAGTCCGGCCAGATCATCCTGCTCCATGACGGCGGCGGCGATCGCTCGCAGACCATCGCCGCGCTCCCCCGCATCATCGATGCGCTCCGCGCCAAGGGCTATCAGTTCGTCCCCGTCTCGCAGCTCGCCGGCCTTACCCGCGACCAGGTGATGCCCGAGGTGAAGGGTGCCGATCTCGCCGCGGTGCGCACCGATGTCGGCATCTTCCTCGTCGCCGCGGTCATCGGCTTCGCGCTCAAGTGGCTGTTCTTCGCCGCGATCGCGCTCGGCATCGCCCGCGCCCTGGTCCTCGCCGCGCTGGCAGTGAACGGCAACCGCAGGAAGAACCGCCCGGTCGCCCCCGCGATCGATCCCGGCCGCTTCGTCTCGGTGCTGATCCCGGCGTACAACGAAGCCAAGGTGATCGAGAACTCGATCCGCCGCGTCCTCGCCAGCGAGCAGGTCGGTGTCGAGGTCATCGTGCTCGACGACGGCTCGAAGGACGGCACCAGCGACGTCGTCCGCAACGCCTTCTCCGCCGAGCCGCGCGTCAAGCTGCTCACGCTGGAGAATGGCGGCAAGGCCCGCGCCCTCAACAAGGGGCTGGAGATCGCCCGCGGCGACATCGTCATCGCGCTCGATGCCGATACCCAGTTCGAGCCGCTGACCATCGCCCGCCTCGCCCGCTGGTTCGAGGATGACGAGATCGGCGCGATCGCCGGCAATGCCAAGGTCGGCAACCGGATCAACCTGGTCACCCGCTGGCAGGCGGTCGAATATGTCACCTCGCAGAATCTCGAGCGCCGCGCGCTCGCCAGCCTCGATGCGATCATGGTCGTCCCCGGCGCGGTCGGTGCCTGGCGCAAGGCGGCGCTCGACGATGTCGGCGGCTATCCGGTCGACACGCTGGCCGAGGACCAGGACCTGACCATCGCGATCCAGCGCAAGGGCTGGCGCGTCGGCTATGACATCGACGCCGTCGCCTGGACCGAGGCGCCCGAGAGCTTCGGCGCGCTCGCCAAGCAGCGCTTCCGCTGGGCATTCGGCACGCTCCAGTGCCTGTGGAAGCACCGCGCGATCCTGCGCACCCGCAAGCCCTCCGGCCTCGCGCTGGTCGGCATCCCCCAGGCCTGGGTGTTCCAGATCGCCTTCGCGCTGATCTCGCCGCTGATCGATGCTGCGTTGCTCGTCTCGATCCTCGGTACCGCGCTCCGGGTCTACCAGCATGGCTGGGCGCAGACCGAGAGCGACGTGATCCGCATGGGGATCTACTGGGTGTCGTTCATGGCGATCGACTATCTGTGCGGCTGGATCGCGTACCGGATGGAGAAGCGCGAGACGCGCTATCCGGGCCTGCTGCTGCTCGCCCAGCGCTTCGTCTATCGCCAGCTGATGTACTGGGTGGTGATCCGCGCCGTCGCCAACGCCCTGCGCGGGCCCTGGGTCGGCTGGGGCAAGCTGGAGCGCAGCGGCCGGGTCGAGGCGCAGGCCGTGGCCGAGCCCGTGGCGGTCGAGGAGAAGCGGATGCCGGTGGCCGCCGAGTGAAGGGACCACCGCAGGAGCATCACAGCCAGTACACGCTCGACGAGCGTGCCTGCCGGATGATCTGCCCGATCGCGGCGGCGATGGTCGGCGTCTGCCTCACCGCGATCGGCATCCTCCGGGTGGTGATCGCGGTGCGCAAGGCCAACACGCTGGCCGACGACATGCTGGCGCTCGATTCGGTGCTGTTCCTGATCGCGACGCTGACGTCCTACTTCGCCATCCGCCACGGCCCCGCCAAGCGCCTGCACGAGCTGGAGCGGATCGCGGATGTGACCTTCATCGCGGCAATGTCGCTGATGACGGTCGCGGCACTGGTAATAACCTACGCGCTGGCGGTGTGACCTTCCTTTCCC
>JAEXLC010000002.1 GCA_023445495.1 Pseudomonadota bacterium | reverse complement strand
CGCCGAAACTGGGCCCCGGCCTTCGCCGGGGAACTTCAGTTATTCGCCCGCAGGCACCCGCACCGTAGCCACCGCCTGCGCGGCCATGCCTTCCCCACGCCCGGTGAACCCCAGCCGCTCGGTGGTGGTCGCCTTCACGCTCACCTCGGACAGCTTCAGCCCCAGGATCGCGGCGATGCTCGCCCGGATCGCCTCGCGGTGCGGGCCCACCTTGGGCGCCTCGCAGATGATCGTCACATCGACGAAGTCGATCACGCCGCCCTCGGCCGCCACCAGCGAGGCCGCGTGCTGGAGGAACTGCGCCGAGGCCGCCCCGCGCCATTTCGGGTCGCTCGGCGGGAAGTGCATGCCGATATCGCCGGCGCCGATCGTGCCGAGCAGCGCGTCGGTGATCGCGTGCAGCACCACATCGGCGTCGCTATGCCCCGAAAGCCCGCGCGAATAGGGGATCCGAACCCCGCCCAGCCACAGCTCCTCGCCCTCGGCAAAGCGGTGCACGTCATAGCCGGTGGCGGTCCGCACCCGCATCGACGCCCCGAACCGCGCCTCGGCTGCGGCGAAATCGGCGGGATGGGTGATCTTCTCGAGCATCGGGTCTCCGGGGACAATGGTGACTTCATGGCCGGTATCGCGGACCATCTGGGCATCGTCGGTCGCTTCGCGCTCGACGGGCCAGAGACGGTGTGCCGCTGCAACCGCTCCAAACACGAAAGCTTGCGGTGTCTGTACCCGGTACAGGTCGTCGCGAGCGACATTGTCCCCCATCATCCCGTCGAACCGGACGAGGGTGTCGGCAACGGGCAGGGCAGGGATGGCGCCTTCGTATCTGTCCAGCACCGCCAGCAGCCGGTCGATCACCGCATGGCTCAGGAAGGGGCGGGCGGCATCGTGGATCAGCACCCGATCCGCATCGCCGGCCAGCACCAGTCCGTTCCGTACGCTTTCGCGTCGCGTGCTCCCACCGATCGCAAAGGGCACGTCCCCCAGCGCCGCCTGCAGCGCCGTTTCCTGGCCCTCGCCAACCACCACGACCACGGCGTCCACTTCGGGATGGGACGTCAAGGCGTCGAAACTGTGCTTCAGCATCGGCTTGCCGGCGAGCGGCGCGAACTGCTTGGGCACGCTCCCCCCGGCCCGGGTACCGCTCCCGGCGGCAACGATAATGGCAACGGTCTTCATGGAGCGCGGCCTAGAACAAGTAGGGGCGGGGTGCCACCCAATCCCTCTCCACGATCGCCCAATCCCTCTACCGCTTCTGCGGGAGAGGGATTTGCCCCTTCCAATGTAGGAAATCCCCTGACAGCTTCGAAGCTCAGCCGGCATCCACCGGCCGCTCTTTGAACCGTCCATCCGCCAAAGCGAGCGCAGGATTTCCCGCGCCCGCGCAACGGCTTGCCGCAAACCCGCGGGCAACCCGTGCAAACATCCACGTTCACACCGTCAGGCAATGCGCACATCGACTCCGCAAGAACCCGCGCATTCCAGCCATTTCCGCGCCGTTTCCGTTCCCCAGAACACCGCGCGCAACGCCGCCCGACGCGCAACCGACGCCAACTTCCGCGTCCGGAACCGTCCACTTGCCAATATCTGCTTGTAGCTGTAGGTGCGCCTGCCTATTTTTCAGGCATTATTATGAGCGAACTCGCCCCCATCCAGATCGGCCCGGTCACGGTCGAAGATCCGGTCATCCTCGCGCCGATGACCGGCGTGACCGACTTGCCGTTCCGCCGCGCCGTGCGCCGTTACGGCTCGGGCCTCAACGTCACCGAGATGATCGCCAGCGCGGCTGCGATCCGCGACACCCGCCAGTCGATCCAGAAGGCTGCCTGGGATCCGATCGAGGAGCCGGTGTCGATGCAGCTCGTCGGCTGTTCGCCCGCCGAAATGGCTGAGGCTGCCAAGCTCAACGAGGATCGCGGCGCTGCGATCATCGACATCAACATGGGCTGCCCGGTTCGCAAGGTCACCAATGGCGATGCCGGCTCGGCGCTGATGCGCGACCTCAAGCACGCCGCCTCGCTGATCGATGCCTGCGTCAAGGCTGTCGACGTGCCGGTCACGCTCAAGATGCGCATGGGCTGGTGCCACGACAGTCTCAACGCGCCCGAGCTGGCGCGCATCGCCGAAGATCTCGGGGTCAAGATGGTCACGGTGCATGGCCGCACCCGCAACCAGATGTATCGCGGCTCGGCCGACTGGGCGTTCGTCCGCACGGTCAAGGACGCGGTGAAGATCCCGGTGATCGTCAATGGCGACATCTGCTCGGTCGAGGATGCCCGCGAGGCGCTGCGCCAGTCGGGCGCGGACGGCGTGATGATCGGCCGCGGCGCGTACGGCAAGCCCTGGGTGCTGCGCCAGGTGATGGACGCGCTGACCGGCAAGGGTGAGCGCGCCGACCCGAGTATCGACGAACAATATCGCGTGATTATCGAGCATTACGTCGATAGTCTCGAACATTATGGTGAGATGACCGGCGTCAACATGATGCGCAAACATCTTGGCTGGTATACCAAGGGCCTCACCGGTTCGGCGGAATTCCGCAACAAGGTCAATCAGATAGCCGACGCCAAGACGGTGCTGGCGATGCTCGACGAATTCTACGCGCCGTGGCGTTCCCGCGCGGCGGCCTGAGGCGGCTGCGGCCCGCGCCGCCCGCCACCGGCCCCAGCTTCGCGGAGATGTTCGCCGCGCTTCCCGTCGCGGTCCTCGTCATCGATCCCGACGGCCGCATCGCCCATGCCAATGCGGCGTGCGAGGCGATGCTCAACCATGCCGAGACCACGATGATCGGCCAGCCCTATGACGCGGTGCTGAGCCCGCCCGAGGGCTATGTCGATCGCCGCGACGGGCACGGCTTCGCCGCCTTCGACATCGAGATCGAGGCGATCCGCGGCCCCCGCATCCGGGTCGACTATGTCGAGACGATGGTCGCCGATCATCCGGGCTGGCGCATCGTCACCCTCCACCACGCCCCCCAGTCGCGCCGGGTGGCGCAGGGTGCCGATCGCAGCGCCGGCGCCCGAGCCGCGGTGGGGGCGGCGGCGATGCTGGCGCACGAGATCAAGAACCCGCTATCGGGCATCCGCGGCGCCGCCCAGCTGCTCGCCAGCTCGGGCGAGGACCGCGAGCTGACCGGCCTCATTACCACCGAGGTCGACCGCATCGCCGCGCTGATCGACCGGATGCAGGACTTCACCGACACGCGGCCGCTCAAGCTCGAGCCGACCAATGTCTATCCGCTGCTCGATCACGCCCGCCGCGTCGCGCTGGCCGGCTTTGCCCGCGGCATGGTGATCGAGGAGCGTTTCGATCCCTCGCTGCCGCCGGTGCTGATCGATCCCGATGCCTTCCAGCAGGTGATGATGAACCTGCTCAAGAACGCCGCCGAGGCGCTGGGCGGGCTCGCCCAGCCGCGCATCGTGCTGACCACCGCCTATCGCCACGGCATGTCGGTCAGCACCGGCGCCGGCCGCCCGCGCGTGCCGCTGCCGATCGAGATCCAGGTGATGGACAATGGCCCCGGCGCGCCGGAGGACATCGCCGAGCATCTGTTCGAGCCCTTCGTCTCGGGCAAGCCGGAGGGGAAGGGGCTTGGCCTCCCGCTCGTCGAGAAGCTGGTCCGCGACATGGGCGGGATCATCCAATATGCCCGGGAACGCCCCCCTGAAATGACAGTCTTCCGCATTCTCCTGCCCCGAGCGAAAGCATGAGCGGCTCGGTCCTGGTCGTCGATGACGACAGCGCGATCCGCACCGTGGTCGCCGCCGCCCTGCGCCGCGAGGGCCATGCCGTCACGACGGCAGCCAGCCTCGCCGAGCTGCGCCGCGCGATCGGCGCCGCGCTGCCCGACGTGCTGGTCACCGACGTGGTGCTGCCCGACGGCAATGGCCTCGACGAAGTCGCCAAGCTCACCGCCGAGCATCCATCTCTGCCGGTGATCGTCTTCTCGGCGCAGAATACGCTGGCCACGGCGGTCCGCGCCACCGAGGTCGGCGCCTTCGACTATCTCCCCAAGCCCTTCGACCTCGACGTGCTGGGCCAGGCGGTGCGCAGCGCCATCGCTCGCGGCCGCCACGCGCCGGCCGAGCTTCCGGAGGAAGAGCTCAATGGCGGCTCCTCGCTGATCGGCCGCTCGCCGGCGATGCAGGAGGTCTATCGCGTCATCGCCCGCGTCGTCTCGAACGACCTGACGGTGCTGATCTCGGGCGAGTCGGGCACCGGCAAGGAGCTGGTCGCCAAGGCGATCCACGATCTCGGCCCGCGCCGCCGCGCGCCCTTCGTCGCGCTCAACATGGCCGCGATCCCGCGCGAGCTGATCGAAGCCGAGCTGTTCGGCCATGAGCGCGGCGCCTTCACCGGTGCCGCCGCCCGCGTCGCCGGCAAGTTCGAGCAGGCGGCCGGGGGCACTTTGTTCCTCGACGAGATCGGCGACATGCCGATGGACGCGCAGACCCGCCTGCTCCGCGTGCTCCAGCAGGGCGAGTTCACCACCGTCGGCGGCGCTCGTGCGATCAAGGCCGATGTCCGTATCGTCGCGGCAACCAACAAGGACCTGGCGGCGCTGGTCCAGGCCGGGCAGTTCCGCGAGGACCTGTTCTACCGCCTCAACGTCGTTCCCATCGCGCTGCCGTCCCTGCGAGAGCGGCGCGACGACGTGCCCTTGCTCGCCCGCCATTTCCTCGACCGCGCCGCCGAGGACGGCCTGCCGCGCAAGAGCCTCGCCGCCGATGCGGTGCGGGTGCTGGAGACCTATGACTGGCCCGGCAACGTCCGCCAGCTCGAGAATTTGATGCGCCGCATCGCCGCGCTCAGCCGCGACGAAGTGATCGACGGCGATGCGCTGCGCCGCGCCCTGGGCGAAGCCAGCGCCATGCCGGCGCCGGCGACGCGCGACGAGGGGATTGAGGCCGCCGTGCGCGCCAGGCTCGAGCGCATCGCGATCGAGGAGCCCCGCGCGCTTGACGACGGCACGCTCTATGACCGCATCATCGGCGAGGTCGAGCGCCCGTTGATCGAAGCGATGCTTGCCCGCCACGGCGGCAACCAGCTCCGCGCCGCCCGCGCGCTGGGGATCAACCGCAATACGCTGCGCAAACGGCTCGACACGCTCGGCATCGATGTCGGTCCCAATCGCCCGGATGGTGCCGAATAGCGACAGACCGCGCACGATTATGTGTTCTTTTTGCCACAATCTCGATCTAGCTTGGCCACGATGGATGCCGTCGCCGCCGATTCCCTGATCGAGGTAACGCCGAAAAGGCGACAGTTGGCGCCTATCCGGTTGCTGGAGATGGTGGTCATCGCGCTGGCCGTCGCCACGCCGGTCGCCACATTCCTGTTCGTCCGCAATTTCTCGCACCAGGTCTTCAATCCCGGCGTCGCGGCATCGCTGCTGCTGGCGAACCTGCTGCCCTATGTCGCGCTGATCGTGCTGATCGGCAGGCGGATCGCCATTCACCGCGCCGCCAAGTCGGCGCTGGCCGGGGGCGGGCGCCTGCATGTGCGCCTCGTCGCGGTGTTCACCCTGATGGCGAGCATCCCGATCGTGCTGACCGTGATCGCGGCCTCGGTGATGTTCCAGTCGGGCGTCCAGCTCTGGGGCTCGGAGCGCGCGCGCAACGCCTTTGACGCGACCACCGATCTCGCCAAGGAGGGCCGCGGCCTCG
>JAEXLC010000004.1 GCA_023445495.1 Pseudomonadota bacterium | reverse complement strand
CCGCATGCTGCGGCGGCCCCTCCACCATTCGCTATGCGAATGGTCCCCCTCCCCGAGGCAAGCTCGGGGAGGATTTTGTTGGCGGCGTCGAAAACAGAAAAGGCCGGACCCAAGGGCCCGGCCTCCTCAAAACCCACAACCAAACAGCCCCTAAAGCACCAGCCCCTCGATCTGCTCGAACCCCGCCATGATGTTGAGGTTCTGCACCGCGGCACCCGCGGCGCCCTTGCCGAGATTGTCGAGCGTCGCCACCAGCCGTGCCTGGCCGGTCTCGGCATTGCCGAACACCCGCAGCGAAAGCCGGTCGGTGCCCGCATCCTCCTCGATCGTCACCGACGGGACATCGCCCGGCAGCACGCGGACGATCGGCGAATCCTTGTACGCCTCGCGCAGCGCATTCTCGATCGCGTCGAGCGAAGGCCGGCGGGTGAAGGCGTGGAGGGGCAGGGGGATCTCGACCAGCATGCCGCGATAGGTGCGCACCACTGCCGGCTGGAAGATCGGCGGATGCACGATCCGGGCGTGCTTGGTCATCTCGGGCACATGCTTGTGGCCGAGGTTGAGCCCGTAATTGCGGAATGCCGTCTCGGTATAGGTCGCGCCCTTGGCGTCCTCGAACTCGGCGATCATGTTCTTGCCGCCGCCCGAATAGCCCGAGACCGCGTTGACGCTCAGCGGATGGTCGTGCGGCACCAGCCCGGCCCGAATCAGCGGGCGGACAAGCGCCAGGAAGCCGGTCGGGTAGCAGCCCGGGTTGGAGACCCGCGCGGCTTCGGCGATCTGCGCCGCCTGGCCCGGCTCCAGCTCGGGGAAGCCATAGGTCCAGCCATCGGCGACGCGGTGGGCGCTCGATGCGTCGATCACGCGGACCTTGCTCGCCTTGATCATCTCCACCGCCTCGCGGGCGGCGTCGTCGGGCAGGCAGAGGATCACGAAGTCGGCCGAGTTCAGCGCGTCCTCGCGCTTGGCGGCGTCCTTGCGGTCCTTGTCGCTCAGGATGATCTGCTCGATTCCCGCCCGGCCATCCAGCCGCTCGCGAATCTCCAGCCCGGTCGTGCCGACGGCGCCGTCGATGAACACGCGAATCGTCATGCTGCCGGGCGCTCCAGGCTCGCGGCCGACACATAGCCGACCAGATTATGTCCCGGTGCCACGCCCCAGGCATTGCCGCCGGCGAACTCGAGCACTTCGAACGAATCACCGGCCGAAAGCTCGACCAGGGTTTCCGAATCGGGCTTGGGGCCGGCGCGAAGCGATACGGCAGAGGCGATGGTGCGGGGCATAGGCGCCGCATAATGGGGTGCGAAGACGCGATCCGCCAGACGTACGTCTGCCAGGTCACGACGAACCGCATCGACCCTGGGATCGATGGGAACCGAACGGCCCTTCAGCGCGAAACGCTTACGCGCTGGCCCTGCGGGCGACTGGTTCGGCGATGTGCCCCCCAGTGAGGAAATGCCCGAATTCTGCAAGAAACTCTGCCCCTTCCGCGGTCTTGGCGACGAAGATGTTCCGCTTGTCGGTGTCGTCGCGCTGGCGGCGCAGATAGCCGAGCGTGCCCAGACGATTCAAGGCACGCGTTACTACGGGCTTCGATACATTCAAAGCCCGGGCCAATCCGCGCACGGTGTGGGGGCCGGGTTCCAGATAGACGAGCATCAGCAAGGCCATCTGCCGGTTGGTCAGGTCCGGTTCTCCCGATCGCACATAGTCGATCAGCGTGTTCTTCCACGAAGAAAGCGAGCTGTCGGTCATTGCGTTCACGGCATCTACTCTGTTGTTACGCCCCCGATACGCCAGGGCCACACGTCATAACGCGCATGAACCGATCCGGTTTCAGTCCGGATGCGAAATGTTACAGCTTTGTTGATTATCCGAGTTGAGTGGATGGCTCTCGACGGTTGATCGGAGCGGGCGGCTCCCCTATGTGCCGCCTTTCTTCAAGAGGTCCGCGCATTTCATGTTCACCTTCCTGCTCATCGTCCAGGCATGCATCGCTGCGGCTCTCGTCAGCGTGATTCTCCTGCAGAAGTCGGAGGGCGGCGGCCTCACTTCGAGCGGCAGCCCGTCGGGCCTGATGTCGGCGCGCAGCGCGGCGGACTTCCTGACGCGCACCACCGCGATCCTCGCCACCGCGTTCATCGCCATGTCGATCCTGCTCGCCTTCCTGGCCGCGAATCGCCACGGCGCGACCATCGACGCTTCGCTGCAGCGTTCGGCGCCGGCCACGGCACCCCAGGCGCTGCCGACCAGCGCACCCGCGGGCGGCGCGGTTCCCTTCGCGCCGGGCAACAGCTCGGCCCCGGCTCCGGCCGCGCAGGGCAACAGCTCGGTTCCGCTGGCCCAGTAAATCCGCCGGTTCCGGCCTGGTCCGGGGCTGTCCACATAAATTTGTGCCCGGTTGCGTGATTCGCACGCTTCCGGCGCGCGTCCATTCACGTTAGGCGTTTTCTCCCATGGCGCGGTATATCTTCATCACCGGCGGCGTGGTCTCCTCGCTAGGCAAGGGTCTCATGGCAGCGAGCCTCGCGGCTCTGCTCCAGGCGCGTGGCTATCGGGTCCGCATCCGCAAGTTCGATCCCTATCTCAACGTCGATCCCGGCACGATGTCGCCGCACCAGCATGGTGAGGTCTATGTGACCGACGACGGGGCGGAGACCGATCTCGACCTGGGCCATTACGAGCGCTTCACCGGCGTCGCCTCGCGCCAGTCGGACAACATCACCTCGGGCCGGATCTACAAGACGATCATCGAGCGTGAGCGCCGCGGCGACTATCTCGGCGCCACCGTCCAGGTGATCCCGCACGTGACCGATGCGATCAAGGCGTTCGCCCAGGCGGATACCGAGGATCTCGACTTCGTGCTGTGCGAGATCGGCGGCACCGTCGGCGACATCGAGTCGCTGCCGTTCGTCGAAGCCATCCGCCAGCTCCGCAACGATCTCGGCCGCAACCAGTCGGTCAGCGTCCACCTGACGCTGGTGCCCTACATCGCGGCTGCCGGCGAGCTGAAGACCAAGCCGACCCAGCACAGCGTCCGCGAGCTCGCCTCGCTCGGTGTCCATGCCGATGTCATCGTCTGCCGCAGCGAGAAGCCGCTGCCGGCCAGCGATCGCGCCAAGATCGCGCTGTTCTGCAACGTGCCCGCCTCGTCGGTGATCCCCGCGCTCGACGCGCCGACCATCTACGGCGTGCCGCTCCAGTACCATGCCGAGGGGCTCGACATCGAAGTGCTCCGCGCCTTCGGCATCGACGTCACCGGCTCGCCCGATCTCACGCGCTGGGAAGAGATCGAGGACCGCGTCCTCAATCCCGAGGGCGAAGTCACGATCGGCGTGGTCGGCAAGTATATGGGCGTGCCCGACGCCTATAAGTCGCTCACCGAAGCGCTCACCCACGGCGGCATCGCCAATCGGGTGAAGGTCAATATCCGCTGGCTCGACGCCGAGCTGTTCGAGCATGACAATGAGGAAGAGATCACCGCGCAGCTCGAGCCGCTGCACGGCATCCTCGTCCCCGGCGGCTTCGGCGAGCGCGGCAGCGAGGGCAAGATCGCCGGCGTGAAGTTCGCCCGCGAGCGCAACGTGCCGTTCTTCGGCATCTGCCTCGGCATGCAGATGGCGTGCATCGAGGGCGTCCGCGCAGGCGGCATCGCCAATGCCTCGACCACCGAGTTCGGCCCGACCGAGGAGCCGGTGGTCGGCATGATCACCGAGTGGATGACCAGCGAGGGCCTGCAGAAGCGCGAGGAAGGCGGCGACATGGGCGGCACGATGCGCCTCGGCGCCTATACCGCGAAGCTGGGCGGCAACTCGGTCGTCTCGTCGATCTACGGCGCCGACGAGATCAGCGAGCGCCACCGCCACCGCTACGAGGTCAACACCGCCTACAAGCCGGTGCTCGAGCAGGGCGGACTGGTCTTCTCGGGCATGTCGCCCGACGGCTCGCTGCCCGAGATCGTCGAGCGGCCGGACCATCCCTGGTTCGTCGGCGTGCAGTTCCACCCGGAGCTCAAGTCCAAGCCCTTCGAGCCGCACCCGCTGTTCGCGAGCTTCATCGAAGCGGCGGTTCGGCAGAGCCGGCTGGTCTGAATAATTCCGTCATCCCGGCGAAAGCCGGGATCTCAGGCCGCATTGCGCTACCGCACGAGATCCCGGCTTCCGCCGGGATGACGTTTGAGAATACGAGGCCGGGCCGCAACGTCCGGCCTTTTCTTTTGCCCATCCCCCGCGCTAACTGCCGGGCAGGGGGCACACCGCATGTCGGATTTCGAATTCATCTTCGCGCTTTACGGCCTGTTGCTCGGGCTTTCGCTTGCCGAGGTGCTGGGCGGGCTGGGCAGGGGGATCGAGGCGCGGCTGCGGCTCGGCGCGGCGGTCCGCATCGGCTGGCTCACCCCGCTGCTCGGCGCCTTCGTCATGCTCGACCTGCTGTCCTTCTGGCAGGCGGCCTGGACGGTGCGCGATCTCGTCCTCGTCTCGGGCAAGGCGCTGATGGCGATCACTGCCTTTGCCAGCGCCTATTATCTCGCCGCCCACCTCGTCTTTCCGCGCGAGGTGGTGGAGGATGCGGACTTCGACGCGCACTTCTTCCGCGTCCGCCGCATCGTCATCGGGGTGATGCTCGCGCTGCTGATCTGCCAACTCGGCTTCTACGCCAGCCTGCCCAAGATCGCGCCCCACCTGTTCCGCCCGCTGGCGCTCGCGCTCACCGTGATCCTCGCGGCGCTGATGCTCGCGGCGATGTTCGTGCCGAACAATCGCTGGGCAAGGGTGGTGATGGCTGCCCTCGTCGCCCGCTATGTGGCCGTGTACCTGCTCTAGCCCATGCGCTACCCCAATACGCCTGAGGAGGAAGCGACGTTCCTCGCGATGTGGCAGGGGATATTGCTGGTGATCGTGCCGGGCCTGCTCTTCGTCTTCGGCCTGATCTGGCTGGTAACTCCACCGTACAAGCCGCCGCCCCAGAGCTGGGCCAACGGCACCTATGTCAACGCCTGCTGCGCGCCGCTGGTCCTGCGCGACGGCGGGCTCACATCGGGGAACGAAACCGTGCGCTATGCCGTCAGCGACGACAAGCGCGGCCATGGGATCGATGTCGCGCGGGCCATCGGCGTGCGCCGGGGACACTTGGCGTTCGGTGGCTATATTGTGCGCGTCCCCTTCAATCGGAACAGCGAGGTTGCACCGGCGCTCCACGATCCGGAGTCGCTGCATCTCTTCAACCTCGATGACTACAGCGACTATGTCTTCGTCAGGAAGCCGGACTGAGCAAACCGTTCCCCGAAGTTCGCGCACGCCCGATTTTGGCGCCGGCCGTCCCGCAAGCCTTTCCTTTCCCCATCGCTTTCGACTAGCGAACCCCGATGCGTATCCTGGTTGCCGTCCTCGCCCTGTTCCTCACCGCCGCTGCCGGCCCGCAGGAACCCGCCACCGTGCGCGTCCGCCTGGTCACCTCGGCGGGCAACATCGTCCTCGCGCTCGATGCGAAGCGCGCGCCGAAGACGGTCGCCAACTTCATGGCCTATGTCGATGACGGCCGGCTGGAAGGCACGCAATTCTATCGCTCCGCCCGCCGCAAGGGGAACCCGACCCAGGGCTTCGTCCAGGGCGGGATCGGCACCGACGCGCGTCGCATGCTCCCCTCGGTTCCGCTCGAATCGACGCTGCAGACCGGCATCCATCATCTCGACGCGACGATCTCGATGGCGCACGGCCCCAATCCCGACGGAGCGAACTGCAACTTCTCGATCATGGTCGGGCCCAATCCCGGGCTCGATGCCAAGCCCAATTATCGCGGCTTTGCAGCCTTCGGGAAGGTCATCACCGGCATGGACGTGGTCAAGCGGATGCTCGCCATGCCCACCGGCGGCGGCCGCGATGCGATGAAGGACCAGATGATCCTCAAGCCTGTCCAGATCCTCCGCGCCGAGCGTCTGGACGGCGTGGCCAGGCCGACGGGCTATGTGAAGCCCTGGCTGCTCGGGGCGCCGAGATAGGCGAATTTCCCCTACGGCAGAAAGGCTTTGTCTTGGTCCAGACACGTTCTGGAAAAATATTTCACGCCGTTTCGGATCGATCCGCGTCCCCGTTCCTATGACGTAAATGGGATTAGATCGAACCGGCCCTCCGCTCGCAGGCTTCTCGCGTCTTGCCCGAATGTTTTTTCGGATGCCGGCCCCGCTCGGGACCGGTCGGGAGGGAATATGATAATTCAGAATATGTCGATACCGCGCAAGCTCGCGGCGGCCTTTGTCCTGCTCGTCTGCATCTTTGCCGGCGTCGGCTGGCTGCTCTTCTCGAGCCTGCAGACCGTCGGCGCGGCGTCCGAGGACAAGCAGCGCGCCTCGGAGATGTCCGAGCATGTCAGCGACATCATGGCGCAGATCCTGGAGCAGCAGAGCGCGGTTCGCGCCTATGTCATCCTGCGGAACGCCGACTTCCTCACCACCTATGATGATGCGGGCAAGAAGATCGATGAGCTGGCCAACGCCTTCCGCGCAGGAACCGCCGTTCCCGAGCAGAAGACGCGCATGGACAATCTGGTCGCGGCGATCGCGGAACTGCGCGGCAAGCTCGACAACATGATCGCGCTCGCGAAGAATCCCGCCACCCAGGGCGAGGCGCAGCAGCTGGCGGGCGTCAAGCAGCTCGGCAAGATCCGCAAGATCATCGGCGAGATCAACGAGGTGCAGGATGCGCGCGTCGCCGCCACCCAGAAGGTCGAATCCTCGGCCCGGTCAGCTGCGATCACCGCGCTCACGCTGGGCGGCGCCTTCGGCATCGCGATGGCCGCGCTGTTCGGCTGGCTGCTCACCACGATGATCGCGCATCCGATCAAGCGGATGACCGGCCTGATGGGCCGGCTGGCCGGCGGCGAGAACACGATCGACGTGCCCGGCACCGATCGCCACGACGAAGTCGGCGGCATGGCCCGCGCGGTGCTGGTGTTCCGCGATGCCGCGGTCGCCAAGGAAAAGGCGGACGCTGCCAAACTGGTCGCCGATGCCGAGCAGAAGCATGTCGTCGCCGCGCTCACCGACGGGCTGGAGAACCTGGCCAAGGGCGATCTCACCTCCGAGATCAGCAGCGAGTTCGCTTCCGATTATGTTGCGCTCAAGAGTAACTTCAACTCGGCGCTCACCGCGCTGCGCACCCTGATCGGTTCGGTCGTCGAGGGCGCTGCCAGCATCCGCACCGGCTCCGGCGAGATCGCCCAGGCGTCGGAGGATCTTGCCCGCCGTACCGAGAGCAACGCCGCTTCGCTCGAGGAGACTTCGGCTGCGATCAGCCAGATGGACGATCGCCTCAAGGCGACGGCCAAGGCTGCCGGCAACACGCTGACCCGCGCCGATCAGGCGATCTCCACCGTCAGCGACGGCCGCTCGATCGCCGATGACGCGGTCCAGGCGATGACTCGCGTGGCGGACAGCGCCAAGGGCATCGACTCGGTCATCGAAGGCCTCGACAAGATCGCGTTCCAGACGCGCGTGCTTGCAATGAACGCCGCCGTGGAAGCCGGGCGTGCGGGCGAGGCGGGCCGTGGCTTCGCGGTCGTCGCCGACCTCGTCAGCGCGCTCGCCATGCGTGCCGAGGAAGAGGCCGGCCGTGCCCGCGACCAGCTGACCGCGACCCAGGGCGATATCGTCGCTGCCGTGGAAATGGTGCAGAAGGTTGACGGCGCGCTCGCCAATATCTCGGGCGATGTCGGCCAGGTCCATGACCTGCTCGCCAATATCGCCAGCGACAACGAAGCGCAGTCGGCGGCGGTCACGCAGATCGCGGTGGCGATCGGCACGATGGACCAGGCCACGCAGCAGAACGCCGCGATGGTAGAGGAGACCTCGGCGGCCTCGCGTAACCTCAGCTCGGAAGTGCAGCTGCTCTCGGAGCAGGCCTCGGCGTTCAACATCGGTGCCAGCCAGGCGCCGCCGCGTCGCCCCGCCAAGCCTGCCGCAAGCAGCATCCGGGCCAAGGTCGCCCCGGGCTATGTCTCGCCGGTGAAGCCGCTGCCGGCGGCCGCCGTCGCGGCGCTCACTCCGTCGGACGACTGGGCGACGTTTTAAATCATATTTTTCGTGAAATACGGAATTTGCACGCAGGCTTTCCTATAATGAAACTGCGAGCATATGGGGAGGGAAGGGCGCAAGCCTTTCCCTCCTTTCGCATTTCAGGGCAGGAGAAAAGCCTGTCCTACAGCACGGTGTTCCACTAATGTTCCAGCGTTCCGCAAGGGCCGCTCTTTGAACGCGTAGGACAGCAAAGCAAACTTCCGTGCATGGAAGGATACAGGCGTGCAACCGCTTCGCTCTCCGTGCACCAGACGCATCGCGCCGCGCGAAACCATGGCAGGGCGCAACCAACGCAAACATCGGCGTATCGAAGCGTCCAGTCCGTAAGCGCAAACGCAAAGGGCGCCCGGACCATCGTCCGAGCGCCCCCCGCCGCGACGTCCAAAGGGAGGAAGACGTCGCTAGCCGTGGTGGGTCAGTTATGCGGCATCGGCCTCGCGATGCTCGATCGGGCTCGGCTGGGTGCCGCCGTTCACCGCGATCTTCTTGGGCTTCATCGCCTCGGGCACTTCACGGACCAGCTCGATCACGAGCAGTCCGTCGGCAAGGTCGGCGCGCTCGACGCGGACGAAGTCGGCCAGCTCGAAGCGGCGCTCGAAGCTGCGGGTGGCGATGCCCAGGTGCAGATATGCGCCCTGGTTGTTCTCGTTCTCCTCGCGCTTGCGGCCGGCTACCAGCAGCAGGTTCTGCTGGGCGGTGATGTCGATCTCGTCAGCCTTGAAGCCGGCGACGGCGATCGTGATCCGGTAGCGGTCTTCGGCGACGCGCTCGAGGTTGAACGGGGGATAATTCTCGGAAGCCTGCTGGCGGGCACTGGCCTCAAGCAGGTCGAACAGCCGGTCGAACCCGATGGTCGAGCGGCGGAACGGAGTGAAATCGAACTGGCGCATATCAAGACCTCTATTCTTGAGCGAATTGATGAACTTGGCGGCGCCCGGATGCCCGCAACGCCGTGGTTTCCGCGGCCCGTTACGGCGCCGCTTGATACAGATTGTGTTGGAGATTTGGCCTTTCAAGGTGCGGCGAAACGAGCTCCGAAAGCGCCGGCCAACTCAGGCTAGGTCTCGCTAAACATCTCCTTGCTCGCTAATATCCCCCAATCGAGTGGAGATTAAGCGCAACACGGCCAGAGGGGATATTTGATGAGCCTTGCTTCGCTTTCACTGCTGCTCCTAGCCAGTACCGCACCGGCGCCTGTCGCCGGCGCCCTGCGTGACGATCCGGCGCCCGCCGCTGCCAATGCCGGCGCGGACGAGCAGGAAAAGGCGAAGCCGCAGGATGGCGGCGAGATCGTCGTCACGGCCCGCCGTCGCGAGGAAAAGGCGCAGGACGTGCCGATCGCCATGTCGGTGATCGGCGGCTCGACGATCGAGAATACCGGCGCGACCAACCTCAACCGGCTGCAGACCTCGCTGCCCGCGGTGCAGTTCTATTCGAGCAACCCGCGCAATTCGGCGATCAACATCCGTGGCTTGGGCGCCCCGTTCGGCCTCACCAATGACGGTATCGAGCAGGGCGTCGGCTTCTATCTCGACCAGGTCTATATCGGCCGGATCGGCGCCTCGACCTTCGACTTCGTCGATGTCGAGCGGGTGGAAGTGCTGCGCGGCCCCCAGGGCACGCTCTACGGCAAGAACACCACGGCCGGCGCGATCAACATCACCACCCGCGCGCCCAGCTTCACGCCCGAGACTAAGGTCGAGCTGAGCGTCGGCAATTACGACCTGATCTCCGCCAAGGCGTCGGTCTCGGGGCCGCTCAGCGACAAGCTCGCGATCCGCATCTCCAGCGCGCTCACCAGTCGTGAGGGCACGATCGAGAATGTCCGCACCGGCGAGGACCTCCACAAGCAGCGCACCAGCAGCTTCCGCGGCCAGCTTCTGTGGAAGGTGAACGACGATCTCGATTTCACCCTGGCGGGCGACTGGAACCTGCAGAACCCGCTGTGCTGCGTGCAATATTATGCCCGGGTCGGCGCCACCCAGCGGCCGGTTTCCCGCCAGTATACCGCGCTGGCGGCCGCGTTCGGCTATGCGCCGGCCAGCACCGATCCGTTCGATCGCAAGGTCGATCTCGATGCCCAGATCAACTCGCGCCAGGAAATCGGCGGTGCATCGCTGGTCGCCAACTGGAATCTCGGCCCGGCGACGCTGACCTCGGTCTCGGCGTGGCGCTATTGGGACTGGCAGCCGAAGAACGACCGCGATTTCATCGGTTTGCCGGTGACCACCGTTTCGCAGAACCCGTCGCAGCAGAAGCAGTTCAGCCAGGAACTGCGCCTCAGCTCGAACGGCGACGGCCGGCTCGATTACACGGTCGGCGCTTTCTTCTTCCACCAGACGATCGACACCCAGGGCTCGCAGGTCCAGGGCTCGGCGGCTAGCCGTTGGCTGCTCAACCCGGGCAATGTCCCGATCGGCGCGACCGGCTGCGCGACGGCGACGGCCGCCGCCTGCAACCCGTTGGTGCTGAACGGGCTGACCTCGACCAACACGATCAATTTCGACAACACCAGCTTCGCGCTGTTCGGCAAGCTCAACTGGGAGCCCGTGGACGGCTTCCATATCCAGCCGGGCCTGCGCCTGAACTATGACAAGAAGTCCGGCTTCTACGAGTCGGTCGTCAGCATCCACAATGCGCGCTACAATTTCGTCGCGACGGCGGACAATGTCGCCGCGCTGCTCGCCAACGGCACGGCGACCGCGGACCAGCTGAACACCCTGGCCCCGCAGCGCTATAGCCCGAAGTTCAGCGACTGGAACGTCTCGGGCGACATCACCCTGTCGTACGACTTCACGCCGGACGTCCACGCCTATGCGACCTATGCGCGCAGCTTCAAGTCGGGCGGCATCAACCTCTCGGGCCTGCCGCTAAACTCGACCAGCACCGGCGTCGATCTCTCAACCCAGACGGTGAAGCCGGAGAAGGTCGATCATTTCGAGATCGGCCTGAAGACCCAGCTCTTCGATCGCAAGGTCACCTTCAACACCGCCGCCTTCTGGACCGAGATCCGCGACTATCAGGCGACGGTGAACAACAACGCGATCAACGTGATCCGCGGCTATCTCGCCAATGCCGGCAAGGTGCGGGTGAAGGGCTTTGAGTGGGATCTCTCGGCCCGTCCGAGCCGGAACGCCAATTTCTACTTCAACGGCGCCTATACCGACGCGAAGTACGCCGATTTCAAGAATGCGCCGTGCCCGCCCGAGCTCTCCGGCGGCACCGCGACGGCACCGGGCGGCGTCACCGATCCGGCGGGCACGCCGGGCGGCCGCAGCCCCGCTTATTGCGATATTTCGGGCCAGGTGCTGCCGGGCATCTCGAAATGGTCGCTGAGCTGGGGCGGCGAGATCCGCCAGCCGGCCGGCGATGGCACGGTCTATCTCGGCTATGACGGCAACTGGCGCTCGAAATTCTCGTCCAACCCGTCGCCCTCGGCATATACCTGGGTCGACGCCTATTCGCTGTCGAACGTCCGCCTCGGCTGGCGGCGCGCGGACCTCAATATCTATGGCTGGGTCCGCAACGTGTTCGACAAGCAGTATTTCGAGCTGCTCTCGGTCCAGTCGGGCAGCACCGGCCTGATCGTCGGCCAGCCCGGCGACCCCAGGACTTACGGCCTGACAATCAGCAAGAGCTTCTGACCTTGCGAGACTGACCTCCTGCCATGGCCGGGGGAGGTTGGGGAAGGGAGGCGGCGCCCGCACCGCCTCCCTTCTTTTATCTATTCATTACGGGGGATTTGCCCGGTATTAACCGGGGCGAACTATTGCGATCTTCTACATTGAGAAGATCATGCAGGCTTCGACGAACACCATGCCGAGCTTCAGTAGTGCAGGCCTGCTGGCCGCGCTGGTCTCGGCCTGCCAGATCGCCGGTGCGCTCGTCTGGGTGAACGCGCCGGGGTTCACGCCGGGCGGCTATGCCAATATCGCGCTGATCGCCTCGCTGTGCATCTCGGTGCTGGTCCTGACCCGGCTCACCATTCCCAACCTCGTCCGCATCACGCTGATCCTCGGCATGATCGCGGTGCTGCTCGGCGTCGCGGTGCGCAGCGACGTGTCGGGGGTGCGGCAGGTGGGTGACATGGTGTCCGCCGCCATGGGCGCGCGACCCAAGGGCGTGGTCCAGCCCGAGGATCAAGTTGTCGACCCGCGCCTGCGCCGCGCGGCCGCGCCCGCCCGCATCGACCTGCAGCCCGGCGCGGGCGGGGACGGCGGCTGGGCCGATCGCCTCAACCAGGCGGCCCGGGACCGCATCGATGCCGGCGCGCCGGCGGAGATCCACGGCAATGTCACGCTGGAGGGGAGCAGCATCGAGCGCCCCCGCATCGGCTGGGCGGTGACCTGGGCGGGAGTCACCCTGTCCTGCGGCCGCCTCACCGGGATGACCCGCCGCCCGGACGAGCTGACCAATCAGGTAGTCGATACGTTCAAGCGCGCCGTATCGCGCACCGCCGCGCTCAAACGCCCGTCCTGCTACTGAGTCGCCTCGGTCCCCGGATCGAGCGTGACGATCACCACTGCGCCGCCGACCGCATAGCCGCTTGCCAGCGGCGCGATCGAGATGCGCGCGCCGATCTCCTCGGCGCCGCCGCACAGGAGCCTGGTGTCGAAGGCCTCGGCCTCTGAACGCCCGCTGAGCACGCGTTCGATCGCATCCCGCGCGATCGTCCGGTCGCGCACCGCCAGCAGGTCGACGAAGCGCAGCCCGAGGATCCGGTCGCGCGGCAGGCCGACCAGCCGGGCGAATTCGGGCTCCACCATCGTCACCGTGCCGCGCACGGTAAGGCGGATCACCTCGATCCGGCCATGCGCGACCCGCGCCTTCTCGAGCGCCGTCTGCTCGGCAAGCCGTGCTTCCTCGTCGCCCTCGTAGCTGACGCGGACAAGCAGCGCGAGGCCCTCCACCCAGGGCACGGCGCGTACGCGCAGCCGCGTGCCATTCTCCTCGTCGAGCGCCAGCTCGAACTGCGCCTGCTCGCCGCTGCGAAGGACGTGGCGCAGGCTGGAAAGCAGCGTGGAATGGGTGGTGGCGGGCAGCGCGTCGGCGACCGAGGTGCCGACCAGCGCGGCGGGCGTCCGTCCGAGGATCATCGCGGCGGCGCTGGAAGCATCGGTGATCTTCAGCTCGGGATCGATGACCAGCAGCCCGCCATCCATATGCTCGACGAGGAACTGGTATTCGAGATCGCGCTGCGTGGTGTCGCGTTCGATGAGCGCCTGCTCGGCATCCCAGCTCTCCGCCGCGAGGAGCACGTAGCGCGGGCGGCCGTGATAGGTAATGGTCACCGGGCCATGCATGGCCCTGTCCTGCCAATACGCGAAATTGCGCGTAAGTTCAGCGGAGGAAACGGTCTGAGCCGATGGTCTTTGCATACAGAAAACTCTCGAATGTTTTCGGGCGTCGGCAGTTGTTACGGCTCGGTCGCGACAAGTTCGAGCAATTACGTATTTTGACCAAAGTGTTTTCTACGGAGAGAATATAGCACCGTTAACGTAAATCAAGTCGCGCTGCGTCGAAAATGGAGCGAAAAATCAAGAGTATCACCGGAAATCCGGGGGTTCCGGGCGGCATTGGACACGAGCGATCTTTACTGAAAATACGAATATCAGGCTCGGTGCTGCGCAAGCAATTTGGAAGCCGTGCCATGCGAAAAGATACGCATGTTCCCGCGTCCGTCCTTTTCCGTCTCAGAGCTGGTCCGCACCAGCCGGCGGCTATGGTGGCACCGGCGCGGTGCGGCGGCGATCGAGATGGCCTTCTCGCTGCCGATATTGCTCCTGCTGGTCAGCGGCATCGTCACCTATGGCGGCTGGTTCCTCTGTGCGCATAGCGTCCAGCAGGCCGCCAACGAAGCGGCGCGCGCGGCGGTTGGCGGACTGGATCCCACCGAGCGCGCGGCCCTGGGCAGGCCCGCGCTCGACGCCAATATCCGCAAGACCGGGGCGTTGCGGCCGGAACAGATGAACACGCTCATCGATGACGACGGCAAGACGATCACGGTGCGGCTTTCCTACGATGCGTCGAACGATCCGCTGCTCTCGATCAAGCTCGTGCCGCCGCCGGGCAAGGTGATCGAGCGCAGCGCCACGGTGACGCTGTCGGCGCCATGAGGCTGGCGATGCGCATTCCGTCCTTCCTGCACGAACTGGCGGTGGATCGCCGCGGCAACATCGCCATGATCTTCGCCGGCGGTTTCGTGATGCTCGCCGGCTCGGCTGCCTTCGCGGTCGATACCGGATCGCTCTATCTCGAGAAGCGGCGCCTGCAGGGGGTAGCGGATGCCGCCGCGCTGAGTGCTGCGAACAGCCAGGGGGCGGATGCGGCGGCGCGTTCGGCGATGGCGGCGAACCAGGCCGGCGACGCGAGCATCGAGAAGCTGGAACAGGGTGCCTATTCGCCCGACAGCAGCATCGCGCCCGCCGCGCGCTTTGTCGCGTCGGGCAGTGGCGGGAACGCCGTGCGCCTCATCGTCGGGCGCGACGTGCCGTTGTTCTTCGGCAAGTTCCTGACCGGCAGGCCGACCGCTCGGGTGTCGGTGACGGCGATGGCCGCGCGCGTCGACCTGGCGTCCTTCTCGATCGGATCGCGCCTGGCCTCGGTGGGCGGCGGCTTGCCGGGGCAGCTCCTGTCCGGCCTGGCGGGAACCGAGCTCAATCTCACCGCGATGGACTCGCAGGGGCTGGTCAATGCCGATATCGACATCCTCGCCTATGTCGATGCGCTGCGGACCCAGGCCAATCTCCAGGGGCTGACCTTTGGCGAGACGCTGGCCACGCAGGTGCCGCTGCCCAAGGCATTGGCTGCGATGGCCGCTGCGACGAGCAATTCGGCAGCCCAAACCGCACTTCGCGCGCTCTCGGCGCGGGTCCCCCCGGTCACGGTGCAGCTTTCGAAGATCATCGATCTCGGCCCACTATCCGGCGAGACTCAGAGCGACCCGGTGCGGCCGATCAAGGCGGACAGCTACGCGCTGGTCCGCGAAATGCTCGAGATCGCCACCGGCAAGCGTCAGGTCGATCTCGATCTGGGCGCGAACATCCCCGGCGTCGCATCGACCAGGGTGACGCTCGCGATCGGCGAGCGGGCGGCGCAATCGCCCTGGCTCACCGTCGCGAAGGACCAGAGCGTCAAGCTGCACACCGCGCAGTCCCGGCTCTATGTCGACGCGAAGGTGGGTGGATCGGGATTGCTCTCCGCGGCCCAGGTCCGCTTGCCGCTGTTCGTCGAGCTCGCCACCGCGGAGGCGTCGCTCCGCAGCGTTTCCTGCCCCACGCCATCCACCGCCACGGTGAGCCTGAACGTCACCACGGCAGTGGGGCAGGTCGCGATCGGCGATGTCGATACTGCCGCGCTCGGCAATTTCAGCACACCGGTCGCGCCCCGGCGCGCGTCGCTGGTCAAGCTGCTCGGACTGGCGGAGGTCACCGGCGAATCGAACATCAAGCTGGGCGGGGCCACCCCGCAACAGGTCAGCTTCACCGCGTCCGAGATCGCCGCCGGCAAGACGCGCACCGTTTCGACGAACGATCTGGCCGGGGGCGTCGCGGTATCGCTGGTCCGTGACATCGATCTCCAGGCCGGTTCGCTCGGGCTTGGCGTCAATCTCTCGCTGGTGACTTCGGCGGTGGGGACGGTGCTGCAGGGGGCGGCGGCCCCCCTGGATTCGGTTCTGAGCGATCTTACCGGCCTGCTCGGCGTGAATGTCGGCCAGGCGGATGTGCGCGTGAACGGCCTGCGGTGCGGCAAGCCGATATTGGTTGGGTGAGGGGAGTGAGCATGGGGTCTGAAGATGCGTGGCGATCGTAGAGGATTGAAGATTACCCAGGGCGTGGACCGGCGCGAGGCGATGCGCTGGCCGGTATCCGTGGCGGTTGCGGTGAAGGAATCGCGCTTCTGCTTCCAGGATGTGCGGCTCGTCGAGATCTCGCGGCTGGGCTGCCGGATCGAGACCGGCTTTCTGCTTGCGCCGGGGATGGAGACGGTGGTGCGCCTTCCCGGTTTCAAGCCGCTTCCCGCCCGGGTGGTGTGGAGCAATCGCGATGCCGCCGGGCTGCAGTTCCTGGAGCAGCTGCATCCGGGCGTGGTCAATCACATCATGAACCTGCCTACGCCGGAACAGCAGGCGGAATGGCGGCCGCTTTCGGCGCTGCGCTGAACTGGTGAGGTTCCTGGGGCTCTGAAACGGCAAACGCCCGGACCGTTTCCGATCCGGGCGCCTGCGTGACGAATGCTCGTCAGCCCCCTTTGTCAGGCCCAGCCCACACACTCGTACTTGCCTACGAGCGGGGCTTGGAGCCTCCCCGAACCACGGCCTTTCGCCTGCGTTTCGACAGGAGTTTTGCTAGGCGCCCGAGCCGGCTTTGTCACTTGCATTACAAGGGGTAGGCGCAGTTTGGTGTCACCCTGTGTTGAATCGGCAACATGTCGGTTGGCAGTAGGAATTCGCCCCCATCTACCCTAGATCGGCGTCAGAGCTGTCTTACGGGCGAGTTACCAGACCCCCATGCTATTGATTTCACGCTACGAGCGGATGATTGCCCGCCGTTACCTGCTGCCGGGACGGAGCGAGGCGTTCATCGCCGTCGTCGCCGGGTTCAGCCTTGTCGCCGTCATGCTCGGCGTTGCCGCGCTGATCGTGGTGATGAGCGTCATGAACGGCTTCCGTGCCGAGCTTTTCAACAAGATTACCGGGCTTAACGGCCATGCCGTGATCCAGGGCTATGGCGGGCAGCTGCGCAACTGGCGCGAGGTGCTGGAGGAGGCGCGCAAGACGCCGGGCATCATCAGCGCCACCCCGTTGATCGAGCAGCCGCTTTTCGCCACCTATAATGGCCGGGCCGAGGCCCTCCAGCTGCGCGGCATGCGCATGGAGGAGATCCTCAGCAACCCGACGCTCAAGGGCAAGGAAGTGATCGGCTCGTTCAAGAGCCTGAAGCCGGGCGGCCAGCAGGTCGCGATCGGCTCGCGCCTGGCGGAATCGCTGGGTGCCACGGTCGGGAGCGAGGTTTCGATCCTCAATCCCGCCGGCGCGGCGACGCCCTTCGGCACGATACCGCGCATCGTGAAGTACAAGGTCGCGGTGATCTTCGAGGTCGGCGTCTATGATTACGACAAGGCCTTCGCGATCATGCCGATCGAGGATGCGCAGACGCTGCTTCTGCTCGGCGACGGCGTCTCGATGATCGAGCTGGAGACGAACAAGCCGGACAATGTCGGCGAGATCCTCCAGCCGCTCGTCGACAAGGTCAGCCCCTATGGCCAGATCACCGATTGGCGGACGATGAACGCCGAGCTGTTCGAGGCGCTGGCGGTGGACCGCACCGTCTCCTTCACGATCTTGTCGATCATCCTGGTGGTGGCCGCGTTCAACATCGTATCCTCGCTCATCATGCTGGTACGTGCCAAGACGCGCGACATCGCGGTGCTGCGGACGATGGGCGCGACGCGCGGCGGGCTGATGCGCATCTTCGTCACCGTCGGCACCACGATCGGCGCGCTCGGCGTCGCGGCCGGCGGCGTGCTCGGCTTCCTCTTCATCACCTTCCGCGAGAATGTGGTGAAGTTCATCGGGCTGGTGAGCGGCCAGAACATCTGGGATCCGCAGATGCGCTTCCTCACCGAGCTGCCGGCCCAGACCGATCCGTTCCAGACGACCGGCATCTGCGTGATGGCGCTGGTCTTCTGCTTCCTCGCCACGCTGTATCCGGCCTGGAAGGCCGCCAATACCGATCCTGTCCAGGTGCTTCGCTATGAGTAGCTTTGAAGGACGCGCCGAGAACGGCGCAGGGCCAGTTCTCCAGACGCTCGGTCTCAAGCGCAGCTTCAGCCAGGGTGGCGAGACGATCCACGTGTTGCGCGGCGTCGATCTCGCCGTGCAGCCGGGTGAGATCGTCGCGCTGCTCGGCCCCTCGGGCTCGGGCAAGTCGACGCTGCTCCAGGCGGTGGGCCTGCTCGAAGGCGGATTCGAGGGATCGATCCGGATCGCCGGCAAGGAAGCCGCGCAGCTCGACAGTCCGGGGCGAACGGCGGTCCGCCGCGATAATCTGGGTTTCGTCTACCAGTTCCACCATTTGCTGCCCGACTTCAACGCGCTCGAGAATGTCGTGCTGCCGCAGATGATCCACGGTGCCGTGCGTTCCGATGCGGACAAGCGCGCTGAGGAGCTGCTGACCGCGCTCGGCCTGGGGCACCGCCTGACGCATCGGCCGAGCCAGCTTTCCGGTGGCGAGCAGCAGCGTGTCGCGGTTGCCCGCGCGCTCGCCAACAAGCCGGCGCTGGTGCTGGCGGACGAACCGACGGGCAATCTGGACGAGGCGACCTCGGACAAGGTGCTCGCCGAGTTCCTGGGGCTGGTCCGCACCCAGGGATCGGCCGCGCTGATCGCTACCCATAACGAACGGCTCGCCGCGCGGATGGACCGGGTGGTGCGGCTGCATGAGGGGCATCTCGAGTGAATCCGTGGCGGGAGGTGCCCATCCTGGCGGGGCGTCACGTCACGCTGCGGCCGATGCTGCGGGAGGATCGCGCGGCGCTGCTCGATGCCTTTTCCGGCCTCTGGGGCCTGGCCCGCACGACCGTGCCGGACGATTCGAGCATCGATGCGTGGATGGACCGGATCGACAATGACGTCGCCGCCAGGCGCGGCCTGCCGTTCACGGTGCTCGATGCCGAGGGGCGGGTTTCGGGCGCCACCCGTTTCCTGCGGATGAGCAAGGGGCATCGCCGCGTCGAGATCGGCGGGACGCTTTATGCGCCGCGGGTGCAGCGCACCGGGCTCAACACCGAAGCCAAGTTCCTGCTGCTTCGCCACGCCTTCGAGGTGCTGGAGGTCAATTGCGTGCAGATCCGCACCGATTTCCTTAACCAGGCCTCGCGCCGGGCGATCGAGCGGCTGGGCGCGCGGCTCGACGGGGTGCTGCGCGGCCATATGATCCTGAACGGGCATCACCGCGACAGCGTGGTCTATTCGATCCTCGCGCATGAATGGCCCGGGGTACGCCGCCATATCGAGCTGCTGATGGCCCGCTACGAGGGAGCGCCTGCATGACCGCGATCACCGACATTTCCGTGACCAGGGCGGATGGGGAGCAGGTCACGCTCGCCGATCATGCCAGCGAGGTATTGCTGATCGTCAACACGGCCTCAAAATGCGGTTTCACCCCGCAATATGAGGGGCTGGAGGCGTTGTACCGCAAGTACAAGGATCGCGGCTTCGCGGTGCTCGCCTTCCCGTGCAACCAGTTCGGCGCGCAGGAACCGGGCGACGCGGCGGAGATCGCGAATTTCTGCTCGCTCACCTATGACGTGACCTTCCCGGTCTACGCCAAGATAGACGTGAATGGCGAAAACGCGGCACCGCTATTCGAGGCCCTGAAAAAGGCGGCTCCAGGGGTACTCGGGTCCAAAGGGATCAAATGGAACTTCACCAAGTTCCTGGTCGATCGCTCGGGCCGCAAGGTCGAGCGGTTCGCGCCGACGACTAGCCCCGACGCGATTGGCCCCGAGATCGAGAAACTGCTCTAACACCCTGTGGCGCCGGTACCTGGCTAGCCGGCGCGGCTGGCTGGGAAGGGCGGCGGAGCCGTTCGAAGACGGTATCGAGCAAGAACTGTCCGGTCAGCTCCAGCAGCGCGCTGCGCCGCGGGCGGGCACGGCGCTGGCCGCGCACTTCGGCAGGGGCGGCGTTGCGGGGAGCCCGCCGGCGCGGGGCAGGGGGCAAATGCATGCGGGCCGCCACTGCCGAGGCGCTGGAGCCGACATCACGCCGCCAATCGATCACCTCGCCCGCCGGCACCTCCGCCCAGTTCTCGCTGCCGAGTGGGCGTTGCAGATCGGTCCCGCAGCGGACGCACATTGCGAACTCATGGTCACCGTCCCGAAGCCGGGCGGGCATCGCGGCGTGCTCGAGCAAACGGCAGCGCAGCGAACGCATCAGTAGCGTGCCGGTCGCGACCGGCGCGAACCACCGCGGGGCGTGTGGCGCCAGGTGACTGCCGGGAACGCGTATGCGCCGGCGCTGACACCGTTCTGGACGGCGGCGAGTTGCGGATTCCAGATCTCGAAGCGATCGCCGGCACCGACGACGAGGGCGACGCTCTCGATTCGGCCATGGTGGCGCATCGCTGCAGGAAGGGTGAAACCCTGCGCGCTGCGTGGCTCCACATCGACGATGCCGAGAATGCGGCGCATGCTTGCGTCGCCAACCTGGGCATCCAGGCCCGAACGGGTGCGGATTTCGTGCAAGTCGGCGCGCGCATAGCCGACGAGGCATTGATCGCGCTCATGGGCGGAAAGGACCAGGGGTTCGTCGGTTGCGGGCAGGCCGAGCGCCTGGGCGGTGGTCTCTGTCAGGAGCAGATTTCCCTCTGCATCGACCTCGCAAAGCGCACATCCGCGATACATCGACCCCATGTTTTACCCCTCTAACGCAACAGGTTACCCCAACAGCGCGAAGACTTATCCACAGGGTTAATTCACATCAACCAAAATATCCGGACAAGGTGGTTAACGCCCGCGACTCCCTGTCGAAACACTTCGTTACGTGCCGGGAAGGACCCCGCCTGTTAAACGCGCGTTCATCGCAAACCCGGCATCGGCTGCGGTGATCGGCTTGAACGGCGCGAGAGGGGCAACTAGAGGTGCCCCGAAAGCCCCCGCTCTTTCCCCGTTTAGGAGAGTTTCGCATGAACTTCGCTTCCAAGCTCGCGCTGGCCGCTGTGCTGTCGCTGGGCACCACTGCGCTTACCGTGGCCCCGGCTGCCGCGCAGAAGAAGGACGACAAAAAGGCCGATCCCAACGCGCTCAAGGTGAGTGACGAGTTCCGCAAGCCGGCCGGCCTCGCCGAGGCAGCGGTGAAGGCCAAGGACTGGGCCACCGCCGAGCCGCAGATCGCTGCCGCCGAAGCCGCGGCGAAGAACGACGACGAGAAATACTATTCGGCCTGGCTGCGCCTGCAGCTCGAGCTGAGCCGCGGCAACGAAGCCGCGCAGATTCCGGCGCTGCAGACGCTGAGCGTCAGCCCGCGCACCACGCCGGAAGCCAAGGCCGCCTATGCCGCGCGCCTCAACTTCCTGATGGGCAAGGCTGCTGCGTCGCAGAAGAAGCACGCCGACGTCATCACCTACATGACCAAGGCGCGTGAGGGCGGCGAGAAGAACGTCGATATCCCGCTGATGATGGCTAATGCCTATGCCGCCACCGGCAAGAATGCCGAGGCGGCCGCCGAAGCCCGCAACGCGATCGAATATGCCAAGTCGACCGGTCAGAAGGCACCGGAAGCCTGGTACCAGTTCGCCATTCCGAAGGTGACCGCAACCGGCAATCGCGAAGCGACCTATGACTGGCTCGCCTATTACCTGAAGGACTATCCGACGGTGAAGAACTGGCGCTGGGCGATCGAAGTGCTCGGCCAGGGCGCCAAGGGCACCGACCGCGCTGCCAAGACCGAGCGTATCGATCTCTATCGCCTGCGCCGCATCACCAATTCGCTCGCCGATCGCGGTGACTATGCCGATTATGCCTATGCCGCGCAGTCCTCGGGCCTGCCGTGGGAAGCGATCGCGGTGATCGAGGAAGGTCGCAAGAGCGGCAAGCTGCCGGCGGCCGACGCGGATGCGAACCGCACCTTCACTGCGGCCCAGGCTGGCGTGAAGAGCAGCCCGGCGCTCGACGCGCTCGCGAAGCAGGGCGGTGCCGGCAACGGTGATGCGCTGCTGGCGGCCGGCGACAACGCCCGTGCGCTCCAGCTCTACGACGCCGCGCTCGCCAAGGGTGGTGCGGACGTCAATGAGATCAACCTGCACCGTGGCATCGCGCTCCAGCGCCTCGGCCGCAAGGAAGAGGCGAAGGCAGCGTTCCAGGCGGTGAAGACCGGCCCGTTCGTCAATGTCGCGCTGCTCTGGCAGGTCTCGCTCGATACGCCGCCGCTCAGCTGAGCGCGGCCTTCGGGCCTGAAATGGAAAAGGGGCGGCTTTCGGGCCGCCCCTTTTTGTTTCTCTGCTTCGATGCGCGGGTCAGGCGACCGGCACGCCGGGCAAGGCCTTGGAGGTGCGGATCGTCAGCGAAGTCTTCACATGTTCCACGTTCGGCGCCGGCGTGAGACGGGTCGTCAGGATGTGCTGGAAGCTCTGCAGATCGGGCGCGACGATCTTGAGGATGAAGTCGATCTCGCCGTTGAGCATATGGCATTCGCGAACCTCGGGAATGTCCGCCACCATCTGCTCGAAGGCGCGCAGATCCGATTCCGCCTGGCTCTTCAGGCTGACCATCGCGAACACGGTGAGATTATAGCCGAGCGCGGCCGGATCCAGGGCAGCATGATAGCCGGTAATCGCACCCTGCTGTTCAAGCGCGCGCACGCGACGCAGGCATGGCGGCGCCGTCAGCCCAACGCGTTCGGCAAGCTCGACATTGGTCATCCGGCCATTATCCTGAAGCAGGCCTAGAATCCGTACGTCGATATCGTCGAATCGCATTTATGTTCCTTCTGTCTTTTGATTCGTTTCCGTGTGTTGCGTTTAGACATAATATTATTACGCCGCAACGCAATTGTCCCACAATGCGACGTGCCGAAATGGACGGTTTCGAACGGGCGGCCGGCGCATTAAGGAATCGTTACGGACCGCGTCGCGGTGCCGGGTAAAGGGTAAGCACGCGTTGCGCTTCGACGATACATTGGAGACGGTGCTCGCCTCGGATCTGAGTACGCCTTACGGCGTCCAGTCCGCATGGCGGCAGCTCGTCGACCTGATCGGTCGCCGCCGCGCCGTGGCCGGGCATCGCGCGATGAGCGTGCTGCGCTCGATCCGTGATTCGGTGCCTCTGCCGGTACGTGCCGCAAGCGCGCGCGCGCTCGAATTCGCCGATCCGCCGCCGCCGCTCGTCCGCTTGTTCGCGCTCGACGAGCTGCAGGTCGCGCTTCCGGTGCTGCGCAGCGCCCGGATGAATTCCAGCGAATGGATCCAGTTGCTTCCCGAGCTTGCCCCGGCGTCACGCGCGGTGCTGCGGAACCGGCGGGACCTGAGCCCGGTGGTGCGCCGCGCGCTCGAGAGTTTCGGGCCGATCGATTTCGTGCTGCCGGATGCGACGGTGAAGGAAGTGCCGATCGAGCTGCCGGAACCGGAACCGGCAGCGGAAGCTGGGCAAGTGCTCGTCGAGGAATCGGTCAGCGCGATTGCCATCGACTGGTCCGAAGTCGTCGATGCGCCTCTGGTCGAGGCCGCGCCGCTCGAGGTTGAGGCCGAAATCGAGGAGGAGCCGGCCGCCGACCTCGTCGAGGCGATGGCGGAGCCGGAGCCGGAGGTCGCACGCGTGCCGGAGACGGCGCCCGAGGCGGAAGCCGAAGATGCGCCCCTGGTTTATTGGAGCGCGACCAGTCCGCAGCGCGTGCCGGCATCGGAGGCGAGCCTCGCCGCCCTGCTTGCGCGCCTTCCCGAGTCGGCCCTCGCAGTCGAGCCGTTGCCGGTTGTTGCCGAGGCCATTGCGCCGGAGCTGGCCGAAGCACCAGAGCCGGTCGCTGAACCTGCGCCGGAACCTCTTGCGGAGTCGGAGCTGGTCTCCGCGGAAGAGGACGAGGACTTCTCCTTCATCGCGCTTGCCGGGCTCGCGCCGTCGATGATCGCCGGGGCAGCGCAAGCGGTAGAAGCGCCTCCGATTCCGGTCCGTGCGGTCCAATCCGGGACAGACGAGTCACTGCTTCCCGCCGAAGCGATTGCACCGCTGGAGGGTGGGGCGCAGGGTCCGGCCATGGAACATAGTGATGTCCTGGTCGCCGAAGTGCGGCAGATGGCGGCAGAAGCCGCAGGCGAGGATGACGGCACCTTCGAGATCGCCGATGTCGTCGCCAGGATCGACGCGTTCTGGCGCCATCGCGAGGAAACCGGGCCGCAGGAACTGCCGGCTCCACGCCCGGCGGACGAATTCCGTTTCGAGACCGACGCCAAGGGCATGATCCGCTGGGTCGATGGAGTCAGCCGCGCCCCGCTGGTCGGCGTATCGCTCGACAGCCAGTCCGTGCCCGGTGGCCCGGAGAGTTCGCGCGTCGATGGCGTTGCGGGCGGTGCCTTCCGCCGCCGTGCAGGCTTCTCCAATGCCCGCCTTTCGGTCGAGGGCGAGTCGGATGCCGCGGGCGACTGGCTGATCTCGGCGATCCCGGTCTTCGATCCCGCCAATGGCCGTTTCACCGGCTATCGCGGCACCGCGCGCCGTCCGCGTGTCGATGAGCGCGCGGAGCCGCTGCGTCCGCTCGCCGGCCCCGCGATGCCAGCCGATTCACTTCGCCAGCTGGTCCATGAACTGCGCACGCCCACCAACGCGATCGCCGGTTTCGCCGAGATGATCGAGGCCCAGATGCTCGGCCCGGTCGGCGATGCCTATCGCGATCGCGCCCAGGTGATCCGTTCGCAGGCCCGCGAACTGCTCGGCGCGATCGACGATCTCGATCTTGCCGCGCGTATCGACAGCGCCGCATTGTCGCTGGTGCCGGGCCAGATCGCACTTCGTCCGGTGCTGGCGATGATCGTCGATGACCTCGCGCCATTGGCCGAACTGCGTGGTTCGGTGGTTGCACTGCCGATTGCCGACCTTTCCGTCATGGGCGATCGCCGTGCTGTGGAGCGGCTGCTCGCGCGCCTGCTGGCCACGCTCGTGTCGGCGAGCGGGCAGGGCGAGCGGATCGGCGTGCATATGGCACCCGAGGGCAAGGACATGGTGGCGATCACGATCGATCGCCCGCAGGCGCTTGCCGATTATCCGGGCGATTCGGTGCTCGATATCGATGACGAGCGTGAGGACATCACGCTGCTCGGCACCGGCTTCGCGCTGCGGCTCGCCCGCAATCTCTCGCGGGAGCTGGGCGGCGCGCTGGTCATCGGCCGGGAAAGCTTGACTTTGCGGCTTCCGGCCGCCGTAAACGAGCAGGTGGGCCAAGCGCATCTGAGCTGAAGTGGGGAACGTCGTCCCAGAACGCGGCGGTTACCGCGTGCCTGCGCCGGAGCCTGCGGCGCGCGTGCAATGGCCGGATGATTTCGGCACGCGCTTCACGATCTTCGTCGATACCGAGGAAGAGTTTGACTGGGGCGCTCCGCTCAGCGCCGATGCCGATGGAACGCGCCACATGGCTGCGCTCCCGCCCGTGCATGCGCGCTTCGCCGCGGCCGGTGCGGCGCTCACCTATCTGGTCGATTATCCGATCGCGACCTCGCCGCTCGCAATCGAAGTGCTGCGCGAAGTGATCGGCGATGGTCGCTCGGCGATCGGCACGCAGCTCCATCCCTGGGTCAATCCTCCGCATGAGGAGGAAGTGAACGGGTTCAACAGCTTCACCGGCAATCTCCCGCGCGAATTGCAGCGGGCCAAGCTGGTGGCGCTCACGGATGCGGTGACCGCGATTTCCGGGGAGCGGCCGCTGGTCTATCGCGCCGGGCGTTACGGGATCGGGCCCGATACACCGGCCCTGCTGGCCGAGCTTGGCTATCGGATCGATAGCTCGATGCGCTCCGCCTATGACTATTCGGCCGAGGGCGGGCCCGATTTCTCCGCAGTCCCGAACCATGCCTTTCGGCTTGGCGAACTGATCGAGCTGCCCTTTACGACGATATTCACCGGCCGAATGCGCCGGGCCGGGGCAGGGCTGCACCGCAGGCTGGGGCGTTTGCCGCATGGCATCGGCGTCGCGTCCCGGCTGGGGCTGCTCTCCCGTGTCGCGTTGACGCCGGAGGACATGCCGCTTGGCGAGGCCAAGGAAGCGATACGGGTGGCGGTGGGCGAGGGGCTGCAGCTGCTGAACTTTGCCTTCCATTCCCCATCGGTCGAGCCGGGCCATACACCGTATGTCCGTACCGAAGCCGATCTGGTGGCGTTCCTCCGCTGGTGGGACGAGGTGTTGGCGCTGCTCGACCGCCTGGGGGTTCGTTCGGCTTCTGTGGACGAGATTGTCGCAGCGGCTTGCAGGCCGGGCTGAGGTTCCGCTAGGGCCGGTTTTGCTGGGGGCCTGTAGCTCAATTGGTTAGAGCTGGCCGCTCATAACGGCTAGGTTGCGGGTTCAAGTCCTGCCGGGCCCACCAGCAACAAGCTTGCGCGCCCGGCTCCAAGGCCCTAGGGCCGCGATCCGCGTCGGGGAGTGGCGCAGTCTGGTAGCGCGCCTGCTTTGGGAGCAGGATGTCGCAGGTTCGAATCCTGTCTCCCCGACCATTTTCCAAGTTTTCAGTCCAGATCCGCTTCGGCTGCGATCCGCGCCGGGCCGGCATCCGCCTTGCCATCGAGCGCGCGTTTCAGCGCATCCTGGTCGAGCCGGCCTTCCCAGCGCGCCACCACGATCGTCGCCACGGCATTGCCGATGAAATTGGTCAGGCTGCGGCATTCGCTCATGAACCGGTCGACGCCCAGGATCAGCGCCATGCCGGCCACCGGGATGGTCGGCACGACCATCAGCGTCGCGGCCAGCGTTGCGAAGCCGGCGCCGGTGACACCGGCGGCGCCCTTGGACGTCAGCATCGCGGTGCCCAGCAGGATCAGCTGCTCGCCGAGCGACAGGTGGACGCCTGTCGCCTGGGCGATGAACAGCGCCGCGAGCGTCATGTAGATGTTGGTGCCGTCGAGGTTGAACGAATAGCCGGCGGGCACGACCACGCCGACCACTTCCTTGTCGCAGCCGGCCCGTTCCAGCTTTTCCATGAGGGCGGGCAGGGCGGCTTCGGACGAGGAGGCGCCGAGGACGAGGAAGAGTTCGGCCTTGATGTAGCGGAGCAGCTTGAAGATCGAGAATCCGGCGAGGCGGCCTACCACGCCCAGCACGACGATCACGAACAAGGCCGAGGTGGCGTAGAAGGTGGCGACCAGGCCACCCAGGTTCCACAGCGCGCCGACGCCATATTTGCCGATGGTGAAGGCCATGGCGCCAAATGCGCCGACCGGGGCGGCGCGCATCAGGATCGTCACCAGGCGGAACACCACCAGGCTCAGCTGCTCGAGCAGGTCGACCAGCGGGCGCACGCGCTCGCCGAGACCGGCGAGGCCGACGCCGAACAGGATGGCAATGAACAGCACCTGCAGGATCGACCCGCTGGTGAGTGCGGAGGCCAGCGTCGTGGGGATGATCGCCATGACGAAGCCGACGATGCTCGTTTCGTGCGCCTGCTTCTCGAAGCCGGCGACCTTGGCCTCGCTCAGTGTGTGCGGATCGACGTGCATGCTCGCGCCGGGCTGGACGACATGGGCGACGATCAGGCCCACCACCAGGGCGAGCGAGGAGAAGAAGAGGAAATAGGCCAGGGCCTTCACCACCACCCGGCCGAGCGAACCGAGCTCGCGGGCGCCGGCGATGCCGGTGACCAGGGTGAGGAAGATGACCGGGGCGATGATCATCTTGACCAGGTTGACGAAGGCGACGCCCAGCCATTCCAGCGATGCGCCGAAGCTCGGCCAGAGTGCGCCGACCAGCACGCCGGCGGCGATGCCGATCAGGACCTGGATGTAGAGCATCTGCCACCAGCGCTGCGGCTTGGCTGGTTCCCCGGCATGGCTGGTTGCGACGGCACCCATCTCACTCTCCCCCAATTATCCGCACCGGCATAGCGGAGCGCGCGAAGGGCCCAAACGGAAAAGGACGCCCCCTTGCGGGAGCGTCCTTCCTATCTCTCGGTCCGACCAGAAGTCGGGTGCCGAACAGAGATCAGTGGGCGTTCGCCTCAGCGGCGTCGGCCTTGTTCTCTTCCACGTTCGCGGCGTTCTCGAGAACGGCCTCGGCAGCGGCGTTGGTGGTGTTGTCGGCAGCGGCCTCATAGGCAGCGGCGTTCGCAGCGGCGTCCGCAGCGACGTTCTCGGCGGTGGTGTTGGTGGTGGCGCCACCGCAAGCCGCGAGCGACATCAGGCCGGCGGTCGCAGCAACAATGAGGATCTTCTTCATGTGGTGCTCCTAAAGGAACTCAAACGTTTCGCATCCGGCCCGATTAGCCGCCGCGAACCGTTGGCATAGCGGTCGTTGCGTTTGCGTCAATCGCAAATTCACCCACCGGCAAAATTTAGGACATTTTTTCGCCAAAATCTTGCCGGTTAGCGGCCATCAATGAGCGAGGCCGCCATTCGGTTCCCTCACTCGCCCTCACCCTTGGGAATCGGGCCGATATCTTCCGGCGCGTTCGCGGTGACGGCGAGCATTGCGGTCCAGGCTGCCACATTCTGACGTAGCTGCACCGGATCGATCTTGTCGAGCGTGTCGTCGGGCGTGTGGTGATAGTCGAAATAGCGCAGGCCGGACTGCGACAGATCGACCACGCCGACACCGGTGTTGATCACCGGGCCGACATCGGTGCCGCCATGCGCCGTGCCGCGGCCGCGCGAGATGCCGAGCGGGGCAAGCACGGTGGCGAGGCGATCGGCAATCGGCTTGGCGCCTTCGGGCAGGTTCACCTCGAACTTCCAGACCCGGTCGGCGCCGAAATCCGATTCCTGGGCCAGCACGTGGCGCTCGTTCGCATGCGCCTTGGCGTAGGCCGCGCCGCCGAAGCCGCCCGGTTCCTCCGCGCCGAACCAGACGACCCGGATCGTGCGCCTGGGCTGGCCGGCATCCATGATGCGCTTGGCGGCGGCGGTGGTGATCGCCACGCCCGAGGCATCGTCGATCGCGCCGGTGCCGAGATCCCAGCTGTCGAGATGGCCGCCGACCAGGATGATCCCGGCCGAGGGATCGCTGCCGGGGACGTCGGCGACGACATTGCCCGATTCGGCTTCACCCTTCATGCCGGCGGTGATCTGCACCCGCAGCTTCACCGGCCCGCGCTTGAGCAGCCGCTCGAGCTGGTCGGAATCCGGAAGGCTGAGGGCGGCGGCGCCGATGGGGTTCACGCCGGCGGCCCAGCTGGTCACGCCGGTGTGCGGATTCCGGTGATAATCGGTGCCGATCGAGCGGATCAGGATCGCCGCCGCGCCCTTGCTCGCCGCAATGCTCGGACCCGCGCGCCGGGCACCGCCGAAATAGCCATATTGCGAGCCATCCTGCGTCGGCGTCATCGAATTGCCGACATAGACGATCTTGCCCTTCACCGCGGCGGCAGGCGCCGCCTGGAGATCGTCGAGGGTGGCAAAGGCGACGACGTCCGCCTCGATCGGCTTGGCACCGGTGGAACCCGAATTGCCCAGCGCGGCGATGGCAAGCTTCTGCGAGGCGCCGCCCAGCACTTCGGCGGTCTCGATCCCGCGCTCCCACAGCGGCATCTTGTACGTCTCGATATGGACATTCTTGAAACCGAGCGCGGTGAGCTTCTTCACTGCCCAGGCCCGCGCACGCGCCTCTGCCTCGGTCGCGGCAAGGCGCTGGCCGACCTCGGTGGTGAGGCCTTCGGTGATCTCCCAGGCGAGATTGTCGCTCAGCGCCGCGTCGCGCAGCGCCACGGGATCGTGCGCGGCGCTCTGGGCCAAGGCGGGGAAGGGCAGGGCGAGCGCGGCGACGGCCGCGAGCAGGGTGCGCTTGTTCATGGCCGGCGACGCTAACCGCCCCCGAAACATTCGGCAATGCGCCGACGGTTTCCGCAGCGTTTCCGATGCCCTTCCGGGCCGATATTCAACCAGCTGGTAGACCAATTCGTTGAATCCCTTGAATCACTTTACACATGTGGCCGGCATGCAACCGGATCGGTTGAATCGGCGCCGTCGCTGCCTGCCGGAGGCGCAAAGAGGGCAGCAGAGGAAATCCTACATTGCAAGCAGGGCGTTCCGACGCGGCTGCGTTGCCAATTGAGCGTCCGCTCGCTACATCGCCGCCAAACTTCCTGCATATCCAGACCTGCGAACGGAGACCGCCACGTGGCCGCCCAATACGCCTTCGTCATGAAGGACATGACCAAGACCTTCCCCGGCGCTCCCAAGCCGGTGCTGAGCAACATCAACCTGCAATTCTATCAGGGTGCCAAGATCGGCATCGTCGGCCCCAACGGCGCCGGCAAGTCGACCCTGATGAAGATCATGGCAGGCGTCGACAAGGACTTCTCGGGCGAGGCATGGCCGGGCGAGAACATCACCGTCGGCTATCTCGAGCAGGAGCCCCAGCTCGATCCGACCAAGACCGTTCTGGAGAACGTCAAGGACGGCGCGCGCGAGACCGCCGACCTGGTCGATCGCTTCAACGCGATCTCGGCCGAGATGGGCGATCCCAAGGACGACACCGATTTCGACGCGCTGATGGAAGAGATGGGCGAGCTCCAGGCCAAGATCGACGCCGTCGATGGCTGGACGCTCGACAACCAGCTCGAAGTTGCGATGGAAGCGCTGCGCTGCCCGCCGTCGGACTGGCCGGTCGAGAACCTGTCGGGCGGTGAGAAGCGCCGCATCGCGCTCACCCGCCTGCTGATCCAGAAGCCGTCGATCCTGCTGCTCGACGAACCGACCAACCACCTCGATGCCGAGAGCGTCGAGTGGCTGGAGAACCACCTGAAGGAATATGCGGGCGCGGTGCTGATGATCACCCACGATCGCTACTTCCTCGACAATGTCGTCGGCTGGATCCTCGAGATCGATCGCGGCAAGTATTTCCCGTACGAAGGCAACTATTCGACCTATCTCGAGAAGAAGGCCAAGCGCCTCGAGCAGGAGGACCGCGAGGAGTCCGGTCGCGCCAAGGCGATCAAGGACGAGCTCGAGTGGATCCGCCAGGGGCCGAAGGGCCGCCAGACCAAGTCCAAGGCGCGTATCGCCAAGTTCGACCAGCTGGTCGAGCAGCAGAAGAACCGCGCGCCCGGCAAGGCCCAGATCGTCATCCAGGTGCCCGAGCGCCTGGGCGGCAAGGTGATCGAGGTGGAGAACATCTCCAAGGCTTACGGCGACAAGCTGCTGTTCGAGAATCTCTCGTTCACGCTGCCGGCCGGCGGCATCGTCGGCGTGATCGGCCCGAACGGCGCCGGCAAGTCGACGCTGTTCAAGATGATCACCGGCCAGGAGACCCCGGACACCGGCACCATCGAGATGGGCTCGACCGTGCGCCTGGGCTATGTCGACCAGAGCCGCGACCACCTCGACGACAAGAAGAACGTCTGGGAGGAAATCTCGGACGGCCTCGACTACATGAAGGTCAACGGCCACGACGCCTCGACCCGCGCCTATGTCGGTGCGTTCAACTTCAAGGGCGCCGACCAGCAGAAGAATGTCGGCAAGCTCTCGGGTGGTGAGCGCAACCGCGTCAACATCGCCAAGATGCTGAAGCGCGGCGGCAACGTGCTGCTGCTCGACGAACCGACCAACGATCTCGATGTGGAAACGCTGGGCGCGCTGGAAGAGGCGATCGAGAACTTCGCGGGCTGCGCCGTGGTCATCAGCCACGATCGCTTCTTCCTCGATCGTCTCGCCACCCACATCCTCGCCTTCGAAGGCAACAGCCATGTCGAATGGTTCGAGGGCAATTTCGAAGCCTATGAGGAAGACAAGCGCCGTCGCCTGGGCGATGCCGCCGATCGTCCGACCGCGCTGGCCTACAAGAAGCTGACGCGCTGAGAATATATCGCTCCGGCAGCGGGCTGGAGCGATTGTCTCATGAAATCGAGAGACGCCCGGGTGGAAACGCCCGGGCGTTTTTCGTTACGTCCCCCCGCCTTGCCTCCGTTTCGGCTCTATAAATTCCGTAAATTACGATGTCCGGAGTTTGTTGATGACGTTGAAGCAGAAGCTGCTCGCCGCGCTGGTGATGCTGGGGGTGGTCCTCGGCGCCCTGATTGCCGGCTTTTCCTGGTCGGCCACGACGAGCCGGAATGCGCTGCACACGGTGCTCGCCGACCGCGTGATCCCGCTCAAGGATCTCAAGCGCGTCGCCGACACCTATGCGGTGGTCATCACCGATTCCGCGCACAAGGCCCGCAACGGCAATATCACCTTCGAGCAGGCTGCCAAGAATATCGCCAAGGGCCAGATCGATATCGACGAGTCCTGGAAGCGCTATGCCGCCACCGATGCCACGCCCGACGAGGAAGCGCTGGCGAAGGAAGCCGAAGACGTGATGGCGAAGGCCAATGCGGCGGTGGATCGCCTGGAGATCATTCTGCAGAACGGCGATCATGCCGGGCTCGACCGGTTCGTGACGACCGAGCTCTATGCCGATGTCGATCCGGTCTCCGAGAAGGTCGGCAAGCTTGTCGACATGCAGATCAGCGTTGCCAGCGATGTGACCACGAGCGCGCTGGGCCAGGCCAATGTCGCCAGCGGCATCGTGATCGTGCTCAGCCTGATCGCGCTCGCGGTGCTGGGCGGTGCCTTCTTCATCGTTACCCGCAAGGTCGTGGCGCCGATCAAGGGGCTGGCCGAGGTCATCCACGGCATGGCGCGGGCCAGCGGCACCACCAAGGTGCCCCATACCGACCAGCGTGACGAGATCGGCGACATCGCCCGCGCAGTCGATGCCTATCTCGAATCGGTGATCGCCAAGGAGCGCGATGCCGCCGCGGCCGCCGCCGAGACGCAGCGCATCGTCACCACCGCGCTCAGCCAGGGCCTGTCGGCGCTGGCCGAAGGCGACCTGACCGAGGAAATCCGCGTCGCCTTCCCGGAGAGCTATGCGACGCTCAAGACCAACTTCAACAGCGCGCTGACCGCGCTGCGCACGCTGATCGCCACGGTCAACGAAGGCGCGGCGGCGATCCAGACCGGCTCGCACGAGATCGCCCAGGCTTCGGAAGACCTGGCGCGGCGCACCGAAGGCAATGCGGCGAGCCTCGAGGAAACCTCGGCTGCGCTCAGCCAGATGGACGAGCGGCTGCGCGGCACCGCCCGGGCGGCGAACGAGACGGTGCGCAGCGCCGACGAGGCGATCCGCGTGGTCGGCGACGGCCGCTCGCTCGCCGAGCAGGCAGTCACGGCGATGGGCCGGGTGAGCGAAAGCGCCCGCGGCATCGACGATGTGATCGAGGGCCTCGACAAGATCGCGTTCCAGACGCGGGTGCTCGCGATGAACGCGGCGGTGGAAGCCGGGCGTGCCGGCGAGGCCGGACGTGGCTTCGCGGTGGTCGCCGACCTGGTCTCGGCACTGGCGATGCGCGCCGAGGAAGAGGCCAAGCGGGCCCGCGAGCAGCTGACGCTGACCCAGGACGAGGTCAGCACGGCGGTCGACGCGGTGCAGCGCATGGATACGGCGCTGGAGGCGATCTCGGGCGGCGTGGGCGCGGTCCACAAGCTGCTCGACGCGATGGCGGCGGACAACCAGGCCCAGTCGACCGCGATCACCCAGATCGTCACCGCGGTGAACGAGATGGACACGTCGACCCAGCAGAACGCGGCGATGGTCGAAGAGACCTCGGCTGCCTCGCGCAACCTGGCCGAGGAAGTCGGCAACCTGGCCGAGCAGGCCGGCCGCTTCCGCACCGGCAACGGTGCTTCGGCATCCGCACCGCGCGGCAAGGTGGTCCAGCTCCACAGCGTAGCCGCCTGAAGATCCACCCGGGGGATCGTCCGTCGCCTAGAAGCGGCGGGCGATCCCCATATAGAGCTCGGCATCCGGGCTGGCATGGTTGAGCCCGGCGACGGCGCCGATGTCGAGCTGCAGGTTCGAGCGGGGCTGCCAGGCGAAGGACAGGCTGGCGAGCGCCTGGGTGGCGCGGCCGGCGGAATCCTCGTCGCGGATCGCCTGGAATTCGAGCGCGCTGGTGAGCGACTTGGCGAGCGTGGCGCTGAGGCCGACCGCGCTGCCATAGGCGAGATGGCGGCCGCGGCGGTCGCTGTCGACCGCGGCATCGACTTCGGGGGTGAGCGAAAGGCTCAGCGTGTCGCTGAGGCTGTAGCTGACCGGGACGATCAGGCCGGCACCCCAGTCCCCCGCGCCGATCGTGGCGCCGCCGGTGGGCAGGCTGGCATAGGGCATGACCGCGACGGCGAAGCCCGAACCGTCCGGATGCGAGAGATTGTGGCGGACGGCGAGGGTGGTGTCGCCGACGCCACTGCCATGGGTGACGGTGCCGGCGATGCGATCGTGCGTGCGCACGGCGCCGAGCGCGGTCCAACCGAGCTGGACTTCGGTGTTCGCGGTGATGCCGTAGCGGAGCAGCAGGTCGCCAAAGGTGAAGCTGTCGGTGCGCTGGCCGGGGTCGCGATCGAGCGACCAGTCGGCAATGCCGCTCTCGACGATCAGGTGCCCCTTGTCGACGGTGCAGGCGGGCGTGTCGAGCCCCGGCCGGTCCGGGCAGAGCGGGCGCAGGTCCTGCGCATGGGCGGCAGTGGTGGCGAGCAGGGCCGCGGCTAGACTCATCGGAAGGCGCATGGGAAACCCATAGCGCCTTCCGGGAGACGTGGACACTGGCCGTGGCAAGGGTCCGACGCGGCCAGCGTCGGGGGGGATCAGCCCTTCTTGGCGGTCAGCGCGTCCGCGCTCCACGAACCGCCGCCGGCGGCCGCGAAGAACAGGAAGATGAAGCAGTAAAGCATGATCGCCTCGCCGCCGTTCACCGCGGGGAAGAAGCCTTGCGGGGCGTGGACGAGGAAATAGCCGACCGCGCACATGCCGGACGCGATGAACGCCACCGGACGGGTGAACAGGCCGATCAGCAGCAACGCGCCGCCGACGAGCTCGATCACGCCGGCCGTGGTGAGCAGGCCGTTGAGCGGATAGGGGAAGGGCGGCACGCCGAAGAACTTGGAAAGGCCGTGCTGCAGGAAACCGAGACCGGCGACGATGCGCAGGACGCTCAGCAGCTTGTCGGACCAGCTTGCGGGAATGGGCATGAGGTTTTCTCCTCGACCGGCGCGCGTCCTTGCGAGCCGTTTCGAGGCTGAAATGTTTCACTTGATGTCCCGATGGTCAACCGGACGTCCGGGAAACCGATCGTTTCCGCAATGTGTCGGCTCAGGCCGTGAAGCGCTTGGTGAAGCCCTTGGCGTGCTTGTCCTCGGTCGCCTGGAAGGCCTCGACATGGTCGACGACCGCCATCGGCGGGCCCTCGCGGCAGGCTTCGGTCAGCGAGGTCAGCGCCTCGTCATCGCCCTCGGCGAGCAGCTCGACGCGCCCGTCCTTGAGATTGCGGACCCAGCCCTTCACGCCGAGCAGCTTGGCGGTACGCACCGCCCAGTCCCGATAGCCGACGCGCTGCACGCGGCCCGACACATAGATACGCTGTGCCGTCATAAATCCCCACGCTCTTTTCTTACCCGGCCGCAACCCATCGGCCTGGCTGCATTTGTATCAACTTGCAGATTCGAGGGAATCCTCAGGCACGGCGACTCGTCGCGCCTTAGGGGTAAGTGATCGCAATCACTTCATATTCGCGCTCGCCGGCAGGGAGATTGACGCGGCGGAGGTCGCCGATCCCGGCGCCGCGCAGCGCGCGGGCGAGCGGCGCGTTCCAGCCGACCAGCCCCTTGGCGGCATCGGCCTCGTCATCGCCGACCAGGGTGAGGGTGCGGTGGTTGTCGTCCTCGTCGGCGATGGTGACGGTGGCGCCGAAATAGGCGCGGCTCTTGTCCTCCTGCTGCGCCGGATCGACGACCTTGGCCGCCTTCATCCGCTTCGACAGCCAGCCCAGCCGGCGATCGATCTCGCGCAGGCGCTTGCGGCCATAGATGTAATCGCCGTTCTCCGAGCGGTCACCGTTGCCGGCGGCCCAGCTGATCGTCTCGACGAGGGCGGGGCGCTCGGTGGCGAAGAGCTGCTCATATTCGGCCCGCAGCGTCGTATAGCCGGCGGGGGTGATGTAGTTGGGGCGGTCCATTGGCCTCTTCTAACGCCAAGTTCGTCATGCTGAACTTGTTTCAGCATCCAATGTGCCGCGAAGGAAATCCCCTGTGGAGCGTTGGACCCTGAAACAAGTTCAGGGTGACGATGGATCCGGGGCGGGCGCCGGGCCTCAGCCCGGCTTGTTCTTGCCCAGATACCAGCTGGTGTTCGCCGGCCCGCGCGAGCGCGAGCGCTCGGGGTTGAGCAGGTCGTAGACCACGGCGTTCTCGATCACGCGCTGGACGTAGTTCTTGGTCTCGAAGATCGGGATCTGCTCGATCCACTGGACGATGTCGCCGCCCGGGAGGCGCGGATCGCCATTGGCGCGGATCCACTTGTTCACATTGCCCGGGCCGGCGTTGTAGGCCGCGATCGCCAGCGGATAGCTGCCATAGAGATTGTACATCCGCTGGAAATAGGTCGAGCCGAGCTGGATGTTGTAATCGGTGTCGCTGTTCAGCGTGCCCGGGCTGTAGCTCATCCCGAGCTTGGTCGAGACTTCGCGCGCCGTGCCCGGCATCAGCTGCATCAGCCCGCGCGCGCCGGCATGGCTGACCGCGTCGCGATCGAACTGGCTCTCCTGGCGCGCGATGGCGTGGACGATCGTCCAGTAATCCTGCTGCGAGGCCGGCACCGCCACGGTCGGGTAGCCGGCGGCGGTATAATCCGACAGGCCGTTCTGCAGCGCGCTCTTGCCGACCAGCACGCCCAGATCGGGGCGGCCGATCGCGCGGCTCAGCTCGGCGGCGAGGATATGGTCGCTGTCCGAAGTCGCGTCATTGGCGATCTGGCGGATGAACAGGCCCTGGTCCTGGCGGTTGCCCATCGTGCCGAGCAACTGCGCCGCACGGACCGTCTCCTTCTTGAAGAAGGCGTCGCGCACCGCGGGATCGCCGACCCGCGCGTTGAAATCGGGCGGGCGCTTGAGCGGGTTGCCGAGCCGCTCGGTGGCGAGCTGGCCGTAGAAGACGTCAGGGAAGCCCGCTGCCTGGCTGTAGAACTTCGTCGCACCGGCCTGGTCGCCCGAGGCTTCGGCGGCGCGGCCGGCCCAGTAGAAGCCCTTGGACTGGGTGGTCGGCGTCTTCGAGCCATGGCCATAGCGATCGAACATGCCGACCGCGTCGCGGCTGCGGCCGAGATTGTTGAACGCCACGCTGCCGGCGAGCCAGGTGAGGCTGGTGTAATCGTCGCGCTCGCCGAGCGGCTGGGCGCTGATGTCGGTGCCTGCCGGGAAGGCATCGTCGACCTGGCTGGCGATCTGGTACGCGAGGCTGAACTGCCCGTCTGACTGAGCGCCGCGCGCCGCGGTCAGCAGCACTTCCATCCACTCCTCGGCATCGCCGGGCGTGGAAGTGAGCTGGCGCGGCTGGGCGAGATAGGCGCGCATCGCCGGGCTCTGGCCGGTGTCGCGCAGCCACATCGCGCGATCGGCGATGAAGCCGGGATTGGAACGGCCGAGCGCGAGTGCCGCCGCGCCCCGGGCATCGGCATCGGCTGCCTTGGTGCGGAAGGCGATGCGGGCGTCGAACACCGGGCGCATCGCCGGCGAGACATAGGCGAGTTGGCGCTGCGCGGCGCTGAGCGAGCCGGCCCAGAGCAGCCGGTCCATCCGCGCATCATGATCGGCCGGGGTGAAGGCGGAGGAGAAGCCGGCGAGCAGGGCGGTTTCGTCGCGCGGACGCAGCACGCCGTGGCGCCAGGCCTGGCGCGCCTGGTTATCGGCATCGGCACGCTTGCCCGAGGCGGCCAGCGCCTCGGCATAGCGGGTGCGGCCGGCTGCCGTCAGCGGCGGGAAGCGCTCGAAGAAGCGGATGACCAGGCCCGGCGCCCAGGTGCCGCTTTCCAGCACGGTCTCGGCGGCGGCGCGGCGGCTCTTCTCGCCGGGCCAGCCGGGATGCATGAGCAGGAAATTGGCATAGTCGGAGAAGGGGTAATTGTCCGACTGCTGCAGGCGCTTCCATTCGACCAGCGCGTCACCCAGCTGATCGGCCTGGATATAGGGTGGGGGCACGCGGGGAACGCCGGCTTCGAGCGCCACCTTGTACCACTGGATCTGTTCCTGCGTGAGCTGCGACGAGACGGCGAGCCCCGAAACACCCGCAAACAGCAACGCACTTTTCAGCAGCGGAGCAAGCATACTGGACATGATAGAGGACCCGCGCCTATCTGCCAGCCCCGATTTGGGGAATTAAGGAAGATTTTCGGATCATGTTCTCGGGCTCCATTCCCGCGCTGGTGACGCCGTTCCGTAACGGCATCTTCGCGGAGGAAGATTATCGCGCTCTGGTTGAATGGCAGATTACTGAGGGTTCTGCCGGGCTGGTGCCGTGCGGCACCACCGGCGAGGCCGCGACCATGCCCAAAGACGAGCATTTCGAAGTCGTCCGCGTCTGTGCCGACCAGGCCAAGGGCCGCGTGCCGGTGCTCGCCGGTGCCGGATCGAACGATACCCTGGTCGCGATCGAGAATGTCGCGGCTTCCAAGGATGCCGGCGCCGATGCCGTGCTGATGGTCCCGCCCTATTACAACCGGCCGAGCCAGGAAGGCATTTTCCAGCACTTTGCCGCGATCGCCGAGAAGGCCGAACTGCCGATCGTGCTCTACAACGTGCCGGGCCGCACGGTGACGGACATCCAGCCGGCGACGATGGCGCGGATCGTCAAGGCGTTCCCGGGCAAGTTCATCGGCGTGAAGGATGCGACGGGCGCGCTCGCCCGCGTTTCCGAGCAGCGCGCCGGCTGCGGCCACGACTTCGTCCAGCTTTCGGGCAATGACGAGACGGCGCTGGCGTTCAATGCGATGGGCGGCACGGGCTGCATCTCGGTGACCGCCAATGTCGCGCCGAAGCTGTGCGCCGAGTTCCAGGCGGCCTGGGCGGCGAGCAACCACGCGCTGGCGCTGGCGCTGCACGACCGGCTCTATCCGCTGCACATCGCGATGTTCACCGATGCCTCGCCGGGCCCGGTGAAATACGCGATGACCCGGGTGCGCCCGGGCTTCCCCGAGGAACTGCGCCTGCCGATGACGCCGGCGGGCGAGGCGAGCCGCAAGACGGTGGACGCAGCGCTGGCGTTTGCCGGGCTGGTCTGAAGGATACCGTCACCCTGAACTCGTTTCAGGGTCCAACTATCGGCGAGCGCCGGACACGAGGTTCCGGCGTCATCGCCCGATGCGCGTTGGATGCTGAAACAAGTTCAGCATGACGGAAGACCTAAGTCCGCTGCTCGCCGCCGGCGTAATAGGTCGGCACGTGGCCGCGGATCCAGGCGTTCTCGCGGAACCACTTGGTCACGATGTACTTGGTGCCCTCGAGCACGCGCATGCCCTCATGCAGCGTGTCGTAATTGGGCGTGCCGTCTTCCATCATGTTGTTCCACATCAGCATCAGCCCCTTTTTCGGGCGGAAGCGGACGCCGGCACGCGGGAACCAGGTGGCGCCACCTTCCTCGACATCGTTGAGGTAGATCATCGCGGTCCAGGTGCGCTGCCCGCCGAATTCGAGCATCTTCTCCCAATATTCCGCGCCTTCGTGGAAATAGTCGCAGTGCGCGCGGAACTGCTGGCCGGGCGCATAGCGCTGGCCCTGCAGCGTCTCGGCATTGGCCGGGGGCAGGCCGAGCACATCGGCGATGCGATCGTCGATCCGCCAGACATCGTCGGCCCAGCGATCGAGATCGGTGGAGCTGCTGGTGCGGAACTCAGGATCCTCATGCGCGGCGAGCAGCGTGGAGGGCCGGGCCGAGGCGTCGATCATGCCGACCAGGATGTCGCAGTCCGCGTCGCTGAGGAAATCGGGATAGGTGAAGATCTGCGCGGTCTCCACCTTGGCGCGCTTGATCGCGGGGTTGGCTTCCAGCTTCGCCACCACCTCGCGTGCGATCCGCGCGCGATTGGGGGACGGGGTGCCCGTGATTTTGCCTGCTTGCTTGCTCACACCGGCCAATTCGCGCCTGTTGCCGGCAAAAGCAAGAGGCCCGGTCCTTGCGGGCCGGGCCTCCTCTGTCTGGCAAGATGCGGGCTGGCTTACCAGAAGATGTCGTAGATCGTGTCGACCACTTCGCCGGTTTCGACGTCCACCAGCAGGGCGTCGTTGTAGTAGCGGACCCAGCGATAGGGGCCGTATGCTTCCGGCAGGCGGTAATAATAGGGATCGTTGATCCAGTATTGCGACGAGAACAGGATCGAGTTCAGCGTGAAGCCGATCCCGAAGCGGCGATAGCCATAGCCCCAGCCCGACGGCGCATAATAGCGCGGCAGGCGATAGAGGCTGCGGTTCGAGGTGCGGTAGCCGCGCCAGTCATAGCGGCGGTCGTTGCGCCAGCTATTGTTCCAGTTTCCGCGATTGCCGCCCCATCCACGGTTGTTGTCCCAGCCGCCCCGGTTGCGGTCGTTCCAGCCGCGATCGTTGTTGCGGTTCCAGTCGTTGCCGCGGCGATCGTTGTTCCAGTTGCGGTCGCGATTGCGATCGTTCCAGTTCGGGTTGCCGCGATCCCACTGGCCGCCGCGATTGGGGTCGCGGTTCCAGTCGCGCCGGTCGTTGCCGCCACGATTGCCGTCCCAGCGCTGCTGGGGCTGGGCCTGGGGAGGCGCTACCTGCTGGCCGCCGGGCTGCGCGCCGCCACGGTTCCAGCCGCCACGGCCCCAGCCGTTGCCGACGGTGCCGCCGCCGCCATTCCAGTCGCGACGCGGCTGCTGCTGAGGCTGGGCCTGCTGCTGCGGGGGCGACGACTGGCGCCAGCCACCCCGGTTGCCACCGCCATCACCGCGGTTCCCACGATCGCCGCGGTCGCCGCGATCCTGTGCCGGCTGCGAGGCGCCCGAATTGCCGCCGTTACGATCGCCGCCACCCCAGTGGCGGCCACGGTCCTGCGCCAGTGCCGGCGGGACCAGAGCAGTTGCGGCGATGATCGCCGCGAGCAAGGTCTTCTTCATCTAGTGTCTCCGCTGGACCGGCACACACGCCGGGCTTCGAGGGTAACGCTTCTCTAAAGCCCGGCGGCTGACATGACTCTGAATTCATCTGTCAGCTTATTGAAAGCATCTGAAATGGTTCAGGGTTCCGGCTGCTGGCTCTCCTGCGCGGCAGGCGCGGGCGCCGGTTCGGGCGCATCGCCCCGGGCGATGCGGGCGGCATTCTGGATCGCCTCCATCAGCCGCGGATAGATGCCGCAGCGGCAGAGATTGGGGATCGCCTCCTTGATATCCGACTCGCTGGGATTGCGGTTGGTGCGCAGCAGGACCGAGGCGGCCATCACCACGCCGGGGATGCAATAGCCGCATTGCGGCACGTTGGCGGCGATCAGCGCCTGCTGCACGGGATGGCTGCGATCCTTGGACAGACCCTCGATCGTCGTGACGAAGGTGCCCTCGAGTCCGCCGATCGTCTCCTGGCAGGCGAGGCGGGCGGTACCGTCGACATCGACGGTGCAGGCGCCGCAATCGCCGGTGCCGCAGCCATATTTGGTGCCGGTGAGGTTCGACGCGTCGCGCAATGCCCAGAGCAGGGGCGTGCGCGGATCCATCTTGTAGGCAACCGGCTGGTTGTTGACGGTGAAGCGAGTCATGCGGAGGGTGTAGCGGGAAACCAGCTGTTTCCGAAACCGGCATTGCGCCGGGCCGTGCCGCACGCGACATCCGCAGCATGACACTTCCCTCGCTTTTCATTCCGCATGGCGGCGGCCCCTGCTTCTTCATGGACCCCAATGGCGGCCCTCCCGACCCGATGTGGCAGCCAATGCAGACCTATCTGACCGGGCTGATCGACTCGCTGCCGGAGAAGCCCAGGGCGATCCTGATGGTCTCGGGCCATTGGGAAGAGGAGCAGGTGACGGTGCATGCCGGCAACGGCCAGCCGCTGCTGTTCGACTATTATGGCTTTCCCGAGCATACCTATCGGCTGCGCTGGGACGCGCCGGGCTCGCCCGAAGTAGCGGCGCGGGTGAAGTCGCTGCTCGAGGGCGCAGGCTTCCCGGTAGGCGAGGAGCACGCGCGCGGCTGGGATCACGGCGTGTTCATCCCTATGATGGTCGCGGTGCCGGGAGCGGATATCCCGCTGGTCCAGCTCTCGCTGCGCAAGGACCTCGATCCCGCCGACCATATCGCGTTGGGCAAGGCGCTTGCGCCGCTCCGGGATGAAGGCGTGCTGATCGTCGGATCGGGCATGAGCTTCCACAATCTCCGCGCCCGCGGGCCGCAGGTGACGCCGGTCGCCGACGAATGGGACGATGCGCTCACCGCGGCGGTGACCGATGCCGATCCGGTGCGCCGGGCCACGCGCGTCGCCGCCTGGGACCAGCTGCCGCACGCCCATTTCGCCCATCCGCGCGAGGAGCACCTCCTCCCGCTGATGGTCGCGCTCGGCGCCGGCGTCGACGGGCCAGCGGTGCGCGATTACCGCGACCATGTGCTGGGGTGGACGGTCAGCGGGTACCGGTTCGGGTAAGCGGGGCCGCTACCGCGCTATTGCTACTCTGGCATCCCGGATGATGCTTGGCGTCCAGGCATCGATGAGCGTCTTCGGGCTCGGTCGGCCCTGCGAAAAATAGACAATATAGGTTTCGCCCCACTTTCCTTGGGCGACATTGTTCTCGGCGAAGCACATGCCGATGGGCTTGAATTCGAAGTCGATGCGACTGCCTTTGCCCTTCAGCCAACGCTCCGTGCTGACGAACGCGCCTTGCCGATCCGCGTAGCGGCCGGATCGATACGGCTTAACGCGGGTGATCCTGACGACTGCCACTGCGGCAGCCTTGTCCCATGCATGCTGCTGGGACTCGAGCAACATCCGGTCCTGAAAGGCCAGGACGCGTTCGGAGTATGCCATGTCGGTCTCACCCGCTTCCTGTGGTGGTGGCGGAATCGGTGAACAGGCACTCGCCGGGGCGCACTGCAGCGACAGCGCGCCCGCCAGGCTGACGCCAACAATGAGGCGTCGGGTAGTTCTCACTCCCGCCAGCTCTTGTCCGTCCGGTCGACCAGCCGGACCATCGCCGCGAAGTCCGCCGCGCCCGGGCCGCCGGGGACCTGGGCCATGTGGAGGTCGCGCTGATGTACCGCCACGACTTCGTCGGGCACCACCAAGGGCTCGCCCATCGAGGCGGTGGCGATCTGGATCTCGCAGGCGCGCTGGAGCGACCAGTGCTTGATGAACGCCTCGGGCACCGTGCGGCCCATCACCAGGATGCCGTGGTTCTTGAGCAGCATCACCCGCTTGTCGCCGAGATGCGCGAGCAGCCGCTCGCCTTCCTCGTCGCGCACCGTGACGCCCTCGAAGTCGTGATAGGCGATCTGGCCGGCAAAGTTGCAGGCGTAGAAATTGGTCGGGCGCAGGCCACCCTCGACACTGGCGACCGCCATGCCCGCCGTGGTGTGCGTATGCGCGATGCAATGCGCGTCGGGCAGATGGCGGTGGAACAGCGAATGCTGGACGAAGCCGGCCCGGTTCACCGGATAGGGCGAGTCATCGAGCTTGTTGCCGTCGATGTCGATCTTGACGAGGTTCGATGCCTTCACCTCGGAGAAGTGCAGCCCGAACGGGTTTATCAGGAAGGCGCCTTCCTCGTCCGGCACCTTCAGCGTGATGTGGTTGTAGATCATCTCGGACCAGCCGAGCATGTCGAACACCCGGTAGCAGGCTGCGAGCTGCTGGCGCGCCTCCCACTCGGCTTCGGTCATCACTTTGGTTGCCAGCGCGGTGGCCATGTTACCTCTCCCAAGGCTTTTTCGTGGATCGGGTATGCCACGTGAAACGGGCCGGCCGCAACAGGCTGCGGATCGAAACCGGAAGTAGCGAGTTACGCCCTCGCAACGGTCGAGGGGTGTCTTCTGTATGCTCAAGCTCAAGGTGCGCCAGGGTCTGGTCCTGGCGGGGTTGTTCGCGCTGGCAGGCTGTGGCGGGGCCGGCTCCGGTGGCAATGGATCGGAAGCGGTGGTGGCGACCTCGCCCGATGCGGCGGCCAAGCTGAGTGCCTATACCGAGGCCTATAATGCGCTGATCGACACCTTCGGACTGCCGCGCACCGCGGACGAGTACAAGGCGGAGAAGATCGCCAGCCGCGCGCCGAGCGACGACATCTCGATCAGCCAGGGCTGGATCGAGACGGCGCAGGGCAAGCTGAAGACGGCACGCGCACTGCCTGGCGCGCTGGGGGCGCTCGACACCAAGGCCGAGGCGCTCGACACCGCGCTGACCAAGCTGCTGGCGCGGCTGGGGCCGCTCTACAGCTATTACAACACCAAGGCCTATCGCGCGGACGCGCTCAAGCGCGGCAAGGAAGAGGACGCGGCGATGACCGCAGAGTTCGATGCTGCGCTGAAGGCGATGGAGGATTTCAACGCCGCGCTGGTCCAGCAGCGCCGCGCCGGCGCCGATGCCGAGCTCGCGAAGTACAAGGCGGCCGGCGACATGGTCGGCTACAACAACAAGCAGGCGATGCAGCAGGCCGAGGAACTGGTGATGCTGTTCAACAAGCCCGAGGATCTGAAGGACCCTGCGATATTCGCCAAGGGCGATGCGATCGCGGCTTCGCTGGAGAAGCTGCTGACCGATCAGCAAAAGGCGATCGCGGAAGCCAAGCCCAAGGCGACCGAGCCGCTCCGGAAGAGCCAGCTGGGGGTGTATGGCCTGGTCGGCGACATGCTGGGCACGATGATCGGCCAGTATCGCCAGCTCAAGCAATCGCATTCGGGCAACGACATGAAGTCGATGGTCGACAGCTATAATCGGGCGGTCGGCATGGCGAACGACATCAATTGAAGCGGTAAGGCACCACGCTGCGCCGGTCCGGATCGATCGCAATTGCAGAGGCGGCGGGCGGGAAGGCGCGCTGGTCGCAATCGGTGCGCGGGCAGATGCGGCAGCTGGCGCCGATCGGAGTGGCTGCGCCGCCGGGCTTGAGGTCGTCGGCATAGACGAAATCGGCCGCGTGCAGCTCCTCGCAGCCCAGTGCCACCGCATAGCGGCGCGAGGGGCGGGCATAGCTGCCCGAAGGCTTGACCAGCCCCTTGGCCATCGAGACGTAACGCGTGCCATCGGGCATTTCGGCGTGCTGGACGAGGATGCGATCGGGGATCGCCACCGCCTCATGCACCACCCAGAGCGGGCAGGCGCCGCCCAGCGCGGCGAACTGCAGGCGTGTCGCCGAATGGCGCTTGGTGATGTTGCCGGCCATGTCGACCCGGCAGAAGAAGAAGGGCAGGCCGGCGGCGCCCGGGCGCTGGAGCGTCGAGAGGCGGTGGCAGGCCTGCTCGAAGCTCACCCCGAAGCGCTGGCGCAGCCGATCGATATCGTGGCGGACGTCGCGGGCGGTATCCTTGAACCCGCCATACGGCATCAGCAGCGCGCCGGCGGCATAATTGGCGAGGCCGATGCTCAGCAGCTCGCGCGCGGCGGGCGAGGCCAGGCCCGCATCCTCGACCACCTGGCGCATCTCGTTCTCGAACTCGTAGCGGACCAGCCGGTGCGCGAGCAGGAAGGCGCGGCTTTCGGGCGGCAGCGCGCTGTTCACCGCCAGGGTGCGGTCGCGCGGATCGAAGCGGCTGAGCTGGCTGCCGTCGCCATCCTCGCCGGTGACGCGCACGCCATGCCAGCGCAGCCGGTCCTCCAGCCCGCGCGTCGGGCGATCGGGGTCGAGGTCGCCGGCCAGCGTCTCAGCCGATCGATCGATCGCGTCGATATAGTTGCCCTCGGCCTGGAACCAGTCGCGCACCTCTTCCCAAGGGAGCGGCGCGGCATCGGTCGAGCCGCTGTCATAACGGTCGTCGAGGACGCGAAGCTGCTCCTGGCTGCGGCGCCATGCCTCGTGCAGCGCGACCATGCGGCGGGCGAGCAGGGGCTGCTGCTCGATGCCGCGGCGGACATCGCCCTCCTCCATCCGCTCGGCGGGGACGCTGGCATCGGTGGCGGCGTCGATCGTGCGGAGCAGCGAGATGCTGGTCTCGATGTCGCCGAACGCTTCGAGCGGGAACTCGCGGGACAGGGCGACCAGCACGATGTCGGTGATCGGCCGGTCGTTATTCTCGATCTGCGAGAGATAGGAAACCGAGATGCCCAGTCGCGCGGCCATTGCTGCCTGGCTGATCCCCGCGCGCTTGCGCAACTCGCGCAGGCGGAAGCCTTCGAAGACGCGGCGGCGGGGAGTGCTGCTCATCCGTGCAGTATATCTGCAAACCCGCACGAAACAACTTTGCAACATTGCATTTGCGAAGGGCGCATGTCCCGATGCAGAGGCAGCCAATTCCAAGGGGAACCGCATGTCGTCGACGATCGAGGAACTGGAACGCCGCCGCGCCGCCGCCCGTCTGGGTGGGGGGCAGAAGCGGATCGACGCGCAGCATGCCAAGGGCAAGCTCACCGCGCGGGAGCGGCTCGAGGTGCTGCTCGACCAGGGATCGTTCGAGGAGCTCGACATGTATGTCGAGCATAACTGCACCGACTTCGGCATGCAGGACCAGATCGTCCCCGGTGACGGCGTCGTCACCGGATCGGGCACGATCAACGGCCGTCTCGTCTTCGTGTTCAGCCAGGACTTCACTGTGTTCGGCGGCTCGCTCAGCGAGCGTCATGCGCAGAAGATCTGCAAGATCATGGACATGGCGATGAAGGTCGGCGCGCCCGTGATCGGGCTCAACGACAGCGGCGGCGCGCGCATCCAGGAGGGGGTCGCGTCGCTCGGTGGCTATGCCGAGGTGTTCCAGCGCAACGTGCTGGCATCGGGCGTGGTACCGCAGCTCTCGCTTATCATGGGCCCGTGCGCCGGCGGCGCGGTCTATTCCCCCGCGATGACCGACTTCATCTTCATGGTGAAGGATTCATCGTACATGTTCGTCACCGGCCCAGATGTAGTGAAGACCGTTACCAACGAGATCGTCACGCAGGAGGAACTGGGCGGCGCTGTGACGCATACCACGAAGTCGGGGGTCGCCGATGTGGCCTTCGATAACGATATCGAGGCGCTGCTCGCGGCCCGCGACTTCGTGGACTTCCTTCCCGCCTCGAACCGCGAAGAAGTGCCCGAGCGGCCGAGCGACGATCCCTGGGATCGCCTAGAGCCCAGCCTCGACAGCCTGATCCCGCCGAGCGCCAACCAGCCGTACGACATGCACGAGCTGATCCGGAAGACGCTCGACGAGGGCGAGTTCTTCGAGCTGCAGCCGAGCCATGCCGGCAATATCCTGATCGGCTTCGGCCGGATCGAGGGGCGTACGGTAGGTGTGGTGGCGAACCAGCCGATGGTGCTGGCCGGGTGCCTCGACATCAACAGCTCGAAAAAGGCGGCGCGGTTCGTGCGCTTCTGCGATGCGTTCGAGATCCCGATCGTGACGTTCGTCGATGTGCCGGGCTTCCTGCCGGGCGTCGGCCAGGAGCATAGCGGCATCATCAAGCATGGCGCCAAGCTGCTCTATGCCTATGCCGAGGCGACGGTGCCCAAGATCACGGTGATCACGCGCAAGGCCTATGGCGGCGCCTATGACGTGATGGCCTCGAAGCATCTGCGCGGCGACCTCAACTATGCATGGCCGACCGCCGAGATCGCGGTGATGGGCGCCAAGGGCGCGGTGGAGATCATCTTCCGCGGCAAGACGCCGGAGGAGATCGCCGAGCGGACCGCCGAATATGAGGCACGCTTCGCCAATCCGTTCGTTGCGGCCTCGAAGGGTTTCGTGGACGAGGTCATCATGCCGCATTCCACCCGCCGCCGCATCGCCCTGGGGCTTCGCAAGCTGCGCAACAAGCAGCTCGAGAACCCGTGGAAGAAGCATGACAATATTCCGCTCTGATCTGGTCGATCCGGAGCTGCTGACTTTTCAGTTCGTCTCCGCGAACGATCCGGACATCATTGGCGTCGAGGTAGCGCTGGGCGGCAACGTATTGATCGAAGTATCGATGGATCAGCAAGGGCAGACGAGCGTCTTGTTCGACACGGATGGCGGGCAATTCGAGTTCGACCTCACTCAGCTTCGGGGAGTGCTCGATAAATGCGATGCCGAGCTTGCAGCTTGGCGTGAGCGGCTGATGGAGCCGGGCGGAATTTGGGAGCCTTCTGCATGAAACTCGGCCGCCTCAACCATGTCGGCGTCGCGACGCCTTCGATCGAAGCGTCGATCGCCTTTTACCGCGACGTGATGGGCGCGGAGGTGATCCGCGAGCCGTTCGACCTGCCGGCGCAGGGGGTGAAGGTGTGCTTCGTCGATACGCCGAACAGCCAGATCGAACTGATCGAGCCGCTGGGCGAAAGCTCGCCGATCCACGGCTTCCTCGCCAAGAACCCGGCGGGCGGGCAGCATCACCTCTGCTATGAAGTGCCCGATATCCACGAAGCCAAGGCCTGGTTCGAGGCGAAGGGCGCCAAGGTGCTCGGCGAGCCGCGCATCGGCGCGCATGGCACGCCGATCTTCTTCGTCCACCCCAAGGACATGGGTGGCGTGCTGACCGAGATCATGGAGACGCCGAAGGGAGAGGGGCATTGAGCGGTTCCCGTCACCCCGGCCTTGAGCCGG
>JAEXLC010000295.1 GCA_023445495.1 Pseudomonadota bacterium | reverse complement strand
CGTCTGGCCCCAAGCCAGGCGCGCCGCACCTGCATGGGATCAAGCCAAGTCTTGCATCGATCCATCGCGGCTTTGGTTTGGACGCGAAGGGCGGGACCCAATAGCTAACGATCGAACCCGACCCCCGTCGAAGCGACGGGCGGCGATTAGGAGAAGATCGTGACGACCTGGAGCCCGGTTGAAATGGCGCGCAGCCTTGGCGGCGGCCTGTTGTCCTTTCCGGTCACGCATTTCGATGCCGATGGCGCGTTCGTCGAGGATGCCTATCGCGCGCATTGTGCATGGATGCTCGAGCACGAGTTGACCGGCCTGTTCGCCGCTGGCGGCACCGGCGAGTTCTTCTCGCTGACTCCGGCCGAAGTCATCACCGTCGTCGCGGCCGCCGTGGCCGAAGCCAACGGCAAGCTGCCGGTGATCTCGGGCTGTGGCTATGGCACTGCCATCGCCACCGAGATCGCGCAGGGCGCCGAAAAGGCCGGTGCCGACGGCCTGCTGCTGCTGCCGCCCTATCTGGTCGGCTCGAGCCAGGAAGGTCTGGCGGCGCATGTCGAGAAGGTGTGCCAATCCACCGGGCTCGGCGTGATCGTCTACAATCGCGACAATGCCGTGCTGCACGACGACACGCTCGCCCGGCTGTGCGATCGCAACCCGAACCTGGTCGGCTTCAAGGATGGCGTGGGCGATATCGAGCTGATGACCCGCATCTTCGCGCGGATGGGCGACCGGCTCACCTATATCGGCGGGCTTCCCACTGCCGAGACCTTCGCGACTCCGTACCTCACCATGGGCGTGACCACCTATTCCTCGGCGATCTTCAACTTCATGCCGGAATGGGCGCTCGACTTCTATCGCGCCGTCCGCGCCGGCAACCAGGCCGAAGTGATGGCCCAGCTCAAGGCGTTCGTGCTGCCCTATATCGCGCTGCGCAACCGTGGACGCGGCTATGCGGTGTCGATCGTCAAGGCGGGCATGCGCGTCGTCGGGCGCGATGCCGGCCCGGTGCGCACGCCGCTGACCGACCTCAATGCCGCCGAGCATGACGAGCTGCGCGCGCTGGTGGAAGGGGTCTCCGCAAAGTCGGTCGCGCACGCGGCGTGACACCGCGCCGGGAGGTGCTAGGCTAGGGTCATGTTCGAGCTAAGCCAGCTCCGCTGCTTCGTCGCCGCGGCCGAGGAACTCCATTTCGGTCGCGCCGCGCAGCGCCTGAACATGACCCAGTCGCCGCTGAGTCGGCAGATCCAGCTGCTCGAGCGCATCCTTGGCGTCACCCTGCTCGAGCGGACCAGCCGCCAGGTGAGCCTGACCCCGGCGGGACAGGTCTTCCTGATCGAGGCGCGGCGCATCGTCCGGCTGGCCGAAAGCGCGTCGCTGTCCGCCCGGCGGGTGGCGCAGGGCGATGCGGGCAAGGTAGCGATCGGCTTCACCGCCGTCTCAGGCTATGGCCTCGTCCCGCATATCGTCGCCAATGCCCGGGCGAGTCTGCCCAATATCGATCTCGACTTGCACGAGATGGTCAGCGGCGACCAGGTCGACGCACTGCTCACCGGGCTGATCGACATCGGCTTTGTCCGCCCGCCGATCGACCGGCACGAGTTCGAGACTCTGTGCGTGCTGCACGAGCCGCTGGTGGTGGCGCTGCCGCCGGGCGATCCGCGCCAGTCGCGGCCGAGCTTCGAGCTGTCCGACTTCGATGACGAGCCGCTGATCATGTATGCGCGGCAGGGCGCGGGCTATTTCCACAACATGCTGGTGCGACTGTTCGACGATGCCGGCGTCTCACCGCTCTATGTGCAGCACGTCACCCAGATCCATTCGATGCTCGGGCTGGTCCATGCCGGACTGGCGGCGGCTTTGGTGCCGCAATCGGCATCGGGGCTACATCTGATGGACGTCCAGTTCCGCGCGCTGCGCACCGATCCGGAGAACCCGGTCGAGCTGCACATGGCCTGGCGCCGCGACAACGCCAATCCGGCGCTCGAGCCGATGCGCCGGCTCTGCGCGCAGACGGCAGGCGCGTGATAGACCGGCGCGGCGTGGTGCTGGGCGGGGCGCTGCTGCTGCCCGCCGGCGCGGCGCTGGGCAAGGCGAAGGGCGATCCCGTCGCGACTACCCGCCATGGCCGGGTGCGGGGACTAAGCGAACAGGGCGTGCTGGTCTTCAAGGGTGTGCGCTACGGCGCCGACACCAGCACCCGCCGCTTCCAGCGCGCGCTGACACCCGAGCCCCGGAAGGGCATCGCCGACGCCACACGCTATGGCTTGGCCGCGCCGCAGACCAAGGCGGAGGAGCCGACCGGCGAGGACTGTCTGTTCCTTAATATCTGGACGCCCGCGCTCGATGCCGGAAAGCGCCCCGTGATGGTCTATCTCCATGGCGGCGCGCATGCCCACGGATCAGGGTCGGACCCGCTCTATGACGGCAGCCATCTCGTTCGCCGCGGCGATGTGGTCGTGGTCACGCTCAACCATCGGCTGGCGGCGCTCGGCTATGCCTATCTCGCGCAGCTCGGCGGGCCGGCGGAATCGGGCAATGTCGGCAATCTCGACATCGTCCTCGCGCTGCAATGGGTGCGCGACAATATCGCGGGCTTTGGCGGAGACCCGTCAAAGGTGATGATCTTCGGCCAGTCCGGCGGCGGCGCCAAGGTGGTGACGCTGATGGCGATGCCCGAGGCGCGGCCGCTCTTCCACCGCGCCGCGACGATGAGCGGCCAGCACGTAACCGCGGCCGGGCCGATGCACGCCACCGCGCGGGCAAAGGCCTGGATGGCCAAGGCGGGTGCCGCCGATGTCGCCGCGCTGGCGACGCTGCCGATCGAACGACTGGTCGAGGCGATGGGGATGACCGATCCGCTGGAGGGGAAGGGCGAGATCAGCTTCACCTCCACGCTCGACCACGGCGTGCTGCCGCGCCACCCCTTCGTTCCCGACGCCCCGCGCGAGGCGGCGCACATCCCGCTGATTATCGGCAACACGCATGACGAGACCGGCTTCTGGCTGGGGGAGGTCCTCAAACGCGGCGACACGACATGGGACAATCTCACCGAGCGGGTGGCGGCGCAGATCACCAAGGACGTCGCGCCCGATTGGGTGGTGCAGCGCTACCGCGAGATCTATCCGGAGAAGACCCCTGGCCAGATCCTGCTGGCGGCAAGCACGGCCGGCCGTTCCTGGCCCGGGCACCTGATCCAGGCCGAGGAGCGCGCGAGGATCGGCGCGCCGACCTGGATGTACCAGCTCGACTTTCCGTCGCCCGAGGCGGGCGGGGTGCTCGGCGCCTTCCACACCCTCGATATCCCGCTGGTGTTCGACAATACCGGCGCGCAGGGCTCGCGGACCGGGGATGGCCCCGAGGCCCGACGGCTGGCAGGGCGGATGGCGGACAGCTTCCTTGCCTTTGCCCGGACCGGCGATCCCAATTGCACCAGCATCCCGGCCTGGCCGCAATTCGCGCTGACGAAGCGGGCGACGATGGTCTTCGACAGCGATACGCGCGTGATGGACGATCCGCGCCACGAGGAGCGGCTGCTCTGGTCGGTCGCGCCCTATATCAAGCCGGGCGGGTAACCGCCTTGCTTCGTCATCCCGGGCTTGACCCGGGATCCCGCTTCTTCTGTTCTGTGCAAGGACCCCGGCAGGAGGATCGTGCATGGCCAGGCTCGTTTATGCCCTGAACCAGTCGCTCGACGGCTATGTCGATCATATGGCGTTCGCGCCCGACGAGACCGTTTTTCGGCACTTCATCGAGGATGTGCGGAGCCTGACCGGCAGCATCTATGGCCGCCGCATGTACGAAATCATGCGCTACTGGGACGACGCGCATCCCGAATGGGATGCTGCCCGGCGCGACTATGCCGAGGCCTGGCGGGCGATGCCGAAATGGGTGGCGTCGCGTTCGCTGGAGTCGGTCGGGCCCAATGCCACGCTGATCGGCGAAGATGTCGAGGCGGCGGTCCGCGCGCTCAAGGCGGAGCGGGACGGCGTGATCGAAGTCTCCGGCACGCTGCTGGCGCAGAGCCTGACTGAGCTGGGGCTGATCGACGAGTATCGCATCTACCTGCATCCGGTCGTGCTCGGCAGCGGCAAGCCCTATTTCGCGGGACCGCGGCCAAGACTGCGGCTGGTGGCGGACGAGCGGATCGGGCCGGATGTGATCCGGCTGACCTACGTGCCGGCGTAGCTTATTCTTCGTCACCCCGGCTCAAGGCCGGAATGACGGGGGAATCCTCACCGCCCCCACGGAAACGCCAGCGTCGGCCGGTTGGCAAACCGCCGCATCGTCAGCTTCAGCCGCGCGCCGCAGCCCGGCTCGAGCCGCAGCGTGAAGTCCGGCCGGCCGATCCGGGTCTCGGTGCCGTCGAGGATGACGCTTTCGATCCGGTGTTCGGCCCAGGCGCCGCCTTGGACGATCACGGTGCGCGGGGCCTTGCCGAGATTGACCAGCGTCACCTCGGCTGACGTATCGCCCAGCGCGTGGACCAGCGCCGCGACATCCTCGGGCACGCCGGCGCGGCGCTTGTCCGCATCGAAATAGCGCAGCCGGCAATGGAGCGGCACGCCGCCCTGGTTGGGCGAGGTCGGCGACCAGGGCGGGCGGCCGATATGGAGCCCGCCGGTCATCAGCTGGATCAGGCTGGTGATGCTCGCCGGGGTGATGTCGAGCGGCCAGTCGGCGAGACGGGTGTCGGGGGTGGTCGGGTCGTCCGCCTGCGCCTTTTCGCGCGCGGCGATCCGGTCGAGATCGGCCTGCATCGCCTTCAGCGGATAGCCCGGATTGGCGCCCTCGAGGAACGAGACCCAGGGATGCTCGCCGGCCGCCGCGCGATCCTTCGGATCCTGGGTGAAATACCAGATCTCGAAACCGTTGCTGCGATAGGGGCCGGGCTTCCAGCCATACCAGCCCTGCGCGCCGTACATGGTCGGCGCCTCGAAACGACCGTCCTTCTGGCGGCCGGCCTCGTTGATCCGGGCATTCTGGCGGCGCCACAGCTCGACATAGGACAGGTCGCCGGTCAGCACCGTGCCGTTGAAGAAGGCAGTGATCGAGCGGGGGACGCGGTTGCGGTCCTCGCGCTTGCCGGTCTGCGGGACGATCGGGGAGAAGCCCCAGCCATAGGTGCCGCGCCACCAGTTCGCGCCCACCGTGCCGTCGAGCCCGATATGGCTGGGCAGGATGTCGTTATTGGCCTTGGCGCGGTCGACCCAGGCGTCGAGATAGTCGAGCGCCCAGCGGCGATAGCGCTCGCCGCCGCCCAGCGCGTAGGCGTTGAGGCCGAGCGTGGTCGCCTGCAGGTTGAGCGGGTTGTCGCCGACCACCTCGCCATATTCGTTATAGTGGTCGAGCGTCTGCTGATAGGTCGTCTCGCCATGCTCCATATGGAAGCGCTCGCCCGCCTCGAACGGGTCGCCCGCCCAGTCGAGCGGGGTGGCGGTGCGCAGCATCGGGCCGCGGCTGCCGTTCATCATGCTGCGGATGATGCGAAGCTTGGGATCGTAGTTCCGTACGGTCGGATCGCGGCCGGTGTAGAAATCGGCATAGCGCATCGTGCGCGCCAGCAGCTTGCGATCGCGCGGGATCGACAGGCCCATCACGTTGAAGCTGGTGAGCCCTTCGCTGTTGTGCTGCCAGTCCATCTGGACCGGGAACTCGCGGTAATACATGCCCTGCCGCGCGATCGGCACCTCCATGGCGCGGGCGGCGGTGTACTGCTTGAGATGGCCTTCCCAGAAACGCTGGGCCAGCGTCAGGATCTTGTCCGAGCCGCCCAGTGCGTGGAGCACCAGCCAGTCGTTGGTCGCCTCCGCCGCGTCGTCGGGGCCGTCATTGGCGCCCCAGCGCTCGAACACCTTCAGCCAGCCGCGCGCGTCGACATATTTGGCGTAGAAGGCTTCGCAGGCAGCGGCGTTGCGGGCGAGCAGCTTGCGCTGCATCACTGCCCAGTCGGGCGCGGCCATCTTGTTGACGGCGACCAGCCGGGCGGGGGCGGCATGAGCGGTGGCGGGCAAGGCGACCGCACCGGCGGCGCTGCCCAGCAGGAAGTTGCGGCGATCGACGGTCATTCGGCGATCTCCACGCGGCGGATGGGTCCGGCGATGACGAGGAAGGCGAAGATCGTCAGCAGGCAGTGCGCGCCGACGAAGACGAGCGCTAGGTCGAACGATCCGGTGCCCGCGACGATATAGCCGACCACGATCGGGGTAACGATCCCGGCGATGTTGCCGAACATGTTGAACACCCCGCCCGAGAGCCCGGCGAGCTTCTTCGGCGCGACATCGGCCATCACCGCCCAGCCGAGCGACGCGACGCCCTTGCCGAAGAAGGCGACCGACATCAGCGTGACGACCAGCCATTCCTGTTGCACCCATACGCAGGCGATGATCGCGGTGGCGAGCAGCATGCCGATGGTCAGCGGCGCCTTGCGCGCCCAGTCGAGCGAGCCGGTGCGTTTCAGGATGCGATCGGAGATGAAGCCGCCGGCAAGGCCGCCGACAAAGCCGAACAGGGCGGGCGCGGCAGCGGCGAAGCCGGCCTCCATGATGTTCAGCCCGCGCTCCTTGACTAGGTAGATCGGGAACCAGGTGACGAAGAAATAGGTCAGCACGTTGATGCAATATTGGCCGAGATAGATGCCGAGCATCATCCGGTTGGCGATCAGCTTGCGGACATTGGCCCAGTCGAACGCGGCCGAGGAGCCCGCCTGCTCCTCCATATGGATCAGCCCGCCGCCGGCCTCGATCTCGTCGAGCTCGGCGCGGTTGATCGAGGGGTGCCTGGCTGGGCTGTGGATGAAGCGCAGGAAGGCGAGCGTGGCGAGCAGGCCCAGCCCGCCCATCGTCCAGAACACCGAGCGCCAGCCGAAGCTGTGCGCCAGCCAGCCCATCAGCGGCACAAAGGCGACGATCGAGAAATATTGCGCCGAGTTGAAGATCGCTGAGGCGGTGCCGCGCTCGGCGGCGGGGAACCAGGCGGCGACCAGCCGGGCATTGCCCGGGAAGGACGGCGCTTCGGCCAGCCCGACCAGGAAGCGCAGCATGAACAGCATTGCCGTGGCCGAGAGGATTGGGACCAGCCCGGCAAAGCCCTGGCTGAACGTGAAGAGCGACCAGAGCGCGATCGCGCCGGCATAGACGCGCTTGGTGCCGAACTTGTCGAGCAGCAGCCCGCCCGGGATCTGCGACAGCGCATAGGCCCAGGCGAAGGCGGAGAGGATATAGCCGGTCTGCACCGGGGTGAGGCCCAGTTCGCCGGCGGCGGCGTTGCCCGCGATCGAGAAGGTTGCGCGATCGGCATAGTTGACGCTGGTGATCACGAAGATCAGCGCAATGATTGCATAGCGCACTCGCGTGGGCCGGACGGCCTGCTCGGACAAATCTCTCTCCATGGGTAGCGCGCCTGTTGCCGACGCTTCGCGATCCTTGAGGCGTACCGGGGGAAGGGGGCGGGGTCCAAGCCAAAATGGGGAATGATCCAGTCCCGACTTGGCTGGATCGCGCGGGTTCATGGCTGGATCATTGCCGATCAGTGCAAGAAGCGCATCGATCCATGTTCGATTGAGGTTGGCTTGTCGCGGCGGTTCTTCGCTAACCAGCATGCAATCAAATCCGCTCGGAAAAGAAGCGGACACACATGGGAGAGACAGAAGGCATGTCCCGCACTCGTATCCTGAAATCCGTCCTTGCCCTGTCCAGCGCGGCAGCGGTGCTCGCCGCGGCAAGCGCCCATGCGCAGGACACCGCAGCCGCCGCCGATCCGGCGCCGCAGGCCGCCGCGCCCGAGCAGGACGAAGGCCCCTCCAACGAAATCGTCGTCAAGGGCTTCCGCGCCAGCCTGAACAACGCGCTCAACATGAAGCGCAACGAGACCGCGACGATCGACGCGATCAAGGCCGAGGACGTCGCCGAATTCCCCGACCTGAACCTGGCGGAATCGCTCCAGCGTATCCCGGGCGTGGCGATCAGCCGCGTCAACGGCGAGGGCCGCAACATCTCGATCCGCGGCCTTGGCCCGGAATATAGCCGCGTCCGCATCAACGGCATGGAAGCGATCGGCACCACCGGCGGCACCGACAATTCGGGCGGCGTCAACCGCGGCCGCGGCTTCGACTTCAACATCTTCTCGTCGGACCTGTTCAACAGCCTGGCGGTGCGCAAGACTGCCACCGCCGATGTCGAGGAAGGCTCGCTCGGCGGCACTGTCGACCTGCAGACCGCGCGCCCATTCGACTATCGCAAGCCCACTGCGGTGGTGCAGGCAGCGGCCAGCTACAACGACCTTGCCCGCAAGGCCAAGCCGCGCGTCTCGACCCTGCTCACCACCAGCACCGCCGATGGCCGCTTCGGCGTGCTGCTCTCGGTCGCCTATGAGGAGCGCGCGCTGGTCGAGGAAGGCGCCAATATCACGCGCTGGACCTATGGCGGCTTCAATGGCGGCTTCGCGCCGACCTCGACGATCGCCGGCAAGACGATCGCCCAGATCAACGACACCAATCCGGCCACGGCGCTCTATCACCCGCGCATCCCGGGGCTGGTCAGCTATGCGATCGACCAGAAGCGCCTCGGCGCCGCGCTCGGCGTGCAGTTCCGCCCGACCGACAAGACCTTGATCTCGATCGACGGCCTCTATTCGCGGCTCGACGGCACCCGCCAGGAATCGCAGTTCCAGGCGATCAGCTTCAGCCGCTCGGGCACCGGCAAGCCGCAGACGATCATCCGCTCGGGCACGGTCGATGCGAACAACAACATCATCAGCGGCACGTTCGATAATGTCGATCTGCGCAGCCAGGCGCGCTACGACAAGCTCACCACCGACTTCTACCAGCTCACCGGCACGCTCGACCAGAAGATCGGGGAGTCGCTGAAGTTCGGCGCGATCGTCGGCTATTCGAGCTCGCAGTTCCGCAACCCGATCCAGACCACGGTGACGATCGACGCAGCCAACACCAACGGCTTCTTCTACGACTTCTCGACCCGCTTCCCGACGATCCGTCCGGGCGTCGATATCAGCAACGTCGCGAACTTCGCCTTCACCAACGGCACCTCGGAAGTCCGCATCCGGCCGCAAACCGTCGACAACAGCTTCACCAACGCCAAGGGCTTCCTGGAATGGACGACCTCGCCCGAGCTGAAGCTCAAGGCGGGCGTCGACTGGCGCCGGTTCGAGTACAGCTCGACCGAGCAGCGCCGTCTGTCGGGCGAGACGGTGGTGACCACGCTCACCGCGGCCCAGCTCGCGCCGCTCACCAACGTGTTCTCGGGCTTCGGCCGCGGGCTCACCATCCCCTCGGGCACGCCGACTTCCTGGGTGGTGCCGAATCTCGAGGCGTTCCAGGCCTATCTCAACACCTACAGCAACCCGACCTACGCCACGGGCGGCGTCGAGAACGCCACGGCGCGCGGCTCGTTCGTCACCGTCCGCGAAGACGATCTGGGCGCCTGGGGCATGGCCGAGTTCAACCTCGCCAATGCCGGCGTGCCGATCCGCGGCGATGTCGGCCTGCGCTATGTGAAGACCGACCAGTTCTCCACCGGCTATGCGAGCCAGGGCACAGCGATCAATCTGGTCAACGCGGATCGCAGCTACGAGAACTGGCTGCCCTCGGCCAACCTCGTCTTCGACGTGACCGACAATCTGATGGTCCGCTTTGCCGCGGCCAAGACGATCGCCCGCGCCGGCATCGGTTCGCTCACCCCGGGCGGCAACCTCAACGTCTCGGGCGGCAACCGCACTTTCAGCTCGGGCAATCCCGACCTGAAGCCGACCAAGTCGACCAATCTCGACGCCTCGATCGAATGGTATCCGACGCGCGGCGCGATCTATGCGGTCTCGGCCTTCCAGAAGGACATCGGCACCTTCGTCCAGACGCTGAGCACCACCGTGCCCTATAGCAGCCTGGGCCTGCCCAACTCGCTGCTCAACGGCACCACCGCGAGCCCGACCGACGCGTTCATCGTCAGCCAGCCGGTCAATTCGAAGGGCGGCCTGCTGCGCGGCTTCGAAGTGAACGTGCAGCAGCCCTTCAGCTTCCTGCCGGGCTTCCTCAGCAACTTCGGCGTGCTGGCCAACTACACCTATGTCAGCTCGGACATCGAGTATCTGACCTCGGCCAATGGCGTGACCACGGTGAAGGCGCCGCTGCTCGGCCTGTCCAAGCACGCCGCCAACGGCACGCTCTATTACGAGACCAAGAAGTTCGCGATCCGCGGCTCGGTCGCCTATCGCTCGAAGTATCTGACGGCCGTGCCGGGCACCGAGGGCAACTCGTATAACGGCACCAACTCGACGACGAATATCGACGCGCAGATCTCGTACAACGTCACCGAGAATTTCAAGATCACGCTCGAGGGGATCAACCTCACCGACACGCTGAACGATCAGTTCGTGGACGTCAGCAACCGCCTCAACGTGCTCACGCACAGCGGGCGCCAGTTTGTCCTGGGTGCCCGGCTGGCCTTCTAACGCCTCCAAGTCCAGCCATCCCTCCACCCCAGGAACGGGGCCAGCCAACCCCCTTGGCTGGCCCCCTTTTTTGTCTGCGCACGCCTTGGGGCATGTTCCGGTCTTCGACACGCCGGGGACGGGAAGGGGCAACCAACCAGCAACATTTTGCTACCTGGAACCGGTTACACATGCTACCCGGAGGGCGATCGGTCCCGACGACTCGATGGAATCTACGCAAAATGCGGGATTTCGAACGGGGCTTAAGAAGCGGGCCGATCGGACAAAGGGGAGGAATTCATGTCCGACAGGGTGAATGAACGCGCGCGCGTGCGCCGCAGCCGCGTGATCGAAGTCGCAGCAGCATTGATGCTTGGCGTGTCGCTGACCGCCGTCGCGGTTGCGCCCGCGCATGCGCAGGAATCCGATGCATCGCTGCGCGGAACGGTGACGATGCCGGCCGGCACCACTGCCACGCAGATCGTCGCGGTCGAAGTGAATACCGGCTATCGCCGCACCTCGGAGGTCCGTGCCGACGGCGGGTATGTGTTCGCTTCGCTGCGTCCCGGGCTTTATCGGCTCGAAATTGTAACCGGTTCCGGCACGCGCAACACCGACGAGTTCCGCCTGTCCGTTGCGCAAAACGCGCAGCTCGACTTCAACTTCGCGGGCGAGGATGCCGGCGCCAGCGACGCGATCGTCGTCACCGGCAGCAAGATGCGCTCGATGGAGGGCGGCGAAGTCGGCGTGAACATCTCGACCCGCCTGATCGAGCAGCTGCCGCAGAACAACCGCAACTTCCTGGCCTTTGCCGATCTCGCGCCGGGCGTGCAGTTCGTCACCGGTGCCAATGGCGCGTCGCGCCTGCAGGGTGGCGCGCAGGACAGCCGCACGGTCAACATCTTCATCGATGGCGTCGGCCAGAAGGACTATGTCCTCAAGAACGGCATCACCGGCCAGGATTCCAGCCAGGGCAATCCCTTCCCGCAGCTCGCGGTGGGCGAGTACCGGGTCATCAGCTCCAACTACAAGGCGGAGTTCGACCAGGTCAGCTCGGTGGCGATCACCGCGGTCACCAAGTCGGGCACCAACGAGTTCCACGGCGAGGCGTTCGTCGATTATACCGACCAGTCGCTGCGCGCGAAGACGCCGACCGAGGCACGCAGCCCCACGGGCAAGGCCCGCACTCGCGACTTCCAGTTCGGCGGCGCGCTGGGTGGCCCGATCATCAAGGACCTGATGCACTTCTTCGTGACCTACGAAGGCAAGCGCCAGCAGGTGCCGGTCGACATCTTCCCGGGCAGCGCGAACAATACCGCCAATATCCCGGCGGCGTTCCAGAGCCAGTTCGGCTCGACCAACCGGACGTTCAACGAAGACCTGTATTTCGGCAAGATCGACCTGGTGCCGTCGACCGCCGACCTGTTCGAACTGTCGCTCAAGGTCCGCAAGGAAACCGGCGAGGGCATCAACAGCGGCTCGAACCTGCGCAGCAACTCGATCGACACCGTGGTCAACGAGTATCGCGGCCTGGCGCGCTGGGAGCATACCGGCAGCAACTGGGTCAACGACCTCAAGCTGACCTACGAATATGCGCAATGGGCGCCGACCCCGCGCGTGTTCGAGAACTCCTTCGTCTTCCAGGACGCGAACAACGCCCAGATCTTCCGCACCGGGGGCGGCGCGAACTATCAGGACAAGGGCCAGAAGGGCTGGGGCGCGCAGAACGACTTCACCTTCACCGGCCTCGCCGGCCACACCTTCAAGGCGGGCGTGAAGGCCAAGTGGGTCAGCCTGAAGTCGCTGCAGCTCAACAACTACAACCCGGTCTATTTCTACAACACCCAGTATAACGGTGCGACCTGGAACGACGCGACCCCATACCGGGTGCAGTTCGGCTATGACTCGGGGCTGGGCGGCGATCCGACGGTGAAGTCGGACAATTTCCAGTTCGGCGCCTATATCCAGGACGATTGGGAAGTCACCTCGCGGCTGACGCTCAACCTCGGCCTGCGCTGGGATTATGACCGGACCCCGGCCTATGCGAACTTCGTCACTTCGGCCTCGTCGCTGGCTGCGGTCTCGCCGACCAACTACCCGAACCTCACCAACGCCGACTACAAGATCGCCGACTACATCTCGAACGGGAAGAACCGGAAGACCTTCAAGGGCGCCTGGCAGCCGCGCATCGGCTTCAGCTACAATTTCGATGCGGACAAGCGCTACACGCTGTTCGGCGGGTTCGGCCGTTCCTATGACCGCAACCAGTTCGACTTCGTCCAGCAGGAAACCCAGGTCGGCTCCTACTCCACCCGCACCTTCAACTTCCTGGTGCCGGGCGACACGCGCAACAATTGCGCACCCAGCTCGACCTGCATCGCCTGGAACGCCAATTACCTGACCGCGGCGGGGCGCACCCAGCTGGTCAACTCGGTCGGCGCGCTGGGCGGCTCGGAGCTGCGCTTCCTCAAGAACGACCTCAAGGTGCCCTATTCGGACCAGTTCAGCCTCGGCCTGCGCGGGCGCGTGCTGCCGCTGTTCGAGGCGGAGCTGGGCTACAGCCATGTCGAGAGCCATGACGGCTTTGTCTGGCTGCTCGGCAATCGTCGCCCGGACGGCACCTTCTTCGCGCCGACCGGCAACCAGAGCTCGCCCTTCGGCAATGCCCCTCCGGGTCGCGGCTCGATCATCCTGGGCGACAACGGGCTCGAGACCAAGGCGGACTCGGTCTATGTCAAGCTGACCAAGAGCTATTCGGCCAGCTCGCCCTGGAGCCTCAACGCCACCTACACCTATACCGATGCGGTGGAGAACCGGCAGTTCGGCGAGACCTTCTCGCTCGATTACGCCTCGATCAAGGACTATCCGGTGCTCGCCTCGGCCGGCGTGCCGCGGCATCGCTTCGTCGCGGCCGGCAGCGTCGATGCGCCGCTGGGCTTCACCTTCTCGGGCAAGGTGACCCTGTCCTCGGCGCCGTTCGTGAAGGGCTTCTACAACGACACCGCCGGCATCCGGCACATCGCGGTGATCGAGGGCAACAACAAGCAGCCCTTCATCCTCGGCGACCTGTGGGCGCTGCGCCAGGTCGACCTGGCGGCGACCAAGTACATCAAGCTCGGCTTCCTCGGCAATTCGCGGGTCCGGCTGCGCGTCGATGTGCTCAACGTGCTGAACGAGAACAACTACACCACCTATAACAGCAACGTCACCGACACCAATCCGGCGCCGCTGTTCAACCGCGACAACAAGGTGGTCGGCGTGGTCAATGCCGCGGGCAACCCGGTCGACAATGGCCGGTTCGGCGACCTGAGCGGCTTCAGCGTCGGCGGCAATCCGCCGCGAACGTTCAAGTTCTCGGCCGGGTTCAGCTTCTGATCCTGCCTGCATGGCCGCCGCGGGCACGCCCCGCGGC
>JAEXLC010000275.1 GCA_023445495.1 Pseudomonadota bacterium | reverse complement strand
GCTCCCGGTCGCCAACGGCCCCTATGGCTCGCCCGAGGCGGCACCCGCCCGCGCGCTGCTCGCCACGCTCAAATAGAAAAGGGCCGGGAGCATCGCCCCCGGCCCTTCCCTTTTCAGCCGATCCGCGGATCAGAACTGCGACGAATAGGTCAGGAACCACTGGCGCGGCGCGATCGGGTACGCCGAGTAGCTGTTGGTCGCCGAGCCCACCGAGATGGTCGACCAGCCCTTGATGTCGCCGAGGTTGGTGACGTTCAGGCTGAGCTTCGCCTTCTTCATCCCCGCCATCTCGGCCGGCAGGTCGAGCCCGACGCTGAGCGAGGTGAGGAAATAGGAGCCGACGCTCGCGTCGTTCGAATAGGTCGTGTAGCGGCGACCGACATAGTCGCCCACCAGCTGCGCCTCGATCGGACCGACATTGAGCGTGGCGACGCTCTTGTTCATCCACTTCGGCGTGCCCGGCAGCTGCTTGCCGCAGGTCGGGACGACGCCGCCCACCACCAGATAGCCGCCGATGCAGCTGCTGGTCGCGCCACCGATGCCGGTCGCGGTCGAGCTGTAGTCGCTCTGGTACTTGGACAGGTTGTACGAGGTGGCGTTGTAGAACGAGAAGGCGCGGCCGAAGCGCAGCGTGAACGCCGCGTCGACGCCGTTGGTCTTCACGTCGCCGACATTGACCAGGATCGAGGTGCCGCCGGCGATCTGGCCGCCCGCGATACCGCCCGGATTGGTCGAGATCGCCAGCAGACGATCGCTGAAGTCGACATGGTAATAGTTGACCTGCGCCTCGAGCCCGATGCCGCCGCCGAAATTGCGGTGGGTGCGCAGGCCGGCTTCATAGGTCCAGCTGCTCTCGGGCTTGCCGTCATTGGCGAAGGCGTTGAACGCCGCCTGGCTGCCGGTGAACCACGGACCGCCACCACCGGCCAGATATGCCTGATACTGGCGCAGGTTCTTCTGGACGTTGAAATAGACTTCCTCGTGCCCGTTGAAGTCATAGGTCGCGCCGACCGCCGGCAGGAACCACTTGAGCGTGTTGATCTTGCCCTCGGGCAGGCCGCCGGTCAGGCCGGAGAGCGAGCCGAGCTTCGGCTGCACCGGGAACCAGCCATTGGCCCATTGCGCGCTGGTCTTGACGCCGAACTGGATGAGCAGCGGCTCGAACACCTGCCAGGTGTCCTGGATATGGAGCTGCAGCTCGTTGATCCGCGCTTCGCCCTGATACTGGGTGAACAGCGGCTGCATCACCTGCAGCGGGCGGATATAGGGCGAGTTCAGATAGGGGAAGGCCGCCGGAACCGCATACCAGCGGCGCCACTGGGTGGTGCTGTTGTGCTCGAACCAGCCGCCCAGCTCGATCTTGTGATTGCCGAGATCGACGTTGAGCGCGGTGATCGCGCCGCCGCGATCGATGCGATACTCGGTCGTGCGCGTGATCATGCCGGAACCGCCGGTGGCGGTGACCAGCGCAGCGCCCGCGGCAGCCGCCTGCGCGTCGGTCAGCGCGGTGCAGGCCGCCGGACGCACGCCATTGCCATTGGCGCCGAAGCGGCAATTGGTCGGCAGCGTCGCATAGGCCGGATCGAGATAGGGCTGCGCGGTGGTGATCGACTGGCCAAGCGGACCCGCGACCACGCCGGCACCGTCATTGTGGTGATAGTAGATCGTGTTGGTCAGGCTGACATTGTCGGCGATCTTCGACTCGTACCGCGCATAGGTGAGATAGTCGGTCCGCTGCGCGTCCGAATAATAGTTGCGGTAGTTGCTGCCCACCGCCGAGGGCGAGTTGCCCAGCGCGCTGATATAGCTGCGATAGCCGTTGAAGTCCGGATAGAAGAACGGCTTGGTATAGGGTGTGTAGAGCTGCACCGCGGTGGCGGTGCCGCCGGCCGAAGGCTTGAAGAAGACGGTGGCGTCCTCGTTCGGCTGGGTCATGTCGTTATAGTCGAAATAGAGCGTCAGCTTGCCGACCGAATCGTCATGGACGTACTTGGCATTGGCCTGCCAGCCGCCCTGGGCACCGTTGAAATCCCAGGCCCTGGCGCGCTGGCGCGCGACGGCGAGATAGGCGGCATCGGTGCCGCTTTCGCTGAGATTGCCGGTGTCGAGGCGGACAAAGGTACGCGACGTGTTGTAGCTGCCGACCGTCTGGTTCGCGGTCACGCCGAAGCCCGGGGTCGGATCGGACGAGAAGGTCTCGATCGTGCCGCCCAGGTTGCTGTTCGACGGCGTCGCGAGATCGCCGGCACCGGCCGACACGACGACGCGGCCGACATTCTCCGAGATCACCGCGCGCTGCGGCGACAGGCCGTTATAGTTGCCGTAGCTCTGGTCGCCGAGCGGGATGCCGTCCATCGTGTAGCCGAGCTGGTTGCCGGCAAAGCCATGGATGAAGATCTGGGCGTTCTGCTCGTTGTTGCCCCAGGGATCGGCGGTGACATAGAGCACGCCCGGCAGCGTCTGGATCGCCTTGAGCGGCGAGACGCCCGGCAGGATCTTCTGGATCTCGCTGGCCGGGATCGCGGTCGCCGAACGGGTCTGCTTGGCGGTCACCAGGATCGCCTGGTCGCCGGCATTCTCGGGCGCGCTCGCCTCGTCGGACGGCGCAGCCTGCTCCTGCTGGGCATAGGCCGGCGCGGCCATGGCAGTGAAAGAGAGGGCCGCTGCGCAAACAGTGGCACGAAGAACGTGGCGAGCCGTCATATATCCCCCTGGGAATCGCGGCTTCGTTGCGCCGCAGCATCGGCCCCTAGGCGGGGTATATGGCAGTCCCGTTCCGGTTGTGAGACACATTGGCGAAACGAATAAGACCGATCCGAGACACGCCAGAGCAGCAGCCGCCGCTGCGATTGACTTATCCACAAATATCGCTATTGGCGCGCCTTCCTCCTTCGGGAGGTGACCGTCCGAGACAGCGAGTGCAGGGAATTTGCCCTGCTTAATCTCTCGCCTAGACGGGGACAGATTTTCACCGGCGGCTCCCTGAGCGGAGTGCGCGGGTCATGCCCAGGGATCTGGGCACGACGATCCTTCCCCTCGGACATTTTGTAACCGGGTGCTTCCCGCAAGGGACGCGCTCATAACGAGGAGACCGGCATGGATCGTTCCCAGAAGGCTGATGCCGTTGCCGAGCTGAACCGCACCTTTGGCGAGGTTGGCGTGGTGGTTGTCACCCGCAACCTCGGGATGACCGTCAAGCAGTCGACGGACCTCCGTAACAAGATGCGTGAGGCCGGCGCGAGCTACAAGGTCTCGAAGAACAAGCTTGCCAAGATCGCTGCCGACGGCACCGATTACGCGGCGATCGCCGACCTGCTTACGGGTCCGACGGCGCTCGCCACCTCGATCGACCCCGTGGCTGCGGCCAAGGTGGCGGTCGAGTTCGCCAAGACGAACGACAAGCTCGAAATCGTCGGCGGCGCAATGGGCACGCAGGTTCTCGACCAGGAAGGCATCAAGGCGCTCGCCTCGCTGCCGTCGCTGGACGAACTGCGCGGCAAGCTCGTGGGCCTCATCGTTGCACCGGCTACCAAGCTGGCGACGATTACCCAGGCTCCGGCAGCGCAGCTCGCGCGCGTCTTCGCCGCCTATGCGGACAAGGACGCCGCGTAAGCGGATCTTGCAAAGCTTATACATCCCTAAACATTTGAACTGATTGGAGTTTATCATGGCTGACCTTAACGCGCTTGTTGACCAGCTTTCGGAACTGACCGTCCTCGAGGCCGCTGAGCTCTCGAAGCTTCTCGAAGAGAAGTGGGGCGTCTCGGCCGCCGCTGCCGTCGCCGTTGCCGCCCCGGGTGGCGCTGGCGCCGCTGCTCCGGCTGCTGAAGAGAAGACCGAGTTCGACGTGATCCTCACCGGCGACGGTGGCAAGAAGATCAACGTCATCAAGGAAGTCCGCGCGATCACCGGCCTGGGCCTGACCGAAGCCAAGACTCTCGTCGAGTCGGCTCCGAAGGCTGTCAAGGAAGGCGTCAACAAGGACGAAGCCGAGAAGATCAAGAAGCAGCTCGAAGAAGCCGGCGCGACCGTCGAGGTCAAGTAAGCTTTTTAGCTTCTCGCTTTTCAGCGAACCAGATCAGGGCGGTCCGGCAACGGGCCGCCCTTTTCTTTTGTCCGCGCATCCCATCCTCCCCCGGGCTCGTTTCGGGGG
>JAEXLC010000223.1 GCA_023445495.1 Pseudomonadota bacterium | reverse complement strand
CCCCGAGACAAGCTCGGGGAGGATTTGAGAACCGTCACCCCCGGATACTCCTCAGGCTTCGCCGGCCACTTCGCCCAGGCCGCCTTCGTTCACGGCGCGCTGCTGCAGGTAGATGCCGCCGAAATCGATCGGCTCAAGCATCAGCGGCGGGAAGCCGCCGTCGCGCACCGCGTCGGCCAGCACGCGGCGGGCGAACGGGAAGAGCAGGCGCGGGGCCTCGCCGAGCAGGAAGGCGTCGAGCGCTTCGCCCTCGGGCACGTTGCGGATGCCGAACAGGCCGGCATAGGCCAGGTCGACGATGAACGCGGTCTGGCTCTCGGCGGTCGCGCGCACTTCGATCTTGAGCACGACTTCGAACACTTCGTCGGCAACCTTGCCCGAGCCGATGTTGAACTGCACGTCGATCGCAGGCGCGGTCTGGCTCTGGAAGATGGCCGGCGCGTTCGGGTTCTCGAACGAGAAGTCCTTCACATACTGCGAGAGCAGGCCGGCGGCCGGGGTGGTGTCGGCACCGTTGGCGGCGGGCTCGCCGAATTCGGCGATCGTGTCGTTCTCGGCCATTTCAAACTACCTCTTTTCGGAAAAATCACGCTGTTGAAGCGTTGGATCGGCTGCGCGCCTAGCAGGCGGGCGCCCGTGTTTCAATTCCTACGGATTGCCCGGATTTGAAACGCGCGCCGCTTAGGCCTATGTTAACCGGCGAAGCGTTTGGAGGCGTAGTGTATACGATAATCTTGTTCGCAATGGTGGCCGGGTTCCTGGCGCTCCGACTCTATGCCGTGCTCGGCAAGCGCACCGGCCATGAGCAGGCGCTGCCCAAGCCCAGCGAAGAGCGCGTGGCGGTACCGCCGGCGCAGCGCACCATCGACCAGGCGCCCGAAGCCCGCGACATCAATCCGCGCGTGATCGAGACCGGTGCCGAGAGCGGCCTCAAGGCCGTGATCGCCGCCGATTCCAGCTTCGACGTCGCCCAGTTCATCGATGGCGCCAAGAGCGCGTACAAGATGATCCTCGAAGCCTTCTGGAAGGGCGACGAGGATACTTTGGCCTGGCTGGTCGAGGACGATGTCCGCGCCGGCTTCTCGCAGGCGATCGCCGATCGCAAGGCGGCGGGCCATGTGCTCGACAACCGTCTCGTCGCGATCGAGCGTGCGATGATCTCGGACGCGGTGGTCGAGGGCAAGCAGGCCCGGATCACCGTGCGCTTCGATGCCGATATCGCCGCGGTGACCCGCGACGCCGATGGCAATGTAATCGCCGGCTCGCTCAGCGATGCGGTCGAGACGCATGACATCTGGACGTTCGCGCGTAGCCTGCGCAGCAACGATCCCAATTGGAAGCTCGTCGAAACCGACGAAGCCTGAGGGGGCTGACCATGCGAATCTGGGGGGGAGTCGCACTCGCGGCGCTTTTGGGTGCCTGCTCGGGCGGCGTGGTGCCGCATTCGGTAGAGCCGGGCTATGCGCCGCCGCCGGCGCGCGAGGCGCCGCGCGAGCGTCCGCGCGACACGGGCCGGGTGGCCGAGCCGCATGGCAATCCCGCCGTCCGCCAGCCGATCCCGGCCGTGCCGCTCGCCGCCTATCCGGCATCGGCAGCGCCTGCAGGCACGCTGAGCGCCGCTTCGGCCGGGCTGATCCCCGGTCCCGCCTTCGATTCGCTGCCGGTGAACGACGACGTGGCCGCGCGCGCGCTGGTCGCCTTCCGGCTGAGCTGCCCCTCGCTGGTCCGCCGCACCGATGTCAGCGGGCTGACGCGCGGCAGCGACTGGCAACCCGCCTGCGACGCCGCAAAGACCTGGCCCGAACGCGATTCCCGCGCCTTCTTCTCCCGCTGGTTCGAGAGCGTGCAGGTCGCCGACGGCAAGGCGCAGGCAACAGGTTATTACGAGCCGGAGATCGCGGGCACCAAGCATCATCGCTCGGGCTATGGCGTGCCGGTCTATGCCAAGCCGGACGACATCATCGAAGTCGATCTCGGCCAGTTCTCGAATGACATGAAGGGCAAGAAGATCCGCGGCCGCGTCGCGGGCAAGACCTTCATCCCCTATTATGACCGCAAGGAGATCGACCAGGGCGCGCTGGAAGGGCGCGGGCTGGAGATCGCCTGGGCGGCCGATCCGATCGAGCTGTTCTTCCTTCAGATCCAGGGTTCCGGCCGCCTGCGTGGCCCCGATGGTCAGGTAATGCGCATCGGCTTTGCCGGGCAGAATGGCCGCGAATATGTCGGTATCGGCGCGCTGATGCGCGACCGTGGCCTGCTCCAGCCGGGCAAGGCCTCGATGCAGGGCATCATGGAGTATCTGCGCACCCATCCCGAGGAGGGGCGCCAGATCATGTGGGAGAACAAGAGCTATGTGTTCTTCCAGGAGTTGAAGGGCGCCGGCCCGAACGGTTCGCTCGGCCTGCCGGTCACCGGCCAGGTCAGCGCCGCGGTCGATCCCAAGTTCATTCCGCTGGGGGCGCCGGTGTTCCTCTCGATGGACCGCGCGGAAGCAAACGGCCTGTGGATCGCACAGGATACCGGCGGGGCAATCAAGGGCGCCAACCGGGTCGATACCTTCTGGGGTGCGGGCGACGATGCGCGCGCGATCGCGGGGGGCATGAATTCACGCGGCACCGCCTGGCTGCTGCTGCCGCTCGGCACGCTCAGCCGGCTCGGCGGCGCGCCGATCGCCGGGGCGCCGACGCCGACCCGCCAGCGGTGAGGCGCCTCGCGCCCGAGGAAGCGGCGCTGTGGAAACGGGTGATCGCCAGTGTGACCCCGCTCGAGGCACGCCCGGTGAAGTCGGTCGAGGCGATCGAGAAGTCGACGGCGCCGGCACCGCTGCCAATGCCGGGCGCGCCCAAGGTGAAGGGACGGGTGCCACCGCCACGCCCGCCGGCACCGACGCCTCCACCGGCGCGCAGGGTGGCGGCCAATACGCTCGATGCTTCCTGGGACCGCCGCCTGTCGCGCGGGCTGGTCTCGCCCGAATCGACAGTCGACCTGCACGGGCACAGCCTGTCTTCGGCCTATGACCGGCTCGATTTCGGGCTGGAGGTAGCCATCGCGCGCGGCGACAGGGTTCTGCTGCTCGTCACCGGCAAGCCGCCGCGCCCGGAATCCGAGCGGCCGCACGCCCGCGGCGCGATTCGCGCGGCGGTGGGCGACTGGCTCGCCTCGTCGCGCCATTCCGATCGTATCGCTGCCGTAAGGAGCGCGCATCCGCGCCACGGCGGGGCGGGTGCGCTCTACATCGTGCTGCGCCGGCCCCGGGAAAATTCTTAACTTCTGTCTGCCATGTTTCCGGGGGTCGAGGTCGGGATTCGCCGGTCTCCGAGGGATTCCTGGGGGGAAGAGCGAGCGCAGTGGAAGGATTTTCGCTCAAGAGCCGTGCGATAGCCTTCGCGATGTGCGCCGGTGCCGTGGCGTTCATCCTCGCGCTGGCGGCTGCCTCCACGCCGGGCATGATCACTGTCGAGACCGCAGGCCGCGCGCTGATCGCCGCGATCGTCTGTGGTGTGATGTGCTGGGCCTCGGCCGAGCGCAGCATCGCTTCCACCGCCGAAGCCATCGACGCCGCGATCGAGCGCCTGCAGGGCGCCGCCAATGGCGACCTGCAGAGCGGCATCCCGCCCCAGGTGCATGAATCGGTGCCGACTCTGGCCCGCGCCATGGACGGGCTGTTCCGCCAGCTCCACGCCAATCTGGAAAGCGTCCAGCGGCTCGCGATGTTCGATCCGGTGACCTCGCTGCCCAACCGCACCAATTTCCGCCGCACCGCCGAGCGCATGCTGGCGGAACTGCCGCCGGGCGCGGTCGCGGTGCTCTATTTCATCGATCTCGATCGCTTCAAGCACGTCAACGACACGTTGGGTCACGCCACCGGCGACGCGCTGCTCGGCATGGTCGCCAATCGCCTGCGCGCCGTCGCCGATCGCTTCGCCGCCGAAGCCGATGCGCGTCCGCCGCTGATCGGCCGGCTCGCCGGCGACGAATTCACCATGTTCTTCCCGGCGCTCCGCAATGTGCGGGAAGCCGAGCGGATCGGCCGCGGCATCCTCTACGCACTGTCCGAGCCGTTCGACCTCGCCGACCAGGAAGTGTCGATCGGTGCCTCGATCGGTATCGCGCTGCGCCCCGAGCACGGCACGACGCTGCACGACCTGATGCGCGCCGCCGATGCCGCCATGTATCATGCCAAGGCGATGGGCCGCGGCCGCGCCGAGCATTTCACCGAGATCCTTGCCGCCGAGATCGCCGAGCGCGCGCGTCTCGAAAGCGACCTGCGCGAAGCGGTCGACAAGGATCAGTTCACGCTTGTCTACCAGCCCCAGGTTTCCGCCACCGATGGCCGCATCGTCGCTGCCGAGGCGCTGCTGCGCTGGCGCCACCCGGACGGGCTCAAAATGCCCGGCGCGTTCATCCAGCGCGCCGAGGAGACCGGCCTGATCGTCGAGATCGGCGAATGGGTGGTGGAGAGCGTCGCCGAGACCATCTCGCGCTGGGGGCGCCTTGGCATCCAGCAGCGCATGGCGGTGAATATCAGCCCGCGCCAGCTCGACCATGCCAGCTTCTTCCGGATGCTGCGCGAGGCGATGCTGGCGGCCAACGCGCCCGCCAACCTGCTCGAGCTCGAGATCACCGAGACGCTGGCGATGCATTGTTCCAGCGAAGTGCTCGAGGCGATCGCGCTGCTGCGCCACGACGGCGCGACCATCGCCATCGACGATTTCGGCACCGGCTATTCGAACATCGCCCGTCTGCGCAGGCTGCCGATCGATCGGATCAAGCTCGATCGCAGCCTGATCGAGCATGTCGCCGACAGTGCGGAGGCGCGGACCATCGCCCAGGCGGTGATCGGCCTGATCCACGGCCTGAACTGCGAGGCGGTGGCCGAGGGCATCGAGACCGAGGACCAGGCCACCGTGCTGCGCGTCATCGGCTGCGACGTGCTCCAGGGCTATGCCGTGGCGACGCCGATGGAAGAGGAAGCCTTCCTCGAATGGGCACGCGGCGTCGAGCCGCAGCGCATCGCGGGATAACCGCTAGTTCCTCCCCCAGCTTGCTGGGGGAGGGGGACCGCGCCCGAAGGGCGTGGTGGAGGGGTCGCCGTCGAAGACGGCGGTGTTCCACCGCCGCCCCTCCACCATTCGCTGCGCGAATGGTCCCCCTCCCCGAGACAAGCTCGGGGAGGATTTACTGAACCGCTCGCCGCAGCACTTCCGCATACACCTCCGTCAGCGCTTCCAGGTCCGGCAGCGCCACCGCCTCGTCCAGCTTGTGCATCGTCGCGTTGAGGAGGCCGAACTCCACCACCGGGCAGAGCTTCGACAGGAAACGCGCATCGGAGGTGCCGCCGGTGGTCGAAAGCTCGGGAGTGACGCCCAGCTTCGCTTCGATCGCGCCGGCGACCAGCGCCGAGAGCTCGCCCGGCTCGGTGAGGAAGGCTTCGCCATAGACGCGGCCCTTGACGATGCCGGCGGGGGCGTGGCGCTGCACGATCTCCTCGATCCGGGCGATCAGGTCGGGGCCATATTGCTGGTCGTTGAAGCGGATGCTGATCCGGGCCTTCGCCTCAGCGGGGATGACGTTGGTGGCCGGATTGCCCACCGTCAGGTCGATGATCTCGATGTTCGAGGGCTGGAACCAGGCATTGCCCTCGTCCAGCACGATCGCGTCGATCTCGGCCAGCGCGCGGACGAGGCGCGGGACCGGATTGTCGGCGAGGTGCGGGTAGGCGACATGGCCCTGCTTGCCCGGCACGATGATGTCGATCACCGTCGAGCCGCGCCGGCCGATCTTGATCATGTCGCCGAGCCGGTGCTGCGAGGTCGGTTCGCCGACCAGGCACAGGTCGGGGAGCAGGCCGCGCTCGGCCATCCGCTCGATCAGGCGCGGCGTGCCGAAGGTGGCGGGGCCTTCCTCGTCACCGGTGATGATCAGCGTCGTCACGCCGCCCTCCACCTGCGCCGCCGCGGCGACGAAGGCAGCGATGGCGCCCTTCATGTCCACGGCACCGCGTCCATAGAGCAGGTCGCCCCGGATTTCCGGCTCGAACGCACCGCTGGTCCAGCCCTGGCCCGGCGGCACCACGTCGAGATGGCCGGCAAAGGCGAAGTGGCGGCCGCTGGTGCCGCGCACCGCGAGCAAATTCTCGACCGGCCCGTCCGGTGCCTCGCCCTCGACGAAGCGCTCGACCGTGAAGCCGAGCGGGAGAAGGGCTGCTTCCAGCAGGTCGAACACGCTGCCCCGGGCAGGGGTGACGCTCTCGGCTGCGATCAGGGCCTTGGTCAGTTCGATTGCGTCGGGCAAGATGGTCTCCGGCATTGGTGGAGGCGACATTGCCCAAGCTCGATCTCGATACAATCCCGCAGACCAACGCAACGGGCTATCCGCCCGAATTTGCCGGGGTGGTGCAGGGCCGCTGGTACCGAAGGCTGGCGCCTGCGAGCGGGATCACCGATTTCGGGTTCAGCCATGTGACGCTGGAGCCGGGCGCCTGGTCCGCCCATCGGCACTGGCATGCGGGCGAGGACGAGTTCGTCGTGATGCTGGCGGGCGAGGCGGTGCTGGTCGACGATGGCGGCGAGACGCCGATGCTGCCCGGAGATATCGCCGCTTTCCCCAAGGGCGATGGCAACGGCCATGTCCTGCAGAACCGCAGCGATGCGCCCTGCGTCTATGTCGCGGTCGGCAGGCCGTCCGCCAGCGACTGCCATTATCCCGACATCGACATGCACCTGCCCGCCGGCCAGGGCTTTCGCCGCAAGGACGGCTCCGGCTTCTAGGAGATCAGGCCGGATCCGCCTCGAATTGCTGGATCACCCATTCTTCCTCCTGGGCGCCGGCGATCCAGTCCTGCATGAAGGGGTGCTGGAGCACGGCGTTCATATAGGCGGGCGCAAAGCGGGCGACCGGAAGCGAATAGGTGACCAGGCGGGTCACCACCGGCGCGAACATGATGTCCGCCGCGCCGAACTCGCCGAACAGGAACTGGCCGTCGCCGCCGAAGCGCGCGCGCGCCTGGGCCCATAGCTCCATGATCCGGCCGATGTCCTGGATCACATCGGCGTCGGGGGTCTTGGGCGGATAGACCTGGCGGATGTTCATGCTGTGCTTGCGGCGCAGCGCAGCGAAGCTGGAATGCATCTCGGCAGCCATCGAGCGAGCCATGGCGCGGGCGGCGGGCTCGGTCGGCCAGAACCTGGTGTTGCCGGTCTTGTCGTTCAGATATTCGACGATCGCCAGGCTGTCCCACACCACGGCGTCGCCGTCCCACAGGATCGGTACCTTGCCCGATGAAGGCGCGAACTCGTCGCCCTCCCGGCGCTTTTCCCAGGCATCGTCATACAGCGGCACCACCACTTCTTCGAAGGGGAGCCCTGCTTGCTTGCAGGCGAGCCAGCCGCGCAGCGACCAGGAGGAATAGGCCTTGTTGCCGATGTAGAGCTTCATGCAGGCGGGGATAGCGGGCGGGTGCGCCGGGGGCAATCGCCCGCGGCAAGCAGTCGAAACGGTGCCAACCTTGTCTTGCCAATGTAACGAAATCCTTCGAGTAATTTGCGGGGATTAGGGGGGATTCATGCGTAGCAGCTTGCTTGTGTCGTCCGCATTGGCGGCGTTCGCTCTTGGCGCGGGTGTTTCGGGATGGGCTTCCGCGCAGACAGCGCCAGCCGCGGCGCCGGCACCAGCATCGGCGGCGGCGGGGCAGGCATCCCGCGTGGTTCGCTACGACACCGAGGTCTTCGCCGAGCTCCCGGCGATCGAGGCTCCGACCCTGTCGCCAAAGGGCGACAAGGTCGCAGCGCGGATCGCGGTGAACGGCGTCCAGTATTTCGGCGTCTTCTCGGTGGAAGGCGGCAAGCCTGCGATCATCGCGCTGGGGGACACCGATCTCAACTGGTGGAAATGGGTGAATGACGAGTGGCTCGTCGTCGGCATCGGCCAGACCGTGCCGGTCGATGACGAGGAATGGTACCTCACCCGCGCCTTCGGTGTGCGTGCGGACGGCACCAAGCTGGTCAAGCTCAACAAGGAGACCGCCGGCCAGAATGGGTCGGACCTGATCTGGGTAGCGCGCGACGGCACGCCCCGCATCCTGCTCGGATCGCAGAACTCGATCTATGGCAACCAGCCGGACTTCTGGCCGCGGGTGGACGAGATCGACGTTTCCAGTGGCCGGGCACGGCGCGTCCAGCCCGGCATGACCGGGGTGTGGGACTGGTATGCCGACGGCAATGGCGTCGTCCGGATGGGCTATGGCCTGTCCGATGATGGGCGCAAGCGCCGCCTCTACTATCGCCAGCAGCGCGGCGAGAATTTCAAGGTGATCGACAAGGCGACCTCGATCAGCGACTCGATCGAGATGCCGACCCTGTTCCTCAGCGACCCGACCAAGGCGCTGATCATCGGCGACGACGAGGGCGGGTTCTCGGCGCTCTACGAATATGACCTGACGAAGCTCGAGCGCGGCAAGCAGCTCTTTGCTTCGAAGGGCTTCGATATCGACGGGATCCGGACCGACGGAACCGGCTTCGGCTATCTCGGCATCGACGTGACGCGCGACAAGCCGGGCATGGTATGGACCGATCCCGCGATGGTCGCGCTGCAGGCGAAGCTGAACGGGATGATCAAGGGCGGCCAGCCGGAGATTATCTCGATGAACCGGGATCGCAGCACCGTGATCGTCCGTGCCGGTTCGGCTTCGGCCCCAGGCGGCTATTTCCTGTACCGCGCGGACGGTTCGATGACGCCGATCGGCAGCGTCAACAGCACGATCGGCATGCGCCTGCTCCACCGGGTCAAGACGATCCGCTACAAAGCGCGCGACGGGCTGGAGATCCCGGCGGTGCTGACCCTGCCGGTGAACGACCCGCACAACGCCCCGCTGATCGTCATGCCGCATGGCGGCCCCTATGCCCGTGACACCGAGGAATGGGACTGGTGGGCCCAGTTCATGGCGGATCGCGGCTATGTGGTGATCCAGCCCAATTATCGCGGATCCTCGGGCTATGGCACCAAGTTCACCCGCAAGGGCCAGGGCCAATGGGGCCTGGCGATGCAGGACGACCTGGACGATGCCGTGACCGCGCTGGCGGCGCAGGGCATCGCTGATCCCAAGCGGGTCTGCATGGTCGGCGCCTCCTATGGCGGCTATGCGGCGATGCGCGCCGCCCAGCGCGACGGATCGCGCTATCGCTGCGCGGTTTCCTATGCCGGCGTGTCGGACCTCAATCGCATGATCCGCTTCAACCGCAACTTCCTAGGCTCGGGCGCGCGGCAGGACTGGCTGCGGCAGCAGGTGGGGGATCTCAAGGGCGTCTCGCCGCTCAACTTCCCCGAGCAATTCTCCACACCGATCCTGATCGTGCATGGCAAGGAGGACAAAAGGGTTCCCGTCTCGCAGTCGCGGCTGATGGCCAAGCGCTTGAAAGAAGCGGGAAAGAATGTAACCTATATCGAGCAGCCCGAAGGCGATCACCACTTCACCCGCGAGGCGGACCGGCTCGAATTCCTCAAGGCGCTCGAGGCGTTCCTGGCGAAATACAACCCGATCTGATACTCGCTGCATATGCATGATGTGTACGCATGATGCATATGCAGCGTTGTGCGGCGCGTTTGATGCATATACACGATGCATATGCATCAGGATTCGCTTCCCTCGGTCTGTGCCTGCACGCTGCTGCGCAAGGCCTCCCGCGTCATCGGCCGCGTCTATGACGAGGCTTTGGCCAGCCACGGCATGTCGATCGGCCAGTTCGCGATCCTGCGGCACATCGCCCGGGGCGAGCCGCTGGCACTGAGCCGGCTGGCCGAACAGCTCGAGATGGACCGTAGCTCGCTCTACCGGGCGCTTGCGCCGCTTGAGAAGCGCGGCTGGGTCCGCACGGCGGCCGGCGAGGGGCGCAGCAAATGCGCGTCGCTCACGGCTGAGGGGCGGGCGGCGATGCACGCCGCCGAGCCCGACTGGGGTGCCATCCAGCAGCGCGTCGAGGAGGAAGCCGGAGCCGCGCTGTGGAAGGTGCTGAAAGCGGGGCTCGAAAGTTTCACCGCCAGTGTCGAGCGCGCGGGAGGCCGGGCATGATCGCGCTGCTTTCCCGCATGCCTTTCGGCGCGCGCGGCTATGCCGGCATCGTCGCGGCGATCACCTTCGTCGCGTTGCTCGCCTCGGCCGGATTGCGCTCGGCACCGGGCGTGATGATGCTGCCGCTCGAACAGCATTTCGGCTGGGACCGGGCGACGATCTCGGCGGCCGCGGCGATCGGCATCTTCCTCTACGGGCTGGTCGGCCCCTTCGCCGCCGCCCTGATGCTGAGCCTGGGGATCAAGCGCACCATGCTGGGCGGGCTGGTCCTGATGTCGGCGGCGACCTTTGCCAGCCTGTGGATGTCCGAGCCCTGGCAATATGTGCTGAGCTGGGGCGTGGTCTCGGGCGTGGGCAGTGGCGCGGTGGCCTCGGTGCTGGGCGCCGCCGTGGTCAATCGCTGGTTCGCGACGCGCCAGGGGCTGGTGATGGGCATGCTGACCGCGAGCACCGCCACCGGCGCGCTGGTCTTCCTGCCGCTGCTCGCCTGGCTGGCCGAAGGCGGCGCCTGGCGGCCGGTGGCACTGGCCGTGTCGATCGCAACCGCGCTGGTGATCCCTTTCGTGCTGCTGTTCATGCCCGAGCATCCGCAGGATGTCGGCGTGCGCCGCTTCGGCGAGACCGATGCCAGCGCACCGCCGCCGCCGATGAAGCAGGCCGCGACGCCGGCGCTTGCCTTCACCGCACTGTTCCGCGCCTCGAAGAGCATGACCTTCTGGCTGCTGTTCGGCACCTTCTTTGTCTGCGGGCTGACCACCAACGGGCTGGTCGGCACCCATCTGATCGCGTTTTGCGGCGATCATGGCATTGCGCCGGTGCAGGCGGCGGGACTGCTCAGCCTGATGGGGCTGTTCGACCTGTTCGGCACCACGGCCTCGGGCTGGCTGACCGACCGCCATGATCCGCGCAAGTTGCTGTTCGTCTATTACGGGCTGCGCGGCCTCTCGCTGTTGGCGCTGCCCTTCCTCGACTTCAGTGCGTCGAGCCTGCTGGTCTTCGCGATCTTCTACGGGCTCGACTGGATCGCGACCGTGCCGCCGACGGTGAAGCTGGCCAATGTCCATTTCGGCGAGCGGGACGCGCCGATCGTGTTCGGCTGGGTGATGGTCGGCCACCAGATCGGCGCGGCGACCGCGGCATTCGGGGCAGGGGCGGTGCGGGCCTGGACGGGCACCTATACGCCGGCCTTCCTGGTGGCCGGCGCTTTCGGGCTGGTGGCAGCTGTGGCGATCCTCGCAGCGCGGGCGGAGAAGCCGCAGCCGGGGCTGGCGCTGGCTTAAGATATTCTCTCGTCACCCCGGCCTTGAGCCGGGGTCCCGCTGCCTTTGCGCACGGAAGAAGAAGCGGGATCCCGGCTCAAGGCCGGGATGACGGACGTCAGGCGGCGCGCAGCGTCTCGAGGAAGCTGCGCATCTCGCCGAGCAGGCGGCGGGCCTGGCCGACCAGCTCGTCGGTGGCCGCATCCATCTCCGCCGTGGTACGCGCCGCGGCGTCGGTGGCGGCCTCCGCGCTGGCGGCGCCGGCCTGGAGATCGGCGGTGAGCGCGGCGGCGGTGCCGGCATAGCTCTGGATCGAGCGGATCACATCGCCCTGATTGGCGATCGCCTGGCCGACCGCATCGCCGACCTCGCCGATCCGATCGAAGCTCTCGCGCATCTCGCCGACGATCGAAGTCGTGGCGTGGACCGCGCCGGTCATCCGTTCGAGCTGGGCGCGAATGTCGCCGGTAGCGGTGGCGGTCTGGGCGGCGAGGCTCTTCACTTCCTGCGCGACGATGGCAAAGCCGCGGCCTGCTTCGCCGGCGCGCGCCGCCTCGATGCTGGCGTTGAGCGCGAGCAGGTTGGTGCGCGCGGCGATCTCGGCGATCATGTCGGCGATGCTGCCCACGCTGGCGCTGTGCTCGACCAGCGTGCCGAAACGCGCATCGGCGGATCGGGACAGGGTGTGGAGATGGGCGGTTGTCTCACTCTGCGCCGCGATGCTCTCCTCCACGGTGGCCAGCGTGCGGCTGAGATTGGCCGATTCCTCGAACAAGGTGGCGGCGCCGGTGTCGGCGCGGACCGCGCGGCCGGCGACCCCGCGGATCTCGTCGCGGGTCGTTATGGTGGTACCGACCAGCCCTTCGGCCGAGACACGGGTCTGTTCGGCTGCGGCTGCGAGTTCGCTGATTGCCGCGATGAACTGGCTTTCGAAGCGGTCGGCGATGCGGGCGATCTCGGCCCGGCGGTCGCGCTCGGCATCGACCTGGGCGCGGTGGCGGGTTTCGGCTGCGGCGGCGACCTGTTGCAGCTCCTCGCGCTGCGCGGCGACGCGGAGCAGGTCGCGTTCGCTGGCGGCGCGGGCCAGCGCCTCGCCCTGGGCGAATTGCTCGCTGACCAGGGCGGCCTGGCCGATCACGGTGCGGGCGAGCAGGGCGACGAACACCGCCAGGAAGACGAATACACCCGCCGGGATATTGGCGAAGATCGCGTAGAGCGCGCAGATCACCACGGCGATGCCCAGCCAGGCGAGGCTGGCGGGCGGGAGCGGGGCATAGCGCAGCGCGCCGATTGCGACGACGCCCGCGAGCGCAGTGGTCGTGACGATCAGCTCCTGGCTGGTCGCGCCGAGGCCGATCGTGGCGAGGAACAGGAACCAGCCGAGCGAGACCGATGCTGCTTCGATCACCGTGGCGCGGAGCGTCGCGGCCGGATCGTCCACCCGCCAGTCGCTGCGCTTGCCGTCGCGCCAGCGGACCAGCACGGCGACATTGATTGCAAGATGGAGCGCCAGCGCGGAGATGTGCCAGGCCATATAACCATTGGCGTGGATCATCACGGCCAGCATGATGCTGACGAAGACGCTGGCGACGAAGGAAACCGGATAGCCGCGCTGGATGGCGATGCTGTGGGCGCGCATCAGGGCAGGCGGTAGCGCCGCCCATTTATCCCAGACCGCGCCTTTGAGCGCGTTTCCGTTCAGCTCTCCCATCCGGCCAGCCAATAGCCGGACATGGTTACCATCGCGTTTACAGTCGCAGATGGATGCCGCGGCGGTGGAGCGGGATCAGCAGGGCCAGCACCAGCAGCAGCATTCCCAGCGCGAAGAGGAACGATGCGAGGAGCAGGTGGCCGGGCAGCAGTCCCGCAAGCCCTTCCCAGGCCCAGGCCTGGAAGCCCGAGCGCATCGCGGCCAGCGACAGCAGCAGCGACAGGAGATAGCCGAGGATCGCGTTCATCCCGAGCACGTCGAGTGGCCACAGCACCGTGCGGACCGCGGCGCTGCGGGCGGCTGTGATGCAGGCGGCGAAGATCATGCCCGACAGGCCCGAGGTGAGCAGCGCGAAGCTGCTGGTCCACAGCTTCTTGTTGAGCGGGAAGTCGAAGGACAGGGCATAGCCCAGCGCGGCGAGCGCGATGCCGGCGAGCAGGATCCGCAGCGTGGCGCGTTCGGGCGCGGCCTTCCACAACAGGGCCGCCAGCATGCCGAGCAGGACATTGACCAGCGCGGGGAGGGTGGAGAGCAGCCCTTCCGGATCATAGACGATGTTGCCCGCCGCATCGGCGCCGAAGCGGTACATGTGATGCGTGGTCACTGCGATCCGGTCGATATAGCCCGCCAGATTGCCTGCGGGGCTGAGATCGCCGGCCGCATAGCCCGGTGCAGCGACGAAGTTCAGCAGCGCCCAATAGCCGATCAGCAGTACGAGGCTGGCGATGCCCAGCGCCGGGGCACTGAGCCGTGCCCGGCCATCCGCGCCGCGCCGGGCGGTCAGGATCGCGAGCGCGGCGGCAAGGCCGTAGCAAAGGCCGAGCCGAGGCAGCACGCCGAACACTCGGAAGTCGGCCAGGCCCGGCCGTGCGAGCATCTGCCAGGCCCAGCCGATCAGGATCAGCAGCAAGGTGCGGCGGGCGATCCGGCTCCACAGCGTGCCATCGACCTTGCGCGGGAAGGAGAGGCCAAGCGCCACGCCCATCGCGCAGAGAAAGGCGGGAAAGACGAGGTCGGTCGGGGTGAAGCCATGCCACTCGGCATGATCGAGCGGCCACCAGACATGGTCCCAGCTGCCTGGCGTGTTGACGATGACCATGCAGGCCACGGTCAGCCCGCGAAACAGATCGAGCCCGCCGAGCCGTGCGGGTGCGCTGGGCGCGTCGTTCATTGGCGATCCCCTCCGATTGCGGGGAGTGTGGCGCGGTTGGCGGGCGAGGTCAAAAGGCGTCCTACACCCGAGGTCCGGCGACTCGCGAAAGTACACAAAAGTACAGGCCAAGAGCGGGTTTTGCGGCACCTGAAGTTGACACAGTTCCCGCAAGCGCGCCGCATCTCGCAACAATGTTGCGAGCGCGTGATCCTATTTTCCTAACAGCCTCAAGAAGCGGCCGGTGCAAGCCCGGCCGTGCGAGACCAGCATGCGAAATCCTACATTGCAAGCGAGGCCGCTCAGGCCTTCACATAGACCCAGGCAGTGGTGCCGCTGGCGAGCGGTGCCTCGACGCGGACATAGTTCTCGCTCTCATAGACGTCCGCCGCGGCCAGCTCTGCCGGCGTCAGGCGGAAGACCTTGCCGGGGATCGGCGGCGCTTCGGCATCGGGGACGAGTGCGAGGTGGACTTCGATGCCGCTGGCTTCCAGCACATCGGGATCGCGGATGGTGATCTCGATCTGCTTGTAGCCTTGGAGCACATCGTCGCTGCCCTCGAGCAGTCGGCCGAACTGGCTGAGCTGCACGCTCTCCAGCTGCAGCGTGCCATAGGAGAAGAGCAGGGCGCCGTCGGTCATCTGGCGCCCCGGCTCAACCGATCGCTTCCAGCACCGCCGCGCGCAGTTCGGGGATGCCCATGCCCTTTTCGGACGAGGTCGCGATGATGTCCGGATGCGCGGCGGGGCGCTTGCGGGCCTCCGCCTCGGTGCGGGCGAAGACGTCGGCGAGCTCGGTCGCCTTGATCTTGTCCGCCTTGGTCAGGACGATGCGGTAACTCACCGCCGCCGTGTCGAGCATGTCGAGGATGTCGTTGTCGACGTCCTTGATGCCGTGACGCGCGTCGATCAGCACCAGCGCGCGCTTGAGCACGTCGCGCCCGCGCAGGAAGTCGTTCACCAGGTAGCGCCACTGGCGGACCATGTCCTTGGGCGCCTTGGCGAAGCCATAGCCGGGCATGTCGACCAGCCGGAATTTCAGCGGCTCGCCCACGTCGAAGAAGTTCAGCTCCTGCGTGCGCCCCGGAGTGTTCGAGGTGCGCGCAAGGCTGTTGCGGTTGGTCAGCGCGTTGATCAGCGACGACTTGCCCACGTTCGACCGGCCGGCGAACGCCACCTCGGGCACCACCGGATTGGGGAGGTGCTCGAGCTTGGGGGCCGATTTGAGGAACGTGATCGGGCCGGCGAAGGTCTTTCGCGCAGCCTCGATCATGTCGTCGTCGAACGCGCTCACTTGGCGGGTGCTTCCTTCTTCATCGACTGCTTCAGCACCGGGTGGCGCGAGTAGAGCCACTGCTGCTGCAGGATCGTGATCACGTTCGAGGTGATCCAGTAGACCTGCAGGCCGACCGCGAACGGCGCCATCAGGAACATCAGCATCCACGGCATGATCGCGAACACCTGCTTCTGGACCTCGTCCATCGGCGCCGGGTTGAACTTCATCTGGAAGTACATCGACACGCCCAGCAGCACCGGGATCACGCCGATCGCCAGGAAGGACGGCGGGGTGAAGTGGAGATAGCCGAACAGGTTGAGGATCGTCGCGGGATCGGGCGCCGAAAGGTCCTTGATCCAGAAGACGAAGGGCTGGTGGCGCATTTCGATCGTCAGCAGCAGCACCTTGTACAGCGCGAACATGATCGGGATCTGGAGCAGGATCGGCAGGCAGCCCGCGAGCGGGTTTACCTTCTCCTCCCTGTACAGCTTCATGATCTCCTGCTGCTGGCGCTGCTTGTCGTCCTTGTAGCGCTCCTGCAGCGCCTTCATCTTCGGCTGGATCACGCGCATGCGCGCCATCGATTCGAACTGCTTGTGCGCGATCGGGAACAGCAGGCCGCGGATGGTGATCGTCAGCAGGATGATCGCCACGCCGAAATTGCCGACCAGGCGGAACAGGAAATCGAGATAGTAGAAGATCGGCTGCTCGATCACGCCGAACCAGCCCCAGTCGATCGCATAGCTGAAGCGCTTGATCGCCAGCTTGTCCTGATAGGAATCAAGCAGCTTCACTTCCTTCGCGCCGGCGAAGAAGCGGCTCGAATAGGTGGTCTGCTTGCCCGGCGCGATGTTGAGCGGCTGATCGAGCTGATAATCGGCCTGATAGGCCTTGCTCGGGTTCTGGCGCTGGCCGAGCGTGACGGGCACGCGCTGATCGGGGATCAGCGTGGTCAGCCAGTAATGATCGGTGAAGCCGGCCCAGCCGCCGCTGCTCTTGTAGGTAAGCGGCGCCTTCTCGACGTCGCCCCAGCCAAGATAATGGGCTTCGTCGGCGGTTGCGGCGATCGGGCCGACGCGTGCGGCCCACTGGCCGGCGTCCTTCGAGCGCTCCGCACGCGAGACCGACGCGTAGGGCGTGACCGCGACCGGCGCCTGGCCAAGGTTCGCGACCGTCTGGCGGATCGAGAACATATAGTCCTGGTCGACCGACAGCTCGATGCGGAAAATCTGGCCGGTGGCGGACTTGCTGGTCAGCGTGACCGGGGTGGTCGGCGTCAGCTTGGTGCCGCTTGCCTGCCACACCGTGCTTGCGGTCGGCGCCTGCACGCCGGCGCCCGCCCAGCCGAACTCGGCGAAATAGGCGCCCTGCGTGCCGTTGGGCGAGAGCAGGTGGATCGGCGGCGAGTTCTTCGCGGTCGTCTCGTCATATTTCACGAGCACGAGATCGTCGATTCGCGCGCCCTTGAGGTTGATCGAGCCCTTGAGCGACGGCGTCTCGATCGCGACGCGCGGGCTCTCGGCCAGCACGATCGCACGGTCGCGCAGCGCGGCCGGGGCATCCGCCGTCGGCAGCGCCTTGGGCACCTGCTTGCCGTTCACCATCTGGGTGGCGGCCGGCTGCTGCGGGAAGAACCAGTGCATGGCGTAGGGCCATGCGAACAGCAGCAGCCCCGCGATCACCGCGAACAGCAGGAAATTCTTCTGATCATCCTTCACGAACGACTTCCTCGGAAAAACTTTATGGCACCGGATCGTAGCCGTGCCCGCCCCAGGGATGGCAGCGGGCGATCCGCCGGATGGCGAGCCAGCTGCCTTTCATTGCCCCATAGCGGCGAAGTGCCTCGATTGCATAGGCCGAACAGCTGGGTTGGTAGCGGCAGCTTGGCGGAAGCACCGCCGAGGGGCCAATCTGCCAGGCGCGGGCGAGCAGGATGAGGAGCTTCGCCATCATGCGTCGCGGCTCCCACACCCGTCACCCTGAACTTGCTTCAGGGTCCAACGTGCCGCGAACGAAAGACAGGAGGCTCTGCCGATTCCCGTGTCGCGCGTTGGATGCTGAGACAAGTTCAGCATGACGAAGGACGGGGTATTCACCGCTTCACCTTGCCCAGCGCCTTGACCAGCTCGGCCTTCAGGTCGTCGAACGGGCGTTCGATGCCGCTATGCCTGCCGATCAGCACATGATCGGCGCCGGGAAGGCCGGCCTCGGGCAGCACTTCGCGGGCGAGCTGCCGGAACCGGCGCTTCATCCGGTTGCGGATCACCGCGTTGCCGACTTTCTTGGATACGGTAATGCCGACCCGCATGACCGGATCGGCATCGTCACGCGCGCGAACAATCAGGACGAAGCCGGGCATGGGAGCCCGCTTGCCTGCATTCGCTGCGAGATAATCCTTGCGCTGGGTGAGCCGGGTAAGGCCCACCACCGCACCGTCGGCGATTACGCCGACAGCTTGTTGCGGCCGCGGGCGCGGCGGGCGCGGATCACGTTGCGGCCGCCCGGGGTCGCCATGCGGCTGCGGAAGCCGTGCCGGCGCGCACGCACCAGGTTGCTCGGCTGAAAGGTCCGCTTCATCGCTCATCCTCAAGTATCTAGAACGTAAAAGGGCCACCACAGGGGCGGCCGCGTGTCGGGTGCCCATAGTGGGGCGTTCGGAACGAGTCAACGTGTTCCGTCTCCGAAACCCAGGACTTTCCCCTCCGCGCTGGCGATTTTCGCCTCCTGCGCGCGCAATCTCCGGCGCCGGGCGCTCCGCCTGCGCAGTGCCATGTCGGCGTAATGGCCGAATCGCGGCCAGCGCTTCTTGGCGCGGCAGAAGACCTTCTGCGCCCAGGCCGAGTTCTGGAGGACGAGCACCAGGCCGGCGGCGAAGACGAAGACCCCGCCCGGCCCCGGCAGGATGCCGACCACCGGCGAAACGGCGATCACCAGCATCCCCGTGACGAACAGGGCGGTGCGGAGGAAAGGACTTCGTGCGCCTGCCATGCAGAGCAGGTGGGGAGTGTGTGTTGTGTCTGCAAGACACGTGCGAACGGTTGATCCTGGATTAGGCCTGTTTCGTCGCCACCGAGCCGGATTTGATCGCGGCGGCGTCGTTTCGTCCGCAGTGCGGTGGGCATGTCGGCGCCATGCTCCGCCCCTTCCGCATGCTCGCTCCGATGCTCCTCCTTTCCGCCTGCAGCGGCGGCGGGGGAGGGGGTACCGTATCGCCCGCGCCCAGCCCGACGCCTACGGCATCCCCGTCGCCTTCTCCCACGCCGTCGCCCACCTCGGCGTTGACCGTCCGGGTCGCGCCGAGCAGCTTCTCGCTGCCGACCGAGGCGACCCGGCATTACGGTTGCCAGGTGACCGGATCGAGCAACCAGAATTGCACCTGGGCGGTGCAGGAAGCGAATGGCGGCACGGTCTCGGCGGCGGGGATCTATGCCGCCCCGGCAGCGCCGGGCGTCTACCATCTGGTCGCGAAGAGCGCGGCGGACCCCAACGCAACGGCGACCGCGACGATCACCGTGACCACCCCCGTCACCGACAAGCCCTGGGTCACCGGCTATTATCTCGGCTATTACTGGGACTGGAGCTATCCGCCCGACAAGGTGGACGTGACGGCGCTCACCCATCTGATGTTCGCGCGCGTGGCGCCGGGCAGCGGCACGCTGGGCGGGCAGGCGGGGCAGGTGGTCAAGGGTGCCGGCACCGCGCACGATGCCGGGCTTTCGCCGGACGGGGTGCGCAGCGTCGAGGACTATCTGGTCAGGCGCGCGCATGATGCCGGCAAGAAGGCGCTGCTCATGCTGGGCGGCGAGGGCGATGGTGACGGCTTCCTGCGATCGAGCACGGACGCGGTGCGGCCGACCTTCGTGCGCAACCTCGTCGATTACCTTGTCGCGCACGACTATGACGGCATCGATGTCGACTGGGAGGACCGGCTCGAGGGCAGCGCGGCGCTGAAGGTCAGCGGCGAGGAAGCGCGGCGGCGGGCGATCGCGCTGATCACCGAGCTGCGCGCCGAGGCGAATGCGCGGCCACGCTACCAGAATGGCCGGCGCTTCGTGATTACCTTCCCAGGCTATCTGGTCTCGATCAACGACCTGCCCAAGAGCGGCCCGCGCGAGGGGATGGTCGAGCAGTGGCAGGCGGACATCGCCAACCTCGTCGATCAGTATAATGTGATGAGCTACGGCATCGGCAGCGCCTGGAACCAGGCGGGATGGTTCTCCTGGTTCTCCAGCCCGATCTACGGCGCCACCGGGACCACGCCGCGCGATATCGAGAGCAGCGTGCAGGCCTATGTGAAAACCGGTGTTCCGCGCAGCAAGATCGGCATCGGGATCGGTTTCTACGGCATCTATTACGGGCCGACGATCACCGGGCCGCGCCAGGATACCGAGCATAACAATATCTTCGAAGTCCAGGACACGCCGCTGCGCTATTCCGAGCTGGTGCGCTGGGGCTATCTGAACCGGGGCACCTATAGCTGGGATGAGACCGCGCAGGTCGGCTATCGCAGCTATCCCGGCGGCTTCTCGCCGGCGGGCTCGGGGCTAAGCCAGGCGGGGTTCCTGAGCTATGAGGACGAGCTGTCGATCGCGGCCAAGGGGCTCTATGTCCGCCAGACCGGGCTGGGCGGGGCGATCCTCTGGGCGATCAACTATGACCATATGCCCGACGGCACCAATCCGCTGCTGAGCGCGGTGAAGCACAACTTCCGCACCAGCGCGCCCTGATTGATCCGTTCCGGCCGCATCCCGGCGCGCATCCGGCCGTGCTGCGGCTATCGTGCGGCACGGTCGGGGGAGGCGGGCTTGGTCGCGAGCGTTTCGACGGTTGCCTATCTGGGGCTGGAGGCCCGGGCGGTGGAGGTGCAGTGCAACCTCGTCGCCGGCCTGCCCAAGTTCGTGGTCGTCGGCCTGCCCGACAAGGCCGTGGCGGAAAGCCGCGAGCGCGTGCGCGCGGCGATGGCCGCGATCGGGCTGGCGCTGCCGCCCAAGCACATCATCCTCAACCTCTCGCCTGCCGACCTGCCCAAGGAAGGCTCGCATTTCGACCTGGCCGTGGCGCTGGCGCTGCTGGGGGCGATGGGCGTGGTCGATGCCGAGATGCTGTCGGGTTATGTCGTGGTCGGCGAGCTGGCGCTGGACGGGCGGATCGCGCCGAGCCCCGGGGTGCTGCTCGCCGCGCTCCATGCGGCGGAGACGGGCAAGGGGCTGGTCTGCCCCGCCGCGCAAGGACCCGAGGCGAGCTGGGCGGGGCAGGTGGAAGTGATCGCCGCGCCGGACCTGATCGCGCTGCTCAACCATTTCAAGGGCCACCAGCTGCTGCCCGCGGCCGAGGCGGGAACCGTCGATCCGCCGGTGCCCGGCCCGGACCTCGCGCAGGTGAAGGGGCAGGAGACGGCGCGCCGCGCGCTCGAGATCGCGGCGGCCGGCGGGCATAATCTGCTGATGTGCGGCCCGCCCGGCGCGGGCAAGTCGCTGCTGGCATCGTGCCTGCCGGGCATATTGCCGCCGCTGGACGCGGGCGAGGCGCTGGAGGTGTCGATGGTCGCCTCGGTCGCCGGCACGCTGCAGGGCGGGCGGCTGACCCGGACGCGGCCATTCCGCTCGCCGCATCACTCCGCCTCGATGGCGGCGCTGACCGGTGGCGGGCTCAGGGTGAAGCCTGGCGAGGTGAGCCTCGCGCATCTGGGCGTGCTGTTCCTCGACGAGCTGCCCGAGTTCCAGCGCGCGGTGCTCGATTCGCTCCGGCAGCCGATCGAGGCGGGGGTGGTGAGCGTAGCGCGGGCCAATGCGCATGTGACCTTCCCGGCGCGCGTCCAGCTGGTCGCGGCGATGAACCCGTGCCGGTGCGGGCACCTGGGCGATCCGGCGCTCGCCTGTGCGCGGGCGCCGCGCTGCGCGGCGGATTACCAGGCCAAGGTATCCGGCCCGCTGCTCGACCGGATCGACCTGCATGTCGATGTGCAGCCGGTGACGGCGGCGGACCTGGTGCTGGACCGGCCGGCGGAGCGTTCCGCGGAGGTGGCGGTGCGGGTGGCGGAGGCACGGGCGGTGCAGGCGGCGCGATATCGCGACGTGCCCGCACGGACCAACGCCGAGGCGGATGGCGAACTGCTCACCGGCCACGCCACGCCCGACGAGCCGGGCCGCAAGCTGCTGGCGCAGGCTGCCGAGGCGATGCGGCTATCGGCGCGGGGCTATACGCGGGTGCTGCGGGTCGCGCGCACGATTGCGGACCTGGCGGGGGCAGGCGACGTCGGCAGGATCCATGTCGCCGAAGCGCTGAGCTATCGCCGCCAGGCCCCGCGCAGCTAGGGTTTGCGCAGTTCCACGATCCGCACGATGGGGCCGCCATGCCGGCCCGGGCTCGGAGCGAAGGTCGCGACGATGCGTCCGCGCGCGATCAGCCGCTGATAGGTGGCATATTCGTTCGGGAAGGTCGTGCGCTCGGCCCGGTAGCGATCATATTGGGTGAGGATCGCAAAGTCGGGAATGCAGAGAGCGGCTTTGTCCGGCGGGAGCGTGCCATAGTCCAGGTTGGAGCGGCTGCCGCGAGCCCGGTCGATCACGGAATAGGGGATCGTCCCGCGGACCAGTCCACGCGGATCCACGCAGCCGGCGTCGGCCAGTGGGAACAGGAAATGCTGCGGCGCGCTTACCAGGTCGTAGGCGAAGTGCTCGATCAGGATGGTGGCGTCCCGCGGGATATGCTGACGCGCCCAGGCGGAGGCTTGCTGGCGGGTGTCGTGCGTGCGCTCGACGCCATCGGTCCAGGCGCGCAATCCAAGCGGCAGCACGGCGGCGAGCGCCACGGCGAGCGTTACCGCTGTCCGTGCCGCGGGCGCCGGGAGCGTGCGGTGCAGGATCGCCTGCAGCACGACCCATCCTCCGCCGGCGAGGATCGCGCCGATCAGCAGCACCGGCAGTGCCCAGCGATCCCAGACCAGTTGCTGCCCGCAGAACAGCAGCACAAAGGCGAGGCCCAGCGGCGCTAGAATGAAGAGCGGCAGGCGATGCCGCGGCAGGCGCACGACGCCGAGCAGGAGCAGAACGAGCCCGACGATGCCGAGGCCGGTCGCGATCGGGCCGGAGAGATACCACCAGAAATTGTGGAGGAAGTCGCCGCCGGTCGCGCCGAGGTGATGCGGCTGGCTCTCGCCCCGGAGATTGCGCACCACCGTAGAGTAGTTGAGCAGCAGATAGGGTGAGACGAGCAGCAGGAAGCCGATCGCCGCCGCGCCGCTGGCGGCAAGCCGGGTGATCGCGGTGCGCACGGGCAGGACATTCGTCCGGACCGCAAGAAGGGTGGCGCCGGCGATGGCGATGGCAGTCAGAGCAAAGGGCCATTTCGTCGCGATGGCGACGCCGAGCCAGAATGCGGCGCGCAGATAGCTGCGCCAGCGCCCGTTCTCGGCAATGTCGCAACAGGCCTGCAGGCACAGCAGCATGAAGAAGCAGGCCATGATGTCCGACCGGATCACCTGCGACCAGGCGATGTGCACGGGGTCGACCGCGATCAGCAGCGCAGCAACCAGACCGGCGGAAGGGCCGAAGAAACGGGATGCAAGCCGCCAGCTCATCCAGATGGTACCCAGCGCGAACAGCATCATGGCGATGCGGCCGGGCAGGATCATCCAGCTGGGATCGACGTAGATCAGCTCGACAAACTTGCCGGCCGAACTCGCGACGCCGGTCAGCAAGGCAAAGGCCAGTACGCCGATATTGACGAGCGCCAGCACGTACATGGTGGTGGTGGCCGGGTGGCCGAACCAGCCCGGATCGAGCGTCGGCCCGCGCAGCATGCGGATGGCGCCGAGCTCGAACATCATCTCGTCGGGATCGTTCAATCCCGGCAGCCCGAAGGCGATGCTGGAGACGCGCAGATAGAATGCGATGGCGATGATCGCCAGCAGCATCCAGCGATACTTGCCAATCATGAGACGCATCAGGCGCCCTCTATCGTAATTCTTGCGTCGCGGAACGGGGCAGCGACGCTGCGTCCCGCGATCCAGGCGCGATTGGCGGAACCGCCAACTGCTTCGGGGGCGATGCCGGTGACATCGAGGGCGATGCGCTCGGCGGTGCCTTCCACCGCGATTCCGGCGGTGAAGGCATCGCCGCCGGCCGACAGGATGGCGGCCAGCCGGCCCGCGGTGCAGTCGCGCAGGCGAACGGCAGGACCGCGCGGGCGCGAAGTCGGGTTGGCGACGAGAAGCTGCAGGGCGAAGCCGGTGCAGCGCTCCAGCGCTGCAGGCTGGGCATGCTCGAGGATCTTGAGGCCGTGCAGCTGGAGCCCTTGGCTGTCGCGCGCGACCAGCCCCGCCGCCTTGCCGCCCGCTGCGGCATTGCTGTTGCCGACGAACTGGCCGCCGGCCATGCTCAATGCTCCGCGCATCGTCTCGACCTGCATCGCCGCCCTGCCCGAGGGCGCGACCGCGACATAGGGATCGCTCAGGTCGATCAGCGTGTGCGGGCCGGTGTCGCGGACATGGATGCCGATGCCGCCGCATTGATCGACGATCGGCATGCGCAGGTGCAGATTCACATGGCCGTTGCGGGCGCGGGCGCCGATCGCACCGGTCATGCCGTCGATGCGGATCCCGGTCTCCAGCGCGGTCGATTCGAAGTCGGTCACGAAGCTGTCGGCGAAGGCGCCCTGGAGCAGCAGGCCGACGCCGTCCGAAATCGCCGGCTCGCCGCCGATCGTGGCGTTGCACATGTCCAGGTAGAGCGAGGCATTGCCGCCGGCGAGGCCGATCTCGCCGGTCCCGTCCAGCACGAAGCCACGATAGGGCTGGCCCGGCCGGCTGCCGGGCAGCGAGCGGAAGGCGATGCAATCGCGCATCGTGCTGCGGACAAGGCCGCGTGCGACGAAGCCATTGCCATGCTCGAACGCGCTGACCTGCTCGAAATGGGCGAACAGCAGGAACTGGGCGCGCAGGCCGGCGGGCGCGGTGTCGCCGCGATGCTCGACCGGCCTGGAGCGACAGAGCGCCAGCCCGCGGATCTCGATATTCTGCGCGAAATCGTTGACGGTCGGCGGCTTCTCGGCGGGGCCGACGTGCAGCACGTCCGCCGTGCCGCTGGTGACGACGAGGCGCGTGCCGCGTCCACCCTCTGTGCCGCGAAAGCCTGCACCGGCGATGCGGCTGAACGGGCGATCGACCACCAGCGTGTCCGACAGGTAGTAATCGGCGGCCAGCAGCTGCATCGCGGGGTGCGCGCGCATGCAGGCGCGCAGCGCGGCCAGGCTGTCCCTCGCGCCGTCACCCGGAGCCGCACCCCACCATTCGGGATGTGCCCAGGCCAGCCGGCTGCGGTTGAGATCGACCAGCCCGGGGCCGGTGAAGATCGGCGCGATCGGGGCGACGAGGCCGCCGAGCAGGGTGAGCGTGCAGCCTTTGGGCACCTCCAGCACGGCGCCGGGCTCGACCAGCAGGTCGCCCTTGATCACCGTGTTGGCGGTAAGCCGGTGGATGCCCGGCTTCAGCACGGTGCCGGGAGCATCGGCGAGGCTCTGCGCCCCTGCCTGTGCCGGCAACAACGTCGCTCCGGCGAGACCCACCGTCGCGGGCAACAGCGCGCGACGCGTGATCCCTGCCGTCATTGCGCCGGCCGGAGCCAGGGTTTCAGGGGCGAGCCGCCCTCGGCCCATCCCCGGGCCCGGATGTCGCGCCAGACGTCATGCAGCGTCGACGCCGAGATGCAGATCGCGGTCAGGATGACCAGGCCGGGGCGCACGAACATGCCCAGGCCCACGTCGAAGTGCACCTCGACCGAGTGCCCGACCATATAGCCGTCGGTCACGAAGGGCGGGATGGCGCCGATCGGGATATCGGCCGGCAGGCACAGGATATAGGCAGCGATGATCGCGATCGGCCGGGCGATCCCGCGCCACTTCTCCATGAAGGTCAGCAGGATCACCATGATCTCGGTATAGCCGCCGGCTTCCGAGCTGATCAGCGCGATCACCACGCCGAAAAAGGCGAGGCGATGCGTCGGCACCACGCCGGGGCGCAGCCAGGTCGCGGCGGCGGCGAGCACGATCGACACCTGGCCGAGCCGGGTGAAGAGCGGCAGCAGGACCAGGCCGAGCTCGGGAATGTCCGAGCCGAGATATTGCGTGATCGGAAAGCCGTTGCCCTGGAGCAGCGAGATCACCGGCTGATAGGTGACGCCGAACCACACATCGAGCACCCGCGAGGCGACGAAGCCCGAGGAATAGTCGGTGATGTTGCGGTAGATCTGCGCCGGCGTGCCTTCGCCGTACAGGCCGTAGCTCACCAGATAGACGAGGACGGTGGCGATCAGCGCACCCTCGCACCACAGCCAGCGGCGCTTGAGCAACTGGGCGACGACGGCGCCGATCAGATAGACCTTGAAGTTCACGGCGATGCCCGCGAACAGCCAGCGCCACCGGGCCGAGCGGATGATCGGGCCATAGGCGAGGATCATCGCAGTGTAGCACATGAGGAGGACGTTGCCGCGCTCGAGGGCGCAGAGCATCGGCATGCCCGCGGAAAGCGCGATCGCACGCGGCACGGAGGTGCGGCGGTCCATCTTGAAGAAGGTCCATGCCGTCAACACGATGTTGACCACGAAGAAGGCGTGGAACGCGACGATCCCCATCCAGTCGCAGTCCCGCGTCTCCAGGCCTTCGGCGACATAGCAGGCCGGGTTGCCGAGAAACTTCAGGACGACGAAGGAGAGTGGCGGATAGATCGTCAGCCAGACATCGTACGCACCGCCCGCATGTGCCCAATAGGCGGTGTTGAACCAGTCCATATAGGTGTCGCTGGCTTCGTAGAAGAAGGGCTGCGGGAAGTACCCATAGGTGTAGAGCCAGTACATTGCGCGCACGATCAGCGCGAGCACCGCGAATGCCATGAGGTATTCGAACCAGCGACCCTGTCGCCAAAGCGCGCGCACCATGCTCATCCCTTGGCGGCCGTGAACACGAAATGCTTCAGGGCGAAATAGTTGATCACCGACACCAGGAATGCCGTGACGATGCCGGCGATATAGGGGGAAGCGATGAACAGCGAGACGGTCGCCAGCGTCGCCAGGCCCAGGACATAGTTCACGGCATAGGACAGGACGAAGCGTGCCTTGGCCGGCCCTGCGTCACGGAAGACGTGGCGGCTGTAGCTCAGATAGTTGAACGCCATGCCGATCAGGTGCGCGACGAGCTGCGCGACGAAGAGGTTGAGGCCGAGCCAGACGAGCAGCGAATAGAGCGCCAGGCCGAACACCGTGTTGACGATGCCGGCCTGGTAGTAGCGCCACAGCTCGATCAGGCGTTCCCGGGAGAGGCGCATGGTCAATAATCCGGCGGGAAGTTCACCCGCTCATGCTCGAGCACGAGCGGCGTGCCGCGCGTCCGTTCGGAGATGATGCGGACATTGTCGCCGAGCAGGCCCAGAAAGCCGAACAGCAGCGCGAACTCGGCCTGGACGACGGCGGCGATGAACCAGCCGGCGATCGGGCGACCGAAGAAGAAGGCAAGCGTGCCGCCGAACAGCATCACGACCGCCATCAGTGCGCCGAACGCGCCGATATAGATCGGCACGCGCAGCAGCCGCTTCGACGAGCCGGCCAGCGCCGACATCGCGAAATCGAACAGCGCGAAGACGTTGTTCTTCGACTTGCCGGCGGCACGGGGCGGGCGCGGATAGGCGATGGTCTCGAGGCGATAGCCGGTCTCGACCAGCATGCCGCGGAAAAAGGGCTCGGGCTCGGCCAGCTTGCGCGTCGCCGCGACGACCCGGGCATCGTAGAGGCCGAAGCCGGTCGCGCCGGGAAGGATGGGATAGTCGCCGAAATTGCGCGCGGCCCAATAGGAGAGCTCGCGCGTGGCGCGCAGCACCGGGCCGGTGGTATCCTCGCCCTGGCGCACGCCGAGCACGATGTCCGCGCCGGCGCGCCAGCGCGCGACGAACTCGGGTAGCAGGGCGGGGGGATCCTGGAAATCCGCGCACATGCCGACGACCGCGCGCCCGCGCGCCTGGTAGATGCCGTGCGTGGGCGAGCGCATCTGGCCGAAATTGCGGGTGTTGACGATCAGCCGCACCCGCGGGTCACGCGCGCAGATGCCGCGGATGATCTCGACCGTGCGATCGGTCGAGGCATTGTCGATCATGATGATGTCGAACTTGAGGTCGAGCGGCTCAAGTTCGGCGATCACGGCCGCGCAGATCGCCTCGGCATTCTCTTCCTCGTTGTAGCAAGGAATGACGACCGAAAGATCCGGGCGGCCGGTCTCGCGTTCGAGCTGGCTCACGCCGGCACCCGATCGAGCACGGGCGGACGAATCCGGTAGAATTCGATCGCGATCCACAGCAGCAGCAGGGTGAGGCCCAGTGCCAGCGGCAGGACGTTGAACTGGCGCGCGCTGTCGATGAACGGCGGCTCCAGGATGCGGACATTGGCCGACGAGGTCAGGTCCTCGACCGAGGTGCCCTGCAGGTAGCGCTTGTAGGTGTCGTACAGGCCCTGGGACAGGTCGAGCTCGCGGCGGAGCTTGTCGATCTGGGTCGTCTGGCCGACCACGCGGCCGACCGAGGCGTTCTGATCACCCGAGGTCGAGCGCGCCTGGGCTAGCTGCGACTGCAGGACGCCGATCTCGGCAAGCGCCTGGCGCACCTTGATGTTCTCGTCGGTGGCGAACTGGCGCAGCGTGGCCAGGTCGATTTCCTTCAGGCGGATCGCCGCCTCGAGCTGGGGAACGCGGTCGCCCAGCGCGTAGATGGCTGACTGCGGCGCGGTGTAGCGCGTCTGGAGACGGAAGCTGTCATAGGCGCTCTGCGCGCGCGCCAGGCGCTCGCTGGCGCTGTCCACCATCTCGACCAGGATCTTGCGCTTCTGGGCGGTCTGGTTGCGCGAGATGACCGCAAGCTGGTTGCTCACGGCAGTGCCATAGGCACCGACAAGCTCACGGGCGAACTCGGGATCGCGGTCCTTGACCGCGAACTCGATGATGCTGCCGCGAAGTGCGCGGATGTCCACATGGTTATCGAGCCAGCGATGGGTTTCCACCGGCGACTTCTTGAGGCGCTTTTCCAGGTTGAGCTCGGCAGCGACGCGCGAGCGGACATATTCGCTGCGCGCGACCTTGAGGCTGACCTCGACCGCCGCCTGGCTGCCGAAGAGGCTGCTGACGGCGCCGAGCTGGCCCAGCGTGCCGCCAAGGCCCAGCGTGCCCGGATCGGTCGGCGTCAGCGTTGCCGCCGCACGATACTTCTCCGGGAACAGGGTCAGGACCGCGCAGATTGCGATCAGGGCGGCGAACACCGCGCGGCGGGACCACGGGCTTCGGACGATCGGAAGCCTTGAAAAGGTTCCGACGAAGGAGTGGCGCGGCGTCATCAGTTGATCGCCGCGATCGCGAGGGCGGCAATGCCGAACTGGGCGACGACCTGCGAGATGTCGCGGATCTTGGCCAGCAGCGAGTAGTTCTCGGTGCGGATCGGCACGAAGACGGTGTCACCCGGAAGCACCTTGGCCCCCATCGCGCCACGCTTGCGCGTCAGCACCGAGCCATTGGCCCGCACCACGAAGATGTTGCCGCGATCTGCGCCGCGGATGGTGCCGCCGGCCTGCTCGACATAGTCGCTCACGCGGGTCTTCTTGCCGCCGCCGACGATGAACGAGGCGGGGCGATAGACCGCGCCGAACACGCCGACCGTGTCCACCCGCGGGGGGATCACGATGCGATCGTTGTTCTCGACCGCGAGATTGGTGGGAAGCGCGACATCGACCGGGGTGACGTCGAGCACCAGGCGGCCGTCCGGCTCCTTCTTGCGCAGCTGGTCGAGGAAGGCCTTGGCCGAAGTGACCTGGGCCTGGCGCTGGGTCTGGTCGCCCAGGCCGTTGCCGGTCAGCGGTGCGGCGGCGAGCGCCATCTCCATCTGGTCGACGGCATCGAGGAAGCCGCGGCGCTGCTGGGCCCGCACGGACTCGCGCGAGAAGCGCGTGCCGTAGACATAGGCGCGCGGGGTGAGCCCGCCTGCCATCGCAACCACTTCCGCCAGCGGCGTGTTCGGCGCGACATAATAGTTGCCGGGCTTGTTCACTTCGCCTTCGATCCGCACGATCGCCTGCTGGCGATCGAGCGGGCGGGCAAGGCTGCCCTGCGGCAGGATCTGGATGATGTCGCCTGCCTCGGCAGCCAGGCTCGCCGCGGCGGTGCGCTCGATCTGACGGCTGCCGACCGTGTCCTGATCGGACTGGCGATACAGGATCAGTCGCGAGGCATCTGCGAGGTTGGTCGGTCCGCCGGCGACACGCAGTGCGTCGTCAAGGCTCTCGCCCGGCTTCACTTCGTAGATCGCTTCCTCGTTAACGCTGCCGATCACCGCGATCTGGCGGCCGACTGCCGGGATGAAGATCACGTCTTCGTTCTGCAGCAGCGGATCGTGCGAGCGATCGCCTTCGCGCAGCAGCTGGTAGAGGTCGAAATCGGCCACTTCCTGGCCGTTGCGATAGAGCTTCGCCGAGCGGAAGCTGCCGCCGGCGGCGGGACCGCCCGCCTGCAGGACCGCGTTGACCAGCGTCGAGAGGCTGTTGACCGAATAGGCGCCCGGATGGGCGGCGAAGCCGGTGACATAGACGCGGACGCCGCGCAGCTGGGTGACCGAGACGGTCACTTCATAGCCGCGATATTTGCGGCCGATCGCCGCCGAGATGCGGTCCTTCAGGTCGCGGTAGCGCACGCCGACCAGCGAGACCGAGCCGACATTGGGCAGGAAGATGCGGCCGTTGCGGTCGATCTCCACGTCGACGCTGCCTTCGACCGATCCGGTCAGCGAGATCGAGACGGTGTCACCGACATTCAAGGCATAGTCGGGCGGGATGGTCGAGGTCGCGGGCACGGCGAAGTCGCGCGAGCCCGGCAGCAACAGGTCGCTGCCGAAGCGCTTCAGGGTGCTGCGGCCGGTAACGGCGCGCGCCCAGGTCTCGAACTCGCCGGGCTTGAGCGGCTGGCGCAGGCGCAGCAGCTCGGTGTCCAGCATGCCGTCGCTGGTGCGCATGCCGCCGATCTGGTTCGAGTTGCTCGAATCCCGGCTGTTGCTCGATCGATCGATCGAGGTCGGCTCATAGGCGGTCGAGGACGAGCCCGAAGCGCCCTGGTTCTGGTTGTACTGGCCCTGGTTCGACGAGCTCTGGCCCGACTGACCATTCTGGTTGTTATTGTTGCTGTTCTGGCCGTTCTGGCTCTGCCCGAGCGGCGAGCCATAAGGCGTATTGGAGTCATTCACCTGCGCCCAGGCCGGAGCCGCGCTGGCGAACAGCGCCAGGGCTGCAGAAGTGGCCGCCAGGGTGTGGCGAAGGCGGCGCGGAGAGGATTCAGGCAAGCACTCGCTGCCAATCTGGAAAGAAGTCATGCTTGGATCCGGTTGCCTGTGTGGATTGGCGACGTCGAGGTGTCCGCCGCGCTATAGTTGGTGGTTGGCATCAAGTCACCGCCGAATAGCGATGCGCAACCTGTAAGTAGTGAGCAGTTTCATGCACCTGCCGAGCGAGCGGCACGGGTGCGATGTCGTGGCGGGCGAGCAGCCCGGCATAGGCCTCGGCGTCGCCGGCATACCGGTCCGCTGCCGGATCGGTGATCGGGGCCCGATGGACGCCCGGCCCTTCCAGCACCTCGGCGACCACCGCGGCGACCGCGCCGAGCTCCAGGGCCTCGCCGCCGGTATCGAAGCGCGTCACGCCCGACGGCGCGTCGGCCAGCAATGCGAAGATCAGCGACACCAGTTCGCGGATCGCGACATAGCCGCGGATGACTTCGCGGGGTGCCCGGACTTCGATCGGCCGTGCCGCGAGCGCATCGAGGATGAAGCTGGCCATCGCATAGGCCTGGTGCTTGTTGATGAAGGGACCGGTGATGTTGAAGATCCGGCCGATCACCGCGCGCTTGCCCCGGGCCGTGGCCCAGTCGGCGAAGCGGTCCTCGTCCTCGCGCTTCATCGCGCCGTAGAGGCGCATCGCGGGCGAGGCGGCGGGGTCCTCCGCCTTGTACGCGGCCCCCGACGACGCGACGAACACCGCCGCGGCGTCGATCGCGTCGAGCCCTGCCAGCACCGTATCGCTGATCTGCTGGTTGGCGGCGCGATAGGCGTCGTCGTCCATCGCCTCGGCACGGTCCTTGGTCAGGAACGCGAAATGGAGCACCCAGGCGCCGGGCCGCGCGACAGTGGCGAGGTCGGCGAGCGCACGCTGGCGGACCACCCGCCCGTCCCCCAGGTCGAGATCGCGCGGCGCCGACCCGAAGCACTGCACCCGATCGGCAAAGGCCGCCCCGAGCGCGCGCTCGAGCAGGTCGAGCGTGGCCAGCCCCAGCCATCCGCTCGCCCCCGTGATGACAAGGGGGCGGTCGGTATCGGCCAGCGCACGCGCTATGGCCGGCTCAAGCATGTGCCGCCGCGCGCGCCAGCAGGGCGTCGGTCAGGGGCGCGAACGAGTCGTGGATCGTGCAATCCCGCGCTTTCCAGCCGGGCTCGGCATAGCCGTGCGTCAGGAAATAGAAGGGAATCCCCGCCGCCGCCGCGACCTGGTGATCGAGCTCGCTGTCGCCGACGAATGCGCAGGTCGCCGCATCCTTGCCAAGGCGAGCAAGCACGGCATCCAGCAGGTCGGGCGCCGGCTTGGGGCGCAGCCCCTTCTGCCCGCCCACGACAAAGGCGAAATGCCTGGCAAGCCCGGTATCGGCGAGGACCTTTTCGCACAGGCCCTGCGGCTTGTTCGAGCAGATCGACAGCGTCAGCCCGGCCGCGCGCAGCCGCGACAGCCCCTCGGCCACGCCGGGGAACAGCGTTTCCACCGAGGTGTCGTGCGCATGATAGCGGGCACGGAAATCCGCGAGATCCGCCTCGCCATCGACGCAGGCATCGCCCAGCAGCCCGCGGACCATGTCCAGCCCGCCGCGGCTCATATAGCTGCGCGCGGCGACCGGATCGATCGCCGCGCCGCCGCTGTCGCGCTCTGCGAGCATGCCCGACAGGATCTCGACACAGGTCGCGCAGCTGTCGACCAGGGTGCCATCGAGATCGAAGATGACGTGGCGGATCACGCCGCCACTTCGCTCGCCGCCATCGCCTCGGCCAGTTCCTCGCGCGGGAGGAAAGGGGAGAGGTCTTCCAGCGTCGGCGATACCATGGTGCCGTCCTCGAGGCGCCGCGAGCTCAGCTTGGGCGCGAACTCCTGGCGCTTGTCGATCATCACCTCGCACAGTTGCGGGCCGTCGCCGGCCAGCGTCGCGCGGATCGTCTCGGGCAGGCCGCCATGGCTGTCCACCCGCGCCGCCGGGAAGCCGAAGCCCTGGGCCAGCCGGGCGAAATCGGGGAAGCTCAGGCCGCTGTCCGGGCCGCATCCGACGATGTTGTCCGGGAAGTGGTTCTGCTGCGACTGGCGGATCGAGTGATAGCCGTCATTGTTGAGCACGAAGATCTTCACCGGCAGGTTCTGGCCGACGATGGTCTGCAGCTCCTGCAGGTTCATCATGATGCTACCGTCGCCGGCAAGGCAGATGATGCGGCGGCCGCCGCCGGCATAATAGGCACCGATCGCCGCCGGCAGGTCATAGCCCATCGAGGCGCAGCCGGAGTTGGTGAACAGCCGCTGGCCGGGCTTCAGGTTCGCCGCCTGGAAGATGGTGACGCAGGCCGTGCCATCGCCCGAGACGATGATGTCGCCTTCCTCGAGCTCGTCGAACAGCGCCTGGGCGAAGACATAGGGGTTGATCGGCGATTCGGTGTCGCGATACTCGGGCAGCACCACCGGATAGCGAGCGGCGAGCGCGCGGCTGCGATCGAGGAACGCCTTGCGCGCCTGGGCGGCATCATCGGCCGGCGCCGCGATCTTCTCCGCCGCGGCGAAGAAGTCGACCAGATTGGCGTGGACCGGGCGATGCAGCGACAGCGTCGGCTTGGCGAGCTCGGTCTTGTCGATATCGACCATCGCGACGCGGGCGTTCCGCGCGAAGCTCTTCCAGTTGTAGCTGATCTGGCGGATGTTCAGGCGCGATCCCAGCACCAGCACATAATCCGCGGTCTGCACCGCGAAATTGCCGCCGCGATCGCCGACCGTGCCGGGACGGCCGACATAGAGCGGGTGGCTGTTCGGGATCGCGTCATGCGCGTTCCAGCCGGTGACGACGGGCACGCCAAGGCGCTCGACGAAACGCAGGAACTCGGCATGCTGGCCCGAAAGGCGCACGCCGGCGCCGGCCAGGACGACCGGGCGCTCGGCGGCATGCAGCTCGGCCATCAGCGCGGCGACTTCGCGGTCGAGCGCGTCGCCGGACAGCGCGTTCAGCTCCGCGCTGGTGTTGTCGGCTTCGCCCTTGCGATCCAGCTCGGCCGGATCGAAGGGCTCAAGCGCGTCGAAGTCGACCGGCGCGGCCTGCACGTCGATCGGCACGTCGATCCACACCGGGCCGGGGCGTCCGCGGGTGCAGAGATAGAGTGCCTTCTCGACCACCTTGCGCGCCTGGAGCGGATCGTCGAGCACCACGGCATATTTGGTGATGCCGCGGACCATCTCGACGATGTCCACTTCCTGGTCGCCCAGCTGGCGCAGGGGCAGGGGGTAGTTGAAGGCGCAGGTCTCGCGCTTCACCTGACCCGACACGATGACCATGCCGATCGAATCGACATAGGCACCGTAAACGCCGTTGAGCGCGTTGACGCCACCGGGACCGGTGGTCACGTTCACTGCCGCGGGACGGTTCGACAGGCGGCAATAGCTCTCCGCCGCGATCGATGCGGCCTGTTCGTGGTGGACGAAGACCTTACGCAGGCCTTCGGCACGTCCGAACGCATCGTTGAGGTGCATCGCACCCCCGCCGGTGAGCATGAACATGTCGGTTACGCCGTGCTCGACGAGCAGGCGGGCGATCAAATCGGCAACGCGCATCTTGGTCATGACGGTTAGGCAGCAGCCTTGATGGCGCCCTTCTGGCGCTTTTCCATCATCGCGATGCGAGCTTCGTCCTCGGCGGCGATCGTCTTGTAGTAATCGCGCTTGTTCTTGAGCCAGAGCAGCTCGAACTGGATCGCCAGCTCCATGCCCGCGGTCGCGGACGCCGGGTTGGCGAGCACGCCACCGTCGAAGATGACCTTGCGGGTCTCGAAGCGGTCAAGACGCTCTTCGCGCGCGGCGCTGAGCAGCGGGATCGAATCGGGGCTCACGCCACCGCCGACGACCAGCTCGAGGCCGTTCTCGCGAGCGACCTTACCGCTCTTCACGACGAAGTCGCGCATGTCGTCGCTGTTCACGAAATCGCGCGTGTGGCCCATCGAGCCGGCGAAATCGACGCGGCCGAAGACCATGCCGACGCGGCCCTTGCGGGCGATCTCGGCCATCTCTTCGAGCTTCTCGAACGTGCTGAACGTTTCGAGATTGAACAGGAAGCTGACATCGTCCTGCTCGTCGCGCGGATAGAACTTGTCCTTCGCGGCGATGAACTTGGACAGCGCGTAGGGGGTCTCGACCATCGGCGCGATGATGTAGTCCACGCCGTAGAGCCGGCACTCGATCAGATCGCGCATCGCTTCGCAGCCGCCGATCTTGATCGCTACCTTCAGACCCGCACGGCGGGTGATTTCCAGGAGGCGCAGCAGCTCGTCGACACGCGTACCTTCGGCCTCGAACTCGGCCTTGATGGCGACGATCTGATGCTTGGCCTTGCCCTCCTCCAAGAGCGCAAGCATCCGCTTTTCATACTCATTCACGTGCTAATCTCCCCGCACCAACTCAACTAATCGAAGCTGCCCTCTTCCTTCGGCTGCTTCAAAGGTGTGAAACTTTTAAGTCACGACAGAGCCTGTCGCCCGAGACGGATCCGGATTGCAAAATCCGTAACTGCATCGCCAATCGCTCTTGGGATCGGTTGGCGCAAGATGCAGAAAGGATGGCAGGCGGATGACGCGCTTCTGAGGAAGCGCCTCTATCTCAACGATTTCTCCCTCGATCGGCCAACATTTTTTACCCCGAAATGGCCGAATATTCCGAGTGCGTGCGAATTTTGCAGGCACAACCGAAGCGGTGTCAATGCTTTTTCGGTCAAGTTTCATCCCGAAATTGTCGCAGCTAAGTTTTTGGATGTTGGACTAGAAACGAGAAACAACTATCAGCGCGCCGTCTATGCCTAACGTCATGCTCAACACGGGGCGCACCTTTCCCGCCGATCCCACGGTCACGATTCTGGACGCCGCACGTGTCCAGGGCGTCACGCTGGAGTATAGCTGCCGCACGGGACGTTGCGGCATCTGCAAGGCGCCGGTGCTGTCCGGGGAAACGGCGATCCTCAAGTCCGAGGCGGAAGGTCTGACGGCGGAGGAAGCGGCCGCCGGGCTGGTCCTGACCTGCTGCCGCGCGGCGACCAGCGACGTCGAGCTCGACATCGAGCCGCTCGACCGGCTCCAGGGGCTGGAGATCAAGACGATGCCGAGTCGCATCGGCTCGATCGAGCGGCTGGCGCCCGATATCGTGAAGGTGGTCCTGCGCACGCCGCCGGCGTCGCCGATGCGCTTCCTGCCCGGGCAATATGTCGATGTGCTCGCCGAGGGCGTGCGGCGCAGCTATTCGCTGGCCAACGCGCCGCGCGCGGACGGGCTGCTCGAGCTCATCATCAAGCGCTATCCGGGCGGGCGGCTCAGCGAATATTGGTTCGAGCGGGCCAAGCCCAACGACCTGATCCGGATCGAGGGGCCGTTCGGGACCTTCTTCCTGCGCGACGAGGGGCCGCGCGACATCGTCTTCCTCGCCACCGGCACCGGGATCGCACCGGTGAAGGCGCTGCTGGAGGAGTTCGCGGCGGATGCGGAACGCGCCGCCCGGCACCGTCTCCGGGTGTTCTGGGGCAACCGGGAGGCAGAGAGCTTCTGCTGGGATCCGGTCGCCTTGGGGCTGGACATTGCAGTGCATCATCTGCTTTCGAATAGGGAAGCCGCCTGGGAGGGGGCGCGCGGCTATGTTCAGGATGCAGCTGTCCGGGACGGAATCGATCCGGAAGATACTGTTGTCTACGCATGCGGATCCAACGCGATGATCGCGTCGGCCCGCACCGCGCTGCTTGCGCTCGGCCTGCCGGCCAAGCGCTTCTTCTCAGATGCTTTCGTAAGCTCGAATTGAGGGTAAGAACCGATGAAGGCAGTCATTCTGGCTGGGGGGCTCGGCACGCGTTTCGCCGAAGAGACCAGTCTGCGTCCGAAGCCGATGATCGAGATCGGCGGCCGCCCGATCCTGTGGCACATCATGAAGATCTACGCCGCGCACGGCGTGACGGAATTCATCATCTGCTGTGGCTACAAGGGCTACATCATCAAGGAATATTTCGCGAACTACTTCCTCCACATGTCGGACGTGACGTTCGACATGGTCGAGAACAAGATGATCGTGCACGAGAAGCGCGCCGAGCCGTGGAAGGTCACGCTGGTCGACACCGGTGACGAGTCGCAGACCGGCGGCCGCCTGAAGCGCGTCGGCGATCTGGTGAAGGACGAAGAGTTCTTCTTCTTCACCTATGGCGACGGCGTGGGCGATATCGACATCGCCAAGACGCTCGAGTTCCACCGCGCGCACGGCAAGGCCGCGACGCTCACCGCCACCTATCCGCCGGGCCGCTTCGGCGCGCTGCAGATCGAGAACGGCCAGGTCGAGCAGTTCCTCGAAAAGCCGCAGGGCGATGGCGGCATGATCAATGGCGGCTTCTTCGTGCTCTCGCCCAAGGTGCTCGACTATATCGAGGGCGACGCGACGCTGTGGGAGCAGGAGCCGCTGCGCAACCTTGCTACCGACGGCGAGCTGATGGCCTATGAGCATCACGGCTTCTGGCAGCCGATGGACACGCTGCGCGAGAAGCAGATGCTCCAGAGCCTGTGGGAAAGCGGCAAGGCGCCGTGGTGCATCTGGTGAAAGCCGGCGTTGATCCCGGTTTCTGGCGCGGCAAGCGCGTCTTCCTGACCGGGCATACCGGGTTCAAGGGCAGCTGGCTGTCGCTGTGGCTCCAGCAGATGGGCGCGGAGCTGACCGGCTTCGCGCTCGCGCCGCCGACCGATCCGGCGCTGTTCCAGGTGGCGGACGTCGCCACCGGCATGCACTCGATCATCGGCGACATCCGCGATGCAGAGGCGCTGACCTCGGCGCTGGTCGCGGCGGATCCGGAGATCGTGATCCACATGGCGGCCCAGCCGCTGGTCCGCGCGTCCTATGACGATCCGGTCGGCACCTATGCCACCAACGTGATGGGCACCGTCCATCTGCTCGAGGCGGTGCGCAAGGCGGCGGGCGTCCGCGCGGTCTGCGTGGTCACCACCGACAAATGCTATGAGAATCGCGAATGGGTGTGGGGCTATCGCGAGGATGAAGCGATGGGCGGCCACGATCCGTACAGCAATTCCAAGGGCTGCGCGGAGCTGGTCACCTCGGCCTATCGGCGGTCCTTCTTCACCGGCGCGGGCAAGGCCGCGATCGGATCGGGCCGCGCCGGTAATGTGATCGGCGGCGGCGACTGGGCGGCGGACCGTCTGGTGCCCGACATCCTGCGCGCGGTGAGCGCCGGCGAGCCGGTGCTGATCCGCAATCCGCTGGCGACCCGGCCGTGGCAGCATGTGCTCGAGCCGCTCTCGGGCTATCTGGTGCTCTGCCAGGCGCTGTGGAACGATCCCGCAGCCGCTGCCGAGGGCTGGAACTTCGGCCCGCGCGACGAGGACGCCCGGCCGGTCCAGTGGATCGTCGAGAAGATGTGCGCGCTATGGGGCGAGGGCGCTTCCTGGGTTCGCGATCCGAGCGTCCAGCCGCACGAGGCCAATTTCCTCAAGCTCGACATTTCCAAGGCGCGCGCCGGCCTAGGCTGGGAACCGCGCTGGAACCTCGCCCGGGCGCTGGAGAGCATCGTCGACTGGCAGCGCGCCTGGACCGCCGGCGACGACATGCACGCCTATTGCCTTTCCGAGCTGGCCCGCTTCGTCGCGGCCGGCACTGCACACGACCAAGGATAATCCGTTTCATGACTGCTGACGATCTTCGCAAGGAAATCCGCACCCTGGTGGGCCGCTATGCCGAGGCGCAGTTCGCGCCCAAGCCGTTCGTGCCGGGCGAGAGCGTGATCCCGCCCGCCGGCAAGGTGATCGGCGCCCCTGAGATCGAGCTGATGGTCGAGGCCGCGCTCGACGGCTGGCTGACCACCGGCCGCTTCAACACCGAGTTCGAGGCGGGGCTGGCCAAACTGGTCGGCGCGCCGTTCGTGCTCACCACCACTTCGGGCTCCTCGGCCAACCTGCTCGCGCTGTCGTGCCTGACCAGCCACAAGCTTGGTGACCGCCGCCTGAAGCCGGGGGACGAGGTCATCACCGTCGCGGCGGGCTTCCCGACCACGGTGAACCCGTCGATCCAGCACGGTCTGGTGCCGGTGTTCGTCGATGTCGACGTGCCGACCTACAATATCGACGCCAGCCTGATCGAAGCGGCGATCACCGATAAGACCGGCGCGATCATGATCGCCCACACGCTCGGCAATCCGTTCAACCTCGCCGAGGTGAAGCGGATCTGTGACAAGTACGACCTGTGGCTGGTCGAGGATTGCTGCGACGCGCTCGGCGCCACCTATGAAGACAAGCTGGTCGGCACCTGGGGCGATGTCGCCACGGTGAGCTTCTACCCGGCGCACCACATCACGATGGGCGAGGGCGGCGCGGTGTTCACCAGCTCGATGGAGCTGAAGCCGATCATCGAGTCGATCCGCGACTGGGGCCGCGACTGCTATTGCGCGCCGGGCTGCGACAACACCTGCGGCTCGCGCTTCGGCCAGCAGCACGGCACGCTGCCGTTCGGCTACGACCACAAGTACGTCTATTCGCACCTCGGCTATAACCTGAAGATCACCGACATGCAGGCGGCATGTGGCCTCGCCCAGCTCGAGCGGGCGCAGGGCTTCGTCGAAGCGCGCCGGCGCAACTTCCAGCTGCTCACCGAGCGCCTGAAGAGCCTCGAAGAGGTCTTCATCCTGCCGGAAGCGACGCCCAATTCGAACCCGTCCTGGTTCGGCTACCCGATTACTCTGCGCGATGGCGTGGACGCCAAGCGTGTCGACGTGACGCGCTATCTCGACCAGAACAAGATCGGCACGCGCCTGCTCTTCGCCGGCAACCTGACGCGCCAGCCCTATTTCGAGCATGTGAACTACCGCGTCGTCGGCGACCTGACCCGCACCGACCAGGTGATGAACAACACCTTCTGGATTGGCCTGTTCCCGGCGCTGGGCGCGGAGCATTTCGACTATGTCGGCGAGAAGCTCGAAGAGTTTTTCGGCCTGAACTTCTAAGACCGACGCACAAGCCGCGATCCGCGTTCGTGCGGGTCGCGCAAGTGCTTGCCCCGGGGCGTTCCATCGTCTAGCCACCCGGGCTTCGCTGCCCCTGTGGCGAAATTGGTAGACGCGACCGACTCAAAATCGGTTGCCGCAAGGCATGCTGGTTCGAGTCCGGCCAGGGGCACCAACAACCAAAAAGACCGCGGCGCCATCGGCACCGCGGTCTTTTTGTTTTTGCCGCCGGCCCACAAAGAAAGGGCCGCCGCGTCGGGTGACGCGACGGCCCCATAGTGGATCGCGGAGGCGATCAGAGCTTCAGGCGTGCACCGACCAGGAAGGTGCGGCCGAAATGATTATACTCGTAGTTCCGGTCCGCGGCGGTGTCGGTGTAGCGATCGCGATAGGCGTCGGTCAGGTTGGTGCCTTCCACCGACAGCTCGATCCAGTCGGTGAGCTTGTAGCGGATCGAGGCATCGACATTGGTGATCGCGTTATAGCCCTCGAAGATGTTGCCCGTGCCCGAGCCGGCATCGACATAGGGGCCGCGATAGCTGACCGAGGCGCGCGCGCTGAACTTCTTGTCTTCGTAGTAGAGCGTCGCGTTGAACGCCTTCTTCGACACGCCGTAGAGCGTCGAGTTGAAGGCGCGGTTCGGCAGGGTCAGCGAGCCGTTGGTGTTCACCGCGGTGGCGGGTGCCGACTGGCTGTAGGTCGCGCTGGAGTCGATGAAGGTCGCGTTCGCGATGCCGCCGAAGTTCTTCAGGAAGCCCGGCAGGAAGCGGAAGGGCGCCTGGACCGCGATCTCGATGCCCTTGAGCGACGCGCCGGTGCCGTTGACCGTGGTCACCACCGTCCAGATCGGCTGGGCGAGCTGGGCCGGGTTCAGGAAGGCCGGCGAGGAGGCGGCGAGCACCGTGGCGGGCAGGCCGGTCGACAGGAAGGTCTGGCCGGTCAGCGTGGCGCTGACCGGGAAGCTCTTCACGTTCTTCTTGAACACCGCGACCGAGAAGATCGACTGCGGCGCGAAATACCATTCCGCCGCGAGGTCATAGGCGGTGGCGCGGTACGGATCGAGGTTCGGATTGCCGAACGACACGCGGTAGTTGAAGCCGTCGGCCGAGCCGCCCGGGGTCAGGCTGCCCAGCGTCGGACGCGTCATCACATCGGCGGCGGCGGCGCGCAGGATGATGTTGTCGGTCGGGAACAGCGCGACGTTCACCGAAGGCAGCCAGTCGTCATAGGTCCGCTTGACGGTGACGGGCAGGGTGCCGTTGATGCCGGTCGAGCTCTGATCGGTCGAGGCATAGCGGATGCCGGCGTTGAGCGCGTAGCGCAGGCCGAACAGGTCGCCCTTGGCATCGAACTGGAGATAGCCGCCCTTCACCTCTTCGGTGACGTTGCGGTTGTTGCCCACGTCGAGCGCCAGCGGACGGTTGTAGAGGCCGGTATAGGCGGCCGCCGCATCGATATTGGCGACCAGCCAGCTGGTGGTGGTGCCTGCCGGCTGGCCGGCATTGCCGAGGTTGACCAGCTCGGTCAGCGACGGCGTCGCCTGGAAGCCATAGACCGCGCTCGGGCCGAAGGTGGAGGTGGTCGAGCAGGTGATCGTCTTGAGCACCAGATCGAGGCCGCCATTGCCGCAGACCGCGGTATCGCGCTGGAAGGCCGTCACCTGATAGTCGAAGCGGCGATACATCGCGCCCGACTTGATCTGGAAGCCCTCGGCCACGTCCCATTCGGTGCGCAGCTGCGCGGTGCGGAACTTGTTGGTGACGTTGGACGGGCGATCACGGATCTCGGCGAGCTGGAAGTTCGCCGGATCGGTGACGCTGGTGCCGAAGGTCAGCACCGGCTGGCGCATGTTGGTGTAGTCGTACTTGTAGTTCTGCGCGTCGCGGTCATCGAGGATGATCGTCGTCTCGACCGGGATGTCGGCGCTCGACTTGGAGAGGCCGCCGAGCAGGGTGAAGCGGAAGCTGTCGCCCAGCTCCTGATCCCAGGTGCCGCCGATCTGGTAGAACTCGGTATCCGACTTGCGGAGATAGTGCTCGGTGCGCACCCACGCATCGTTGAGGGTGGCCGAGATCATGTTGTTGTTGGCGTCGTAGACCGGGTTCACGACGTTGATCGAGCGCTCGTTCGAGCGCAGCAGCACTTCGAGCCACTTCTCTTCGCGGGTTTCCTTGAAGCGCGAATAGAGGCCGTCGATCGAGATCTTGGTCGCATCGCTCGGCGCCCACTGGACGCTGCCGGTGATGCCCAGGCGCTCGCGATGATGATCGACGATACCGTAGCGCGGAATGCGCGGGTGGAAGGAGAGGGCGGCCTGCGAGCAGACCGCGCTGGGAACATAGGTGCCGCCCGAATTGGCGGTGGTCCAGCAATTGGTGCCGCTCACCTGGTCGAAGGTCGCCTGGGCCCAGCGCACCGAGTTGTTGCCGAGCTCGACATTGTCGGTCTTCGAATAGGCCGCCGAGAGCGAGGCGCCGAACGCACCGCTCGGCGACTTCCACGACAGCAGGCCGGCGAAGCGCGGGCCCCAGTTCTTGGAGAGATCGTTATAGCTGGCCTGGGCCGAGCCGACGAAGGTGAAGCCTTCCTTGCCGCCCAGCGGGTTGCCGGTGTTCAGGTCGACGACCGCGCCGAGCGAGCCTTCGTCGAGCGAAGCCTCGGCGGTCTTGTGGACGACCAGCGAGCTGAACAGCTCCGAGGCGAACACGTTGAAGTCGAACGCGCGGTCGCGGTTGGCCGAGGCGCCGTCGGTCGAGGTGGCGACGGTCTCCAGGCCGTTGACCCGGACGCGGGTGAACTGGGCGCCGAGGCCGCGCACGGTGATCGCGCGGCCTTCGCCGGCGTCACGCTGGATCGAGATGCCCGGGATACGCTGCAGCGATTCCGCGAGGTTCTGGTCCGGGAACTTGGCGATATCCTCCGCGACGATCGCGTCGACCGAGGAAACCGAGTCCTTCTTGAGGTTGAGCGCCTTCTGGAGCGACTGGCGGAAACCGGTGACAACAATGGCGCCGTCGGTGCCCTGGTCCTGCTCCTGCACGGTGGATTCCTGGCTGCTGTCGGCGGGCGGCGCCTGTGCCGCGTCCTGCGCCAGCGCCGGGGTCGCGATGCTCGCGCCGGCAATCACGGCCAGCGAGGCGCCAGCCGACCAGATATTCCGCTTCAAAAACCCTTTACGCATCCCAATTCTCCCATGTCAGTGTTTCCAGGCCGGCCGCTGGCGGCGCCTGGCTATCGGCCGGTTCGCACCGGCTCTCTGTTCGATCCTGGACGGGCTTTCGCCGGTCTCAGGCAATCATCGCGAAGCGCTTGCGCCCGTCGGCGAGCAGCCTGCGGTGAAATTTCCTGAGCGATTCTGTGCCTTTGCGGCGCTCGGTGGCGCCGATACGAGCCAAGCCCAACCAGGTGAGCGCCTCAGCGGCGCGCATAGCGGGGTCTATGCAGATTCGCTCGATATCCTGCGCCATCGGCGCGAAATAGGCCGCCTCTCCCTGCAGTTTCGCGAGCTTGCTGCTCGTCTGTGCCAGGGTTTCTTGTCTGATATGGACACCGGTGTCAACCAGTCCTCGACCAATGCGGAAGAGCAGCCAGTGCAAATGGCCCAGAAGCGCACGGTCATCGCCGGCAAAGGCGCCGTCGGTGGCCATCAGCTGCTCGGTGTAGATCGCCCAGCCTTCGGCAAAGGCGGGGATGTATTCGAGTCGCAGCGGGTGTGGATTGGCAGCGGCCTCGATCGGCAGCTGGATCATGTGACCGGGCAGCAGCTCGTGATGAACCACCGCGGGCAGGGTCCAGGACGGGCGATCGCGGATGCGCTTGAGGTCAGGGTAATAGGCACCGGACGTGGTGGGGGTGGGGACGGTGCGATAGCCTTGCTTGCCTTCGGCTTCCTCGGCGCGCGTCATCCGCACCGTGGCGACGTTCAGGCATTCGGGCGGCAACGGGCCGAACAATGCGGGCAGGCGGGATGGCACCCTGGCGAGGGTGGCGTTCATATCGGCGACAAGACGGTCCCGGCCGGCATCGTCATCGCTGTAAAGGAAGCGCGGGTCCTTGAACGCAGCGCTGATCCGCGCGCCGACACTTCCCTTTGTGTAACCCAGGCGCCTGAGGATGGCGTCGGTGCGCGCGGTAAGCACCTCGGCCTTGGCGAGCAGGATGCGGTGGGCCTCGGCCGGAGCGATGCGCGCGCCGTAATGGCGTTCGAGCAGCAGCGCGAAATAGTCGGCGCCGCCCGGGAAGCGGCTGGTGCCGGGCTCGGCAGGGGCCTTGGCGGCGAGTTCGCCGAGCAGGGCAGCCTGGCGGCGTAGTGCCTCGACTGCGGGACCGGAGGCCTTTTCGGCCGCTGCGGTGATTCCGGCACGCGTCCTTTCGAGCAGCGGGAGGGGAAGGATTACGCCCTGCGTCGCGTCGGCTCGGATTGCCTCGTTCTCCGCATCGACCTTGCTGGCATCGGGCAGTGCATCGCGCCATGCGCCGGCATTGGGCGCGATCGTGTAGGGCGAGCGGCCGAGCCGGCCGATCGGGAAGCGGCGCAGGAGCTGCGCATCCACCGCGAGACCCGCGCGGACCGTCTCCAGGTCGATCCGGGCGGAGGGCGAAAGCGTCGCCGGATCGAAGCTCTTCAAGCGGGCGAGCTTGGCCTCGGGCGTGTCGAGCCTGGCGAGGCCGTCCAGCGCGGTGCGCAGCACATCGTCCTGTCCCGGGGCGGCCAGGGCAAGGCGAGGGAGCGCGGCGGCGCCGGCGGCGGCGAGGAACTGGCGGCGTTGCATCGCGGTCCTCCGGTTCAGTTGGTCAGCATCACCACATTGTTCAGCCGCGTCACTTCCGCCGCATTGCCCGGCAGTGCGACGCGAACGCGCGCTGCGCCCCTGGGCAGGCTCAGGCGGATCGTCGCGGTCTTCGGCGTCAAGTCGAGCGGAGCGGCGAGGGCGGGGATGGGGGCGGTGGCCAGCGCCTTGCCCGACGCATCCTCGACCGTAAGCGTACCGCCCGCCGCATCCTTCGCGCCCAGGCTGTGGACGGTGACCGCGAGCTTGCCTCCCTTCACCACCACGTCGTCGCTGCCGATGCCGAGATCCGGCCGCGCGGCGACATCCTCGCCCGGCGTCTTGAGCGTGAACTCGATCTCGGTGGTGGCATGCGGCGCGAAAGTCACCCGCGTCGAGGCGCTGCGCTCGAGGTGGAGCGGGGTGGTGGTGCCGTTCGTCACCATTTCCCATTCACCGGCCTGAACGTTCCAGGTCGACATGTCCGCGCTCTGCGGCGTGTCGCCGGTGTTATAGGCGATCACCTTGAAATGCGTCGGCGTCGCGCCGGGGACGAGGATCGCGGTCTTCAACGCGCCCTCGGGATCATCGAAGCGCCAGCTCACCGCGTTGCCCGGCCAGGTCTGGTTGCGGCGGAGCGCAATGCCGCCGAGCCGCTCGCGCTGAAGGATCTCGTTGGGCTGGTCGACCCGGTCGGACCACCAATGGCCTTCGGTGTACATATATTGGCGCTGCGACTTGTCCTCGATCGCGGCGGCGTGGAGCGATTCCAGGTATTTGGTGTCGCCGGTGGCGTCCCAGGCGGCCCATTGCTCGAAGGCGCCGCCCTTCTTCGCCTTGTCGGTGAGCGTCTTCGACCAGTCCTTGTCGCCCCCGAGCAGCTTGATGACGTTCTCGTTGATGTCCTGCACCGAGGCGGGGCCGCTCTTGCCCACCCGGGCGAGGATCGGGCTCAGATATTTCGCGTCGCCGGTAAAGCGATAGGCCGACCAGGCCGCCTGGATCGGGGTGGAGGCGCCGCCGCCATCGCCCGCGCGCTCGGCATCGGTGCGCCAGTTGATCTCGTTCGGCCAGGACCAGTTGCCCTTGGCATCCTGCTTGCCATGCGCAAGCAGCCCATCGACCGTGCCTGTGATCAGCCCGCGTGCATCCGCATTGCCATTGTAGAGCCCGACCAGCACCGGTGCGTGGAGCACGACCCAGCTATAGGGCTTCTGCCACTCGAACGCGCCCTCGCGGTACATCTTGCGCGCGCCATACCAGTTGCTGGCGAAGTGCATGTGGCCGGCGGCATTGGGCAGGATCACGCCCTTCAGCGCCTTCACCGTCGCCATCAGCCGTTCGACCGCGCGCGGCTCGCCCCAGTTGAGGTAAAGGCGCTCGGCATCCGAGTTCATCCCTTCCTCATAGGCATGGAGCTCGTCGGTGGTGATATAGCCGAGGCCGTTCACCATCATGCCGTTCTTGTAGGCGGCATCGGAAAGTGCGCGCAGCGACGTGTTGATCTTGTCCGGATCGACGCCCATCAGCGCCAGCCCCGGCCATTGCTGGAGCAGGTCGGTATCGTCCGAGATGCCGCCGCCGAAATCGCCGTACGGCACCTGGCGGTTATCGATCCACCAGTTCACGAACTGGCGGGTGATCTTCAGATCCTCGAGCTGTCGGAAGGCCCAGAGCGGCACGCCGGCCGGCGCTTCGGGCTGCTTGAAATCGGGCAGGTTCTGCGGGCCATAGCTGATGTCCGCCCAATAGCGGCGCCCCTCGACATTGTCGGGATCGACGCGGAGCAGATCCTGCACATCGGCGAAGACGCGGGCATACATGGCGGCGCGCTTCGAGGCGGTATGCTCCTCGACCAGGAAGCCCCAATTGTCCTTCACCTGGTTGAAGCGGTCGGCGATGTGCTCGCGCAGCGCTTCCTTGCGGTCCTTGAACACCAGGCGGATGTTCATGCCGTCGAGCGATGCCGGGCCAAAGTCCGGCGCGGCGGAGGCGACCGAGAGATAGAGGCTGTCATTGGTGAGGATGCGGTCGCGCAGGTCGAGCCAGAGCGTGCGCGCCTCGCCCGGGCGGACCGAGACCGACAGGTCGATCATGTCACGGCCCGGCCAGATCGAGTCCTTCACCTTGATGTTGAGCGGGATCAGCCCGTCCTTGCCGGGCGTCGCCTTGAGCGCGGGAATGTCGAGCGCGATCCCATCGAGGCCGTCGCGGCTATTCTCCCAGCCATAATTCCAGGCGCGGGCGAGCGCGCGGCCGGCAAAGGCGTCGCCAAAGCCCGAGGGGATCAGCACATGGACGATCGGCATCGCACCTTCGACGTGGCTCGCCGCGCCGGTCGAGGCGGCGCTGCCGGCACCCGCGGCGGCCGAGCTGGCGCCGGGCGGCAAGGCGAGCACGGTGTTGCGCTCGTCGGCCGGATAGCGGCCACGGATGAACTTGTTGAGCGGCGCGAGCGCGGCGAGATCGGCCGAGACCTTGGCGTCCACCGTGTAATTGAGCTTGAACGCGCCTTCGGGCTCCTTGCCGGCGGCGACATTATAGGCCCAGATCTCCTGAATCGGCTGCTCCTGCATCACATTGGTGAAGCGCAGCGTGCCGCCCTGTGCCTCCCCCAGCGAGGTGATGCTGCGGACTACGCCCTGCGGGCGCTTGGCCAGGCTGCGGAAGCTGCTGCCGTCCGCGGCGTAATCGAGCGCGCCATAGGCGGCGCCGCGGATCTCGAGCCGGTTGAACCTCTCGTCCTTGGGGACCGTCAGCGTGTAGGTCTTGCCGCCTTCGACATAGACGTTCCAGTCGGGCAGCTCGAAATAATCGTCGCGGCCGGGCAGCTTCGAGCGGTTATAGACGCCGGGCCAGGTGGTCTCGGCAATGCCGTCCACGCCCTTCCACATCCATTCCTTCAGGTCCTTCGCGTCGGCGAACTCGACCTTGCGGACGCTGGTGACCTTGTCGGCGAGCACCGGCGGCGAGGCGGCGTCCCAGCCGAAGCGGTGGAGCCAGGCGGCGCGCTTGCCGGCATCTGCCACGGCGGGCGAGGGGGCGGGTTCGGCCTTGGCGGCGAGCGCGGCGATGCCGGCGGTGTCGAGCATGCGGTCATAGACGCGGATCTCGTCGAGATCGCTGCCGCGCATGAAATTGTAGCGGCTCTGCACCTGATGCGGCGCCATCACCCGGCCGGCCATGCCGAACTGGTCGAGCCCGGTGTCGAGATCGGCCTTCTGGTCCTTCCGCGCGACTTCCTTGCCATCGACGAAAAGGCGAACGCCGACCGCTTCGTCCCAGGCGAAGGCGATATGCTGCCAGGCATCGGGCGCCGGATTCTCGGGCAGCTTGAACGAGACGCGGACGCGCGAGAGATTGGCGTCGGTCACAAAGGCATCGAAGCCGTGGCCGTTCCAGTCGATGCGCAGGAACGCCATGTCCCAGCTCGAATGATCGGCATAGCCGACGCGGAAGATCACGAAGGGTGCTTCGCCCACCGGCTCGCGCGAGCGCCAGAAGAAGGAGAGCGTGCCGCGCTGCGCCTGGATGTTCCCGGGGGCATTCCAGGCGATATAGCCGTCATCCGCCCAGCGGAACGCGCCGCCGATCGCGCCGTCCGGCACGTTGCTGACCTTGGTCTGGAAATTCGGGACCGCGTCGCCGCGCGCCTTTTCCGCAGTGCCGTTCTTGTCGCCCGAGGCGCGGAAGAGCAGGCCGTCGTCGGAGGCCTGCGCGAAGGCGGGGCCGGCGGAGAGCGCGAGAGCCCATGCCAGGGCGATGCTGGTGGACGTGCGGATCATGACATGCCTCTCTGAACCATAACAGGACGGTCTCAGCCGCCTTTGTTGTCAAGCATGGCGACGGCTGACACCGGTGGCAATCTCTTTCTCGTTTCCAGCCTATTTCGACGATCCGGCGTTAGGTGCGTTGACGGGCCAGCGTGACACCGGTAGCATTGGGCGACATTCCGCGGACCCGAGCAAAGCCGGGGCGCGGCCACTCGGAGAGGAGATCGCGCGCAAGTTACTCGACATGGTCCGGCACCGGTTCCGGCCTGTCTTTCCCAGATCCTGAAAAACCGTTGGAGGCGAGCGGTGATCGGGGCAGGCGAAGCGGGTGGGGCGGCGATGTCGGGCGGCGGCTGCATTTGTGCCAGCCGCGCGTGGCGAGCGGCCCTCACGCGACCGGAACATGGGGAATTTCAAGTTGATCGAAGGACGGGAACCGGCTGACGCCATCGCCCAGGCATTTGTTTCAGCTCGTCAGGCGGGCAATGCGCTGAACGACTATCCGGGCGACCTGCCCGGCACGCTCGACGAGGCCTATGGCATCCAGGAGCGCGCGATCGAGCTGTTCGGCGACAAGGTCGTCGGCTGGAAGGTCGGCAAGATTCCGGAGCCGCTCGACGCCACCTATGGCGCGAACCGCCTGGCCGGCCCGATCTTCGCCGATTCGGTGGTGACCGCGGGCGAGGGCGAAATACCCGACATGCCGGTGTTCGAGCAGGGCTTTGCCGCGGGCGAGGCGGAATATCTGCTGCGCCTGGGCCCGCTGCCCGAGAGCTTCGACCGCGCCTGGACCAATGAAGAGGTCGCGGAATATGTCGATGCGATCCATGTCGGCATCGAAGTGGCGAGCTCGCCCTTCCCGGGGATCAACGCGCACGGCCCGGCCGTGACCGTTTCGGATTTCGGCAACAACAACGGCCTGGTGATCGGCGCGGCGATCCCGCTCGATGCGGATTTCCTCGACTGGCCGGTGTCGCTGGTCATCGAGGACGAAGTGGCCGGCGCGGCGACGGCGAGCACCATGCTCGACGGTCCCTTCGGTGCCGTCCGTTTCCTCTTCGAGCTTGCCGCCAGCCGGCAGCTGCCGCTTGCCCAGGGCCAGTGGATCTCCACCGGCGCCGTCACTGGCGTGCACCCGGTGCGGGTCGGTGAGCTGGTCGATGCTCGGTTCGCGCAGGACTACAGCGTCAAGTGCCGTATTGTCGGCATCCACGACGCCTGATTCGGCGGTCGCGCGGCATAAAATAATAGGGAGAGAATGATGGCGAGTAAGGGAGAGGCGGCAGTCTCCGGCGCGGTTTCGCGCGTCGGTCGCTACCGCTGGGTGATCGTGGGGCTGCTCTTCGCCGCCACCGCCATCAACTATGTCGACCGGCAGATGATCGCGGTGCTCAAGCCCGATCTCTCCAAGGAGCTCGGCTGGTCCGAGACCGACTACGCCAACATCGTCTTCTACTTCCAGGCAGCGTACGCGATCGGCTATCTCGCCTTCGGCAAGATCGTCGATGCGATCGGCGCGCGCTTCGGCTATGCCATCGCCGTCGTGATCTGGACGATCGCCCACGTCGCGCATGGCGGCGTGCACAGCGTCATGCAGTTCACCCTGGCCCGCTTCGGCCTGGGCATCGGTGAATCGGGCAACTTCCCGGCGGGCGTGAAGACCGTCGCGGACTGGTTCCCGGCAAAGGAGCGCGCCTTCGCGGTGGGCCTGTTCAACGCCGGCTCGAACGTCGGCGCGATCCTGACGCCGCTGCTGATCTGGGCGATGGTGCCGGCGGTCGGCTGGCGCATGACCTTCGTGATCACCGGCGTCTTCGGCGTGATCTGGCTGATCGCCTGGCTCGCCATCTTCCGCGACAAGCCGGCCGATCACCCCAAGGTGGGTGAGGCCGAACTCGCCTATATCACCCAGGATCCCGCCGACCCGGTGGTCGAGGTGAAGAACCTGTGGGGCAAGCTGCTGGTCAAGCGCGAGACCTGGGCCTTCGCGCTCGGCAAATTCTTCATCGACCCGATCTGGTGGTTCTATCTGTTCTGGCTGCCGAGCTGGCTGGGCAAGGAATATGGCCTGAACCTGACGAGCTGGGACTCGCCGACCGCGGCGATCGCGCTGGGCGCGATCTACCTGATCTCGGACGTCGGCTCGGTTGCGGGCGGCTGGCTCTCGGGCAAGCTGATGAGCACCGGCATGAGCGTGAACAAGGCGCGGAAGCTGACCATGCTGATCTCGGCCTGCTTCGTGCTGCCGGTGGTGTTCACCACCTTCTACGGCAATCTCTGGATCAGCGTGTTCTTCGTCGGCGTGGCCGCCGCGGCGCACCAGAGCTTCTCGGCAACGCTCTACACCATTCCGTCGGACACCGTGCCGCGCTTCGCGGTGGGTTCGGTCATTGGTATTGGTGGCACGGTCGGTGCCATAGGCGGCATGGTCTTCTCGAAGTACGCGGGCTATGTGCTCGACGTGATCGGCAGCTACGCGCCGCTCTTCATCGTCGCGGGTGCGGCGTATTTCCTGGCGCTGCTTTCGATCCACCTGCTTTCGCCGCGCCTCGAGCGCGCGGACGTTGCGTAACAGAGAGGATTGAAGATGGCCCGGCCCCTGAAGCTTGACCCTGACCGGCTGTTCCCGGCGGAGGATCGTTCGCGGAGTATCGCGCGTGCGCTCTATGCCGAAGTGGCCGGGCTGCCGATCATCAGCCCGCACGGGCACACCGATCCGACCTGGTTCTCGACCAATGCCAACTGGTCGAACGCCACCGAGCTGCTGCTCTCGCCGGATCACTATATCTACCGCATGCTCTATTCGCAGGGCGTGTCGCTCGACGCGCTGTGCGTGCCGAGCAAGGCGGGCATGCCGGCGACCGATCCGCGCGAAGCGTGGCGGACCTTTGCCCAGCACACCTGGCTGTTCCGCGGCACGCCTTCGTCGATGTGGCTGAGCCATGTGTTCGGCGAGGTGTTCGGCTTCGACGTAGCCCTCGATGCCACCACCGCCGATCTCTATTACGACACGATCAACGAGAAGCTGGCGACCGACGCGTTCAAGCCGCGCGCGCTGTTCGATCGCTTCAACATCGGCTTCCTGGCGACGACCGAGGGGCCGCAGGACGACCTGTCGCCGCACCACGCGATCCACAATTCGGGGTGGAACGGCCGCGTCGTCACCACCTATCGCCCGGACGCGGTGATCGACGTCGAGCATGAGCAGTTCGCCGGCGCGATGCGGATCTTCGCCGAGAAGACCGGTGAGGACGTCTATAGCTGGGACGGCTATCTCGCCGCCCACCGCAAGCGCCGCGCCGATTTCCGTGCCGCCGGCGCCACTGCGACCGACCATGGCCATCCGACCGCGGCCACCGCGAACCTGAGCAAGGACGAGGCCGAGCGGCTGTTCCGCACGATCCTGTCCGACCGTTGGACCCCGCAGGATGCCGAGCTGTTCCGTGCGCAGATGCTGACCGAGATGGCGGCGATGAGCGTCGAGGACGGCATGGTGATGCAGATCCACCCCGGCAGCTTCCGCAACCACAATGGCGGGCTGTTCGAGAGCCATGGCCGCGACAAGGGCGCGGACATCCCGATGCGCACCGATTACGTCCATGCGCTCAAGCCGTTGCTAGACCGGTTCGGCACCTCGACCGAGCTGTCGATCATCCTCTTCACGCTCGACGAGACGGTGTACGCCCGCGAGCTGGCGCCGCTGGCCGGCCATTATCCGTGCCTGAAGCTCGGCCCGAGCTGGTGGTTCCATGACTCGCCGGAGGGCATGCGCCGCTTCCGCGAGCAGGTGACCGAGACGGCCGGCTTCTACAACACCGTCGGCTTCAACGACGACACCCGCGCCTTCCTGTCGATCCCGGCGCGACACGATGTCGCCCGCCGCGTCGATTGCGCCTTCCTCGCGCGACTGGTCGCCGAGGGGCGGCTGCTCGACTGGGAAGCGGCGGAGCTGGCGCACGAGCTCACCAACGGGCTGGTGCGCAAGGCGTACAAGCTCGACGAGGCGCCGCGCCGCGCGGAAGCCGCCTGACCTATTCACCGGGGCAAACCCCAAGACCGGCCGCCCCGCCGGACAGATAGAGGAAGTATCATGAAGATCGCGCTGATCAACGAGAACAGCCAGGCCGCCAAGAACAGCATCATCCATGATGCGCTGACCAGCGTCGCCGAGCCGCTGGGCCATCAGGTGTTCAACTACGGCATGTATTCGGCCGAGGACGATGCCTCGCTCACCTATGTGATGAACGGCCTGCTTGCCGGCATCCTGCTCAATTCGGGCGCAGCAGACTTCGTCGTCACCGGCTGCGGCACCGGCATGGGCGCGATGCTCGCCTGCAACGCGATGCCGGGCGTGTTCTGCGGCCTGGTGATCGACCCGACCGACGCCTTCTTGTTCGGCCAGATCAACGACGGCAACGCCATCTCGATGCCCTATGCCAAGGGCTTTGGCTGGGCCGCCGAGCTGAACCTCAAGGACGTCTACGCCAAGCTGTTCGACGGCGAGCGCGGCCTCGGTTATCCGAAGGAGCGTGCCGAGATCATGCGCAAGAACCGCGGCATCCTGAAGGATCTCAAGGCGGTGACCTGCAACGACATGCTGACCGTGCTCAAGAATGCCGATCAGGACCTGCTGCGCGCCGCGATCGCCGGCGAGAAGTTCGCCGAGTATTTCTACGCCAACTCGCAGGATGCCGAGATCAGCGCGTATCTGAAGAGCGTGACCGCGCGCGAAGCCGAACCCGCCTGAACCGCCTCAAAGCTGCCTGACGCAACGGAGCCCCGCCATGTTCGAACGGACCTATTACGCCACCCACCCCGACATGATGGAGTGCGTGTCGAACGAGGAACTGCGCGACCGCTATCTGATCACGGACCTGTTCCGCGACGGCGAAGTCGTGCTGAACTATACCCATGCCGATCGCATGGTGATCGGCGGGGCGACGCCGGGTTCGGGCAGCATCAAGCTGCCCGACCAGACCGAGCCGGCCTCGGCGGCAGGGCACCCGTTCCTCGAGCGCCGCGAGCTGGCGGTGGTCAATATCGGCGAGCCCGGCACCGTCACGGTCGACGGCGAGACGTTCGAGCTGGGCAACAAGGATTGCCTGTACGTGACGATGGGCGCGGCGGATGTGCAGTTCGCTGGGGCCGGCGCGCGCTACTATCTGGTGTCGTGCCCGGCGCACAAGGCGTTCACCACGCGCAAGCTGGGCATCGCCGACGCCAACCGGCTCGATCGCGGCAGCCTGGAAGAGTCGAACGAGCGCTCGATCTACCAGCTCGTCATCCCGGGCGTGTGCGACAGCGCGCAGCTGGTGATGGGGCTGACCACGCTCAAGCCGGGTTCGGTGTGGAACACCATGCCGTGCCACGTCCATGAGCGGCGCTCGGAGATCTATCTCTACACCGACCTGGGCGAGAACGACCGCGTCTTCCACTATATGGGGGAGCCGGACGCGCTGCGCCACATCGTGATCGCGAACCAGGAAGCGGTGATCTCGCCGCCCTGGTCGGTCCATATGGGCTCGGGCACGCGCGCCTACACCTTCATCTGGGCGATGGCCGGCGAGAACCAGGACTATACCGACATGAACGTCATGGACATCTGCCAGCTGGCTTGAGCCTTCAACTCCCCTTCCGCTTGCGGGAGGGGCTGGGGAGGGCGTGTCCTTCCCAATGCATTTCAGACCCTCCCCCGGCCCCTCCCGCAAGCGGAAGGGCAGCGAAGGTGGCGAGGATGGGAGCTTAGAATGACCAATCCCTTCGATCTTTCCGGCAAGGTTGCCGTAGTCACCGGCGCGAATACCGGCATCGGCCAGGGCATCGCGCTGGCGCTTGCCGCAGCCGGTGCGGACATCGCCGCCGTGGGCCGCACACCGGCGCAGGAAACCGTCGAGAAGGTCCGCGCGCTTGGCCGCAAGGCGGAGATCATCTCGGCCGATCTCTCGAGCATCGAGCCTGTGGGCAGGGTTGTGGACGAAGCTGTGGATAAGTTGGGCGGGCTCAACATCCTGGTGAACAATGCCGGCATCATCCGCCGCAACGACAGCCTCGATTTCACCGAGGAGGATTGGGACGCGGTGGTCGACACCAACCTCAAGTCGGTGTTCTTCCTCTGCCAGGCCGCGGGCCGGCACATGGTCGCCAATGGCGGCGGCAAGATCATCAACATCGCTTCGATGCTGACCTTCCAGGGCGGCATCCGCGTGCCGAGCTACACCGCCTCCAAGTCGGGCATCGGCGGGCTCACCAAGCTGCTCGCCAATGAATGGGCGACCAAGGGCATCAACGTGAACGCGATCGCCCCGGGCTATATCGCCACCAACAACACGGCGGCGCTGCAGGCGGACGAGACCCGCAACCGCCAGATCATGGAGCGCATCCCCGCCGGTCGCTGGGGTTCGCCCGAGGACATGGGCGGCGCGGCGGTGTTCCTCGCTTCCTCGGCAGCGGACTATATCCAGGGTCATATCCTGGCCGTCGACGGCGGGTGGCTGGCGCGATGAGCATCGTCTTTTTCGGTGAGCTGATGCTGCGGCTCTCGGCGCCCGGGCGCGAGCTGTTGCTGCAGACGCCGAAGCTGGACGTGAACGTGGCCGGGGCCGAGGCGAATGTCGCCACCGGCCTGGCCTGTCTTGGCCACAAGGTCCGGATGATCAGCGTGGTCGCCGACAATGCGCTGGGCGCGGCGGCGATCGGCGAGCTGCGCCGGCGCGGTGTCGATACCTCGACGATCGTTTCGGCGCCCGGCCGGCTCGGCCTGTATTTCCTGACCCAGGGCGCGGGCCTGCGCGCTTCCGACATCGTCTATGACCGCGCGCATTCGGTGTTCGCCGAGCGCCCGGCCAATGTCTGGGACTGGGATGTGCTGCTCGAAGGCGCCACCCGGCTCCACCTTTCGGGCATCACGCCGGCGCTCGGCCACAACACCGCCAGCGCCGCGATCGCCGCGGCGGAAGCGGCCGCCGCCCGGGGCATCCCGGTGTCGTTCGACGGCAATTACCGCGCGAAGCTGTGGGAAAGCTGGGACAGCGATCCCAAGGCGGTGCTGACCCAGCTGATCGGCCATGCCGACCTGCTGTTCGGCAACCACCGCGACATCTCGCTGCTGCTCGGGCGCGAATTCTCGGGCGACGGCGCCGATCGCCGGCGCGAGGCGGCGGAGGCTGCATTCGCGGCCTTCCCGAAGCTCCAGACAATCGCCAACACCGCACGCCATGTCGACGATGCCGACAGCCACCGGGTTTCGGCACGGGTCGATACGCGGGCCGGCGGTTACCAGACTGACGAAGTTCTGATCGCCGGCATCGTGGATCGTATCGGCGCGGGCGATGCCTTTGCCGCTGGCGTGCTGCACGGCCTGATCGAGAGCGGCGGCGATGCCAAGGCAGCGGCCGAGGCGGGGCTGGGGCTCACGGCGCTCAAGCACTCGCTGCCGGGCGATGCGAGCCTGTTCACGCGTGCCGATCTGGCCGCGTTCAGCGAAGGCGGATTCGACGTCCGCCGATGATCTGCCGGAGGCGAAATATCGCCCCGGAGAGGGTGGGGATAGCCGATGGGAGAGCATTTCTTACTCGCCGCTGAGGCGGCGTCCGACGAGCGTGACGCCGCGCAGTTGCGTACTGCCTATGCGATCGACGCGCAGTTCGAGGCCGAACTGGCCGAGGCCTGGCGCTTCATCGAGCCGCATATCGCCGGCGTGGCGCGCGAGCTGCTGGAACGGCGCGCGGGCTCGGCGGTGCCCGATGCGCTGGTGCAGAGCCGGGTGGACTATGCGCGCGCCAAGCTGTCGCGGCCGATCGACCAGGCCTGGCTGGACCGGATCGTCGCCGAGGCCGACCGCATCGCCGAGGACGGGCTGGAATTCTCCACCGTCGCGGCGTCGATGCTGGTCGCGCAGATGCATATCCATGCGCTGTTCTTCGAGCTGAGCCGCGATCCCGACCAGCTCGAGCGGTTGACCCGCGCGACCCAGAAGCTTGCGGTGATCGAGTTCGAGATCATTGCCAGCCGCCTTCGCCAGATCGCGCGGCTGCGTGCGCAGGCCGTGCGCCGGCAGGAGCTGGCGGAGGTGCGGGCCGAGCTGAATGAATCGATCGCCAGCACGGCGCGGGCGAGCCGCGAGGTCGCCCAGTTCACTGAGCGGACGGCTGCCGACCTGCTCGGGTTGCGGGCACCCGCTTCGGAAGTGGCTTCGGCCGCCGATCAGGCTGCGGTGGCGATGGGCGAATCCGCGCGCAGCGCTGCAGGGTTGATTACCGCCTATGAACGCGCCCGCGAGGACGCGTCCGCGGCCGCCGAAGTGGCGGGCAATGCCGATGCGATCGCGCTCAAGGGCAAGGAGAGTGCCGAGAGCCTCGCCGCCCACAATGCCCGGATCGAGGACGTGGTGACGCTGATCTCGCGCATCGCCCATCAGACCAAGCTGCTCGCGCTGAACGCCAGCATCGAGGCGGCGCGGGCAGGAGATAGCGGGCGCGGTTTCGCGGTGGTGGCGCAGGAAGTGCGCAGCCTTGCCGACCAGGCGGCCAATGCGAGCGGGGACATCACCGCGACGGTTCGCGAGGCGCAGGCCGCGAGCGGCGCGATGGCCGAGACCAATCGCGCGATCCTGGGCGTGGTCACCGAGCTGCTGGCGCGGGTGCGGGCAGTGTCGGGCGAGATGGAAGCGCAGATGGCGACCGTGGCGGGCATCCTCGCCTCGATCGACGAGACGGCGGTCTCCTCGCGCGAGATCGCGGCGCTGATCGCGACGATCAGCCTGGAGGTCGGGCGGCTTGCCGGCGAGGCGGAGGAGGCGGGACGCCAGGCGGCGCTTACCCGCGAGGCACTCGGCCGGATCGAGGAAGCGACAGGACATATCATCACGGGAGCGGGTCAATGAGTGGCGTATCGAGGCGTTCGGTTCTGGCGGGTGGGGCCGCGCTCACAATGGCGCCACGCGCGGTGTTGGCGCAGGACACCTATGGTGCGGATGCCCGTGCCGCGTTTGTGCGATGCCCTGCCGGGGACTTCTCCGCCGGCGGCTATGACGAGGGGCGGAAGGTCTGGTCGTTCAAGGGCATTCGCTACGGTGTCGCCGAGCGATTCCGCGCGCCCAGGCCGGCGCCGCGGGTGACTGGTTATCGCGCCGACAAGTTCGGGCCGATCTGTCCGCAGGGGAAGGGGGACCAGCCGGCATCGGAGGACTGTCTGTTCCTCAACATCTGGATGCCCGAGGGCGCCGACCCGCGGGCGACGAAGCCCGTAATGCTCTACATCCATGGCGGCGCCTATTCGAACGGCACCGTCACCGTGCCGCTCAACGACGGCGCGAAGCTGGCCGCGACCGAGGATGTGGTGGTGGTGACGGTCAACCACCGGCTCAACGCGCTCGGCTATCTCTATCTCGCCCGCTTCGACCCGCGCTTCGCGGACAGCGGCAATCTCGGCCAGCTCGACCTGATCCTCGCGCTGCAATGGGTGCGGGACAATATCGCGGCGTTCGGTGGCGATCCCCGGCGCGTCTTCGTCTTCGGCCAGTCGGGCGGCGGCGCCAAGATCGCGACGCTGATGGGCATGCCGGCGGCGAAGGGGCTGTTCCATTCGGCCGCGACGATGAGCGGGCAACAGGTGACGGCCTCGGGCCCGATGAACGCCACCAAGCGCGCCCAGGCCTATCTGGCGAAGCTGGGGGTGAAGCAGGACAATCTCCAGCCGCTGCTCGACATGCCGGTGGAGAGACTGGTCGACGCGCTTGATGTGAGCGATCCGATCCTGGGCGGCGGCGTCTATTTCGGGCCGGTACTCGACATGAAATGGCTCAGCCGCCACCCGTTCTGGCCCGATGCCAATCCGCAGAGCCTGTCGATCCCGATGATCCTAGGCAACACGCATGACGAGACACGCGCCTTCATCGATCCCAATTCGGCCAAGGTGAAGGGGCTGACCTGGGACAATGTCGCCGAGCGCATGGCACCCGAGCTGCGGATGGACCTGCTGCCCGAATGGGCGGTCGCCCAGTATCGTGCGCATTTCCCGCAGGATACCCCGGAGCAGCTCTTCTACCGCGCCACCACCGCCGGGCGCAGCTGGCCGGGGCAATGGCTCGAGGCGGATGCACGGGCGGCGGCAGGGGCAAAGGCCACCTGGGTCTATCAGGTCGATTTCCAGTCGCCGACAAAACCGGAGCGCGGCGCCCCGCACACGATGGACATCGCGCTGGCCTTCGGCACGCTCGACGCCCCGGGATCGTTTACCGGCACGGGTGCCGCCGCGCAGAAGCTGAGCGCGCAGGTGATGGGTGCCTTCGCCGCGCTGGCCCGCACCGGCCGGCCGGTGGCGAAGGGGCTGCCCGCCTGGGCGCCCTATACGCTGCCGAACCGCGCGACGATGGTGTTCGATGCGCCCAGCCGGCTGGTCAACGATCCGCGCAAATGGGAACGCGAGCTCTGGGGCAGGGTGCCCTATATCCAGCCGGGTTCGTGAGCGCACGGACCTGACCGCCTGCCTGCCGTCATGCTGAACTTGTTTCAGCATCCAACGCTCCTCCAGCGGCATCGCCCGTGGAGCGTTGGGCCCTGAAACAAGTTCAGGGTGACGGGAAGGAAGTCTGACACCGGTTTCCATATTGCTGCGCACGCAAGCAGGTTTGTCTTTGTCCCGTGAGCCATTATGGTTGGGGGATGGAGAGAACCGGAAAGCCCACGATCAACGATGTCGCGCGTATCGCCGGCGTCTCGAAGAAAACCGTCAGCCGGGTGATAAACCGCTCGCCGCTGCTCAACGGCGAGACCCGTGCCCGCGTCGAGCAGGTTATCGCCGAGCTGGGCTATGTCCCCAATGTCCAGGCGCGTGCGCTGGCCTTGCGGCGCAACTTCCTGATCGGCCTGATCCACGACAATCCCAACGCGCAAATGGTGATGAACGTGCAGGCCGGCATGCTCGAGGCGATGCGCGACACCGAATTCGAGCTGATCGTCCGCCCGATCGATCGCGGCAGCTCGACGATGCTCGAGGATGTGCGCAACTTCCTCGAGCGCCAGCGGCTCTACGGCGTGATGTTCCTGCCGCCGGTCTCGGAGAACGAGATGGTCGCCGAGCTCTGCCGGGAACTGGGCATCCGCTATGTCCGCATGGGTTCGGCGACGCTGGACACCTCCGAGCACATGGTCGCCTCGAACGACTGCGACGTGGTGACCGAGGCAGTGAACCACCTGATCGCGCTCGGTCATCGCCGCATCGGCCTGATCGCCGGCCCGCACGGGTTCCGTTCGGCCCGCGAGCGGCGCAAGGGCTTCGAGAACGCGCTCGAAGTGGCCGGGATCAAGCTGCCGCGCAGCCTGATCGCCGATGGCAACTACACCTTCGAGACCGGGCTGGCCGCTGCCGACCGGCTGCTCGACCTGTCGCCGCGTCCGACCGCGATCTTCGCCTCGAACGACGAGATGGCGGCCGCCACGCTCCATGCCGCGCGGCGCCGGGGGATGAGCGTGCCCGAGGACCTGTCGATCATCGGCTTCGACGATACCGCGATCGCTTCCCATATCTGGCCGCCGATGACGACGGTGCACTGGCCGATCATCTCGATGGCGCGCTCGGCCGCGCTCAAGCTGCTCGCGGACTTTTTCGGCGGGGACGACAATGCCGTGGAGGAGCCGTCGCTCTTCCCCTCGACGCTGATCCATCGTGCCTCGGTGGCGCCCCCGCGCGAGGGCTGAGCCTGCGCTGCATAGCAGCATTTCCCCGATGTTGCTGAAATGCCGCAATCCCGGATTTGTGACATTTAGTTCAATGACACCGGTTGACATCGGGGGGCAGGCGCGAGATTGATAGCGTGAACAAGCGTGACTGATACGCTTGCGCCCAAGTGGACGCGAAGATCCGCATGAGGGGCGTGGGAGGGGGCAAGTCGCGACATGGCTGGAACTTGCGGGGCGACTCATGTCGTTTTCCGCGATGCTGCGTCGCACCCTGATTCCAGGCTTCCCAATGGGCGCATCGACCAGTGCTTGTCGATGAAAAGACCTTTGGGGGAGGAATTATGCTTTCTACCGCTGACACCCTGGTTGCACGCCGTTCGGCGCTGCGCGGCACGACGGCGCTCGGTGCGCTCGGCCTGGCGCTGCTGATGGCCACGCCGGCCTGGGCACAGACCACCGAGACCACCACGGCGGTGGCCGCGGCCACGCAGGACGATCCGCAGGCCCGGCCGCAGGACCAGACCGAAAGCGGCGATGCGATCGTTGTCACCGGTTTCCGCGCCTCGCTGGCCAATTCGGTCAACATCAAGCGCAACTCGAACCAGATCGTCGATGCGATCACCGCCGAGGACATCGCCGACTTCCCCGATGCGAACCTGGCGGAATCGATCCAGCGCCTGCCGGGCGTCTCGATCGACCGCGACAACGGCGAAGGCCGCACGATCACCGTGCGCGGCCTGGGTGGCGACTTCCAGGCGGTGCGCCTGAACGGCGCCGATGCCCAGAACATCGCGGGCGGCAACCAGTCCGACGCCGGCGCGAACCGCTCGCGCGGCTTCGACTTCAACACCTTCGCCTCGGAACTGTTCGGCGGCATCAAGGTGACCAAGTCGACCGCCGCCGAGAATGACGAAGGCTCGCTGGGCGCGATCATCGACCTGACCACCGGCCGCCCGCTCTCGTACAAGAAGAACCGCTTCGCCGTGGGCGCCGAGGCCGAGTATCGCGAGAACGGCAAGAGCTGGAACCCGCGCTTCACCGGCCTTGCCTCGGTGCGCGTGACCGACAATTTCGGCATCCTGGTTTCCGGCGCGTACCAGAAGCAGGAACAGCAGATCGACGCCTATCGCCGCAACATCGGCGTGTTCGAGTACACCTATCGCAACTCGCAGATCGCCGGCATCACGCCGAACGTCTTCGGCTTCGCGCGCCCCAGCAACCAGGGCACCGGCGCGACCTTCGGCTCGGACCCGACCGCCTATGCCGCGGTGACCCCGACCACGATCATCCCGGGCCTGCCCTCGGTCGGCCGCCAGTATCTCGATTATGAGCGGATCGGCGCGACCGCGACGATGCAGTGGAAGCCGGGCCCGGGCACCGAGATCACGCTCGACGGCGTCTTCTCGCGCTACGACCAGAACAGCAACAATACCGGCATCACGCCGATCGGCCTGAACCGCAACGGTACCAACGCCCGTGTCGTCAGCACCGGCACCGCAGGCCTGCGCGCCGTCGGCACCGCCAATGGCTATGCCGACCGCGTCGCGCTCTATGCGAACTGCGTGCCCAGCGCGATCATCGACTGCAATGGCGACCAGGCGGGTACCGGCGTCGGCCAGACCGCGCTGCCCGGCTATTTCAACAGCCTCAACCCGAACAACCTCAACCCGTTCGACTATTACAACAACCCGGCTTCGCCGGGCTATGTCGCGACCGCGAACCAGACCGGCTATTACAACGAGTTGCTGGGTCGTCCGAACACCAAGATCCGCGAAGCGCATGTCAACGGCGCCGGCCAGGCCGATTACATGGTGCTGGACGATGTCGACTGGCGCAGCTTCGCCGATACCCAGTATGGCCGCACCGACTTCAAGCAGGTGACGCTGAACGTCCACCAGGAGTTCGCGCCCGGCTTCTATGCCGATGCGACCGGCGGCTGGTCCAAGTCGGAATTCCGCGCCTACGGCCTGCTCGCCGAGTTCAACGCGATCGACAAGGACGGCTACACCTTCGACGCGCGGGGTGACGGCAAGATGCCGGTGTTCAACCCGGGCTTCGACGTGGCCAATGCGAACAACTGGACGCTGGTGAAGGGCCTGTCGACGATCCGCTACTTCACCAACACCGTGGACAATGAGTTCAAGGTGGCGCGGGTCAACTTCACCTATGAAGCGCTGCCCGAGATGTCGATCCGCTTCGGCGGCACGGCCAAGGAGTTCGCCTATGTCGGCGACCAGGGCCGTCGCAACCAGTCGATCGAAGCGATCAACCCGACGCTGGCGGAATCGAAGCTCAGCATCACCGACCTTGGCCAGACCATCGGTTTCGGCAAGGGGCTTACGGTGTCGCAGGGCACGCCGACCAGCTATTATGCGCCGGATATCAACAAGTTCATCAATCAGTTCGGCATCAACTGCAACTGCGTGAACAAGTGGGGCGATTTCCGGGCTGTGGTCGATGGACGCCAGCGCTCGGGCGTGACCGAGACCGATGTGTCGGGCTTCTTCCAGGTCGATTACAATGTGAACCTGCTCGGCCGCCCGCTGCGCGGCAATGTCGGCCTGCGCGTCGCCAATACCCGCGTCTCGGGTTCGGGCAATGTCGGTGGTGCGGACGGTGTCGCCGGCCTCGGGGTGACCGCCAAGAACGAATATTGGGACTGGCTGCCCTCGATGAACGCGAACTGGGAAGTTGCCGACAACTTCCTCGTCCGCTTCGCCGCTTCCAAGGTGATGTCGCGCCCGCAGCTGGCGAGCCTGACGCCGGGCACCACGGCCTTCACCACCAGCCTGAACGCCAACGGCACGGCGCCGTCGCTGACGGTGGGCAACCCCTATCTCAACCCGTTCCGCGCGACGAACCTCGACCTGAGCTTCGAGAAGTATTTCGCGCATAACGGGCTGCTCGCGGTCAACCTGTTCAAGAAGAAGATCGACACCTTCCCGCAGCAGATCGCGCTCGAAGCCCCGCTTTCGGCGGTGTTCGAGCCCGAGGTTTACCAGCAGGTGCTGACCTTCATCACCAACCCGGCGCTGCTGAACTACACGACCAGCGGCGGCACCTGGGCGGTGCGCCAGTACCAGGATGCGCCGGGCGGCGACATCAAGGGCGTTGAAGTCAACCTGCAGACCGACTTCTTCTTCCTGCCGGGCTTCCTCAAGCATTTCGGTGTGACTGCGAACTACACGCACATCGAATCGAGCCTGAGCTACCTGACCGGCACGGTGCTCAACACCAGCCAGACGGTGTCGGGCACCGCGGTGAACAGCTATGCGGAGGGGCCGTTCCTCAACACCTCGCCGGACTCGTTCAACGCGACGCTCTATTATGAGGACAGCAAGTTCTCGGCACGCGTCTCGGGCGCCTATCGCACCCGCTATGTGAACCGCTTCCCGCTGGCGACCGGCACCTGCTCGGTGGGCACCACCACCGTCGGCGGCGGCCCCTGCAACTCGCCGGTGTTCGCGGACTTCGGCTATAACGAGGACCAGCTCAACATCGACTTCGCGATCTCCTATGCGGTCACGAAGTTCGCCAAGCTGTCGCTCGAGGGCCGCAACATGACCAACGAGCCGCAGTATCGCACCATGTATGCCGCGAGCCCGGTGACCCAGACCTATGCCAGCACGGGCCGGATCATCACCGCGGGCCTGCGCATGATCTTCTGATCTTCGGGGGGAGGGAGTGGGGCGGCGCCTTGCGGTGCCGCTCCAGTCTTCCTGCGGTTTTCCCTTGGCTTCCTGGCCGGCGCCACGCCTCCGTGCGCCGGCCGTTTTGTGTCCGGCGGAGAGGACTCCGCCTCAACTACCTGGGCCGTCACCCTGAACTTGTTTCAGGGGCCAACGCTCTATCAGCGATATCCTCTGAAAGAGGGTTGGATGCTGAAACAAGTTCAGCATGACGAGTTGTTGAATATCGGCCCGAGACTGCTTCAGATCTCCACCTGGCTGCCCAATTCGACCACGCGGTTGGTCGGGAGCTTGAAGAATTCCATCGCGCTTTCGGCGTTGCGCACCATCCAGGCGAACAGCTTCTCGCGCCAGATCGCCATGCCGGGCCGCGACGAGGCGATCAGCGTCTGGCGGGCGAGGAAATAGCTGGTCTCCATCGCCTTGAACTTCTCGCCCGCGCGATCTCCCAGCGCGTGCAGCGCCACGGGAATGTCGATCTCGTCCATGAAGCCATAGTGCAGCACGGTGCGGTAGAAGCCCTGGCCCAGCGCCTTCACATCCGCACGCAGCTCGGGCGCGACATGTGGCACCTGCTCGATCGCCACGGTCAGGATCACCACCCGCTCGTGCAGCACCTTGTTGTGCTTGAGGTTGTGGAGCAGCGCCGGGGGGATGTCGTCGGTGCTGGCGAGGAACACCGCGGTGCCGCCCACCCGCTGGACCGACTGGCCGGCGGACTGGATGAAGATCTCGATCGGTATCGCGCCTTCGTGCAGCCGTGCGCGGACCAGCTTGCGCCCGGTCGCCCAGGTGGTGAGGAGGGTGAAGACGATCGCGGCGACGAGCAGCGGGAACCAGCCGCCATCGGGGATCTTGGTGACGTTCGAGGCGAAATAGAGCCCGTCGATCAGCAGGAAACCACCGGTGACCAGGCCGGCCAGCACCGGATGCCATTTCCACACCGCGAAGGTCAGCACGCCGAGCATGCAGGCGGTGATGAACATCGTGCCGGTTACCGCGATGCCATAGGCCGCGGCGAGGTTGCTCGAGCTGCGGAAGCCGAGGACGAGCAGGATGACCATGATGAGCAGCAGCCAGTTGGCCAGCGGGACATAGATCTGCCCGGCCGCCTTGGCACTGGTGTGGAGGATGCGCAGCCGCGGCAGGAAGCCGAGCTGCACCGCCTGCTGCGTGACCGAGAAGGCGCCCGAGATCACCGCCTGGCTGGCGATCACCGTCGCCGCGGTCGCGAGGATGACGAGGGGGAGGCGGGCCCAGTCGGGCGCGAGCAGGAAGAAGGGATTCTCCACCGAGGCGGGGCTGCTCAGCAGCAGCGCCGACTGGCCGAGATAGTTGAGCATCAAGCAGGGGAACGCGATGTAGAGCCAGGAGACCATGATCGCCTTGCGCCCGAAATGGCCCATGTCCGCATAGAGCGCTTCGGCGCCGGTCACCGCCAGCACGACCGAGCCGAGCGCCAGGAAGGCGAGCAGCGGATCGAGCGCGAAGAAATGGAGCGCGTACCAGGGATTGAGCGCCCACAGGATGTCAGGGCTCTTGGCGATGCCGACCACGCCGAGCACCGCGATCACGATGAAGTAGAAGATCATCACCGGGCCGAACAGCCGACCCACCCGTGCGGTGCCGTGCGACTGGATCGCGAACAGGCCGATCAGGATGACGATGCTGATTGGCAGCACGAGTTGGGACAGCGAGTCCTGGACGGTGGCGAGGCCTTCGACCGCCGACAGCACCGAGACCGCCGGAGTGATGATCGCATCGCCATAGAAGAGCGCGGTCGCGATCACGCCGAGCGCGACGATCCACGGCGTCCAGCGGGTCTCGCCGAGCTTGCGCTGGATCAGCGCGAGCAGCGCGAGGCTGCCGCCTTCGCCCTTGTTGTCCGCGCGCAGGATGATGAAGACGTACTTGATCGTCACCACCAGCATCATCGTCCAGAAGACCAGCGAGAGCACGCCGAAGATGTGCGCCCGGTCCACCGCCAGCGGATGGTGGCCGATGAAGCTTTCCTTGAGCGAATAGAGCGGCGAGGTGCCGATATCGCCGAATACGACCCCGATCGCGCCCACCGCGAGCGTGCCGAGCCGATCCTGATGGCCGTGTGCATCGGCCGCTTGCGTCGCTTCCAAGGCGAATCTTTCGTTGGCCGGCACCGCCCTCGGCACCGTCGAACCCGCCTAGTATCCAGAGGTTCCGGCCTCAGCCAACGATTTTATGGAATCTTTATGGTGGGTTCCAACTTCCCCGTGGAACCTTAACTCCCCCCGAGACCACATCGCGAACCGACCAATGTGGAGTCTCACCGTGTGGGTTTTGTTGCGTCGGATGGAACAGGGAGAGGGCGGCTGGCCTGCGCAGCTTTGGCTGCGTTTCGGCGGCGTATTGCTGCTCGGAGCCTGTGCGCTTGCGGTGTGGACGCTCGTCGTTTCGATGAATCGTCCGCCGCAGCACAACGCCACGCCGGCTGAATTTGGCGAGGCCCTGTCGGGCGTCGTCGCCTGGACGCTCGGTTGGGCGCTGTTGATCGAGGGGCCCGGCCTGTTCCGGCTGATACCGGTGCCGCCCCGCCACATTCGCTTCGACAAGACCCGCTTCGATCGCCGCCAATAGGGAAGAAAAACCATGACCGACCTGATCTGGCTGGGGGTGTTGGCAGGGCTGTTCCTGCTCACCCTGGCCTGTGTCCGCCTCTGCGACCAGGCCTGAGGAGAACCACCATGCCTTTGTCGCTTATCCTCGCCGGGCTCACTGCACTGGGCCTGCTCCTTTATCTCGTGGCCGTGCTCGTCCGGCCCGAGCGTTTCTGATCGGAGCCTTCCATGACCGTCCAGGGCTGGATGCTGATCCTCGTCTTCACGCTCATCCTCGTCGCGCTCGCAAAGCCGGTGGGGCTGTGGCTGTTCGCCATCTATGAAGGGCGGCGCACGCCGCTCCACACCGTTCTCTGCCCTGTCGAGCGCGGCTTCTACAAGCTTGCCGGCGTCGATCCGAACGCCGAGCAGAGCTGGCGCCGCTATGCGCTGCACATGCTGGCCTTCCAGCTGGTCACGTTGCTGTTCACCTATCTCGTGCTGCGTTTCCAGGACGTGCTGCCGATGAACCCGCGCGGGCTCGCCGGCCTCTCGCCCGACGGCGCGATGAACGTGGCGATCAGCTTCACCACCAACACCAACTGGCAATGGTATGCCGGCGAGGGCGCGCTCTCGAACCTCAGCCAGATGCTGGGGCTGACCATCCATAACTTCCTGTCGGCGGCCACCGGCATCGCCATCGCCTTCGCGCTGTTCCGAGGCTTTGCCCGCAAGCAGGCGAGCGGCATCGGCAATTTCTGGGCCGACATGACCCGGGTGACGCTCTACGTCCTGCTGCCGGCCTGCATCGTCTATGCGGTGTACCTGATCGCCAGCGGTGTGCCGCAGACCTTCGGCACGATCGTCGATGCGACTACCCTTGAAGGTGCGAAACAGTCGATCGTCCTCGGACCCGTCGCGTCGCAGGAAGCGATCAAGATGCTCGGCACCAATGGTGGCGGCTTCTTCAACGCCAACTCGGCGCACCCGTTCGAGAACCCGAGCGCGCTGACCAACTTCATCCAGATGCTGTCGATCTTCGTCCTCGGCGTCGGCCTGACCTACACCTTCGGCAAAGCGGTGGGTAACACCCGCCAGGGCTGGGCGATCCTCGCCGCGATGCTCACCCTGTTCCTGATCGGCGCGGGCGTGACCTATTGGCAGGAAGCAGCCGGCAACCCCGTGCTGCATCATGTCGGCCTGGCCGGCGGCAACATGGAGGGCAAGGAAACCCGCTTCGGCATCGCCGCCAGCGCGCTCTTCGCCACCGTCACTACCGCAGCCTCGTGCGGCGCGGTCAATGCGATGCACGACAGCTTCACCGCGATCGGCGGGCTGGTGCCGCTGTTCAACATGCAGCTGGGCGAAGTCGTGGTCGGCGGCGTCGGCGCAGGCATCTACGGCTTCCTGCTGTTCGCCATCCTCGCGGTGTTCGTCGCGGGCCTGATGGTCGGTCGCACGCCGGAATATGTCGGCAAGAAGATCGAGAGCCGCGAAGTGAAGTTCGCCGTGCTGGCCATCGCGGTGCTGCCGCTGATGATCCTGGGGGGCACTGCGCTCGCCTCGGTGTTGCCGGCGGGGCTGGCGGGTCCGCTCAACAAGGGGCCGCACGGCTTCAGCGAGATCCTCTACGCCTTCACCTCCGCTGCCGCGAATAACGGCTCGGCATTCGCCGGCATCACCTCGGGCACGCCCTTCTACAACGGGCTGCTGGGTGTCGCGATGTGGGTGGGCCGCTTCTTCATCATCGTGCCCGTGCTGGCGATCGCCGGCAGCCTGGCCGCGAAGAAGGTGCACCCCGAGAGCGCCGGCTCGTTCCCGACTACCGGGCTGCTCTGGATCGGCCTGCTCGTCGGCATCATCCTGGTGCTGGGCGGCCTCACCTTCCTTCCCAGCCTCGCGCTCGGTCCCGTCGCCGATCATCTCGCGATGATCCATGGCCAGCTCTTCTGAGGTCCAATTCCATGACGACCGCAACCCTGTTCACGCCGTCGCTGATCGGCCCTGCCATCGGCGACGCGTTCAAGAAGCTGAACCCCCGCGAGCTGGTGAAGAACCCCGTGCTCTTCACCACCGCCGTGGTGGCGCTGCTGCTCACCGTGCTGCTGTTCATCGGCGGCACCAACCTGACGCTGGGCTTCCAGATCCAGCTGATCGTGTGGCTCTGGCTCACCGTCCTGTTCGGCACCTTCGCCGAGGCGCTGGCGGAGGGCAGGGGCCGCGCCCAGGCCGCGTCGCTGCGCGCCACCAAGTCCGAGCTGACCGCGAAGCTGCCCAACGGCAAGACCGTCCCGGCCTCGCAGCTCAGGAAGGGCGATATCGTCCTCGTCCACACTGGCGACCTGATCCCGGCGGACGGCGAGGTGATCGAAGGCGTCGCCTCGGTCAATGAAAGCGCGATCACCGGCGAAAGCGCGCCGGTGATCCGCGAGGCGGGCGGCGACCGCTCGGCCGTGACCGCGGGCACCCGGGTGATCTCGGACCAGATCAAGGTTCGCATCACCCAGGAGCCGGGCCAGGGCTTCCTCGATCGCATGATCGCGCTGGTCGAAGGTGCCGAGCGCCAGAAGACCCCGAACGAGATCGCGCTGACGATCCTGCTCGTCGGCCTGACGATCATCTTCCTGATCGCCGTCTCGACCATTCCGGGCTTCGCGTCCTATGCGGGCGGCGAAGTGCCGGTGGCGATCCTCGCCGCACTGCTTATCACGCTGATCCCGACCACGATCGCGGCCCTGCTCTCGGCGATCGGTATCGCCGGCATGGACCGTCTCGTCCGCTTCAACGTGCTCGCCAAGTCGGGCCGTGCGGTGGAAGCAGCGGGCGACATTGACGTGCTGCTGCTCGACAAGACCGGCACGATCACCATCGGCGACCGTGCAGCCAGCGAGTTCCGCCCGCTCGGCGGCGTTTCGACCGAGGAGCTTGCTCGCGCCGCCTTGCTCGCCAGCCTTGCCGACGAAACCCCCGAGGGCCGCTCGGTCGTCACGCTCGCCCAGGGCAAGTACGCCGTCGCGACCAAGGCACTGCCTCAAGGTGCCGAGATCATCCCGTTCACCGCGCAGACCCGCATCTCGGGCGTGCGCATGGGCGAGAATTTGATCCAGAAGGGCGCGGTCGATGCGATCCTGCGCGCCCATCCGGGGCTGGGCGACACGGCGGTGGCCGGCGACATGCGCCGCGTCTCGGAAGAGATCGCGCGCCAGGGCCAGACTCCGCTCGCGGTCGCCGAGGACGGCCGGCTGCTCGGCGTGATCGCGCTCAAGGACGTGGTGAAGGCCGGCGTGCGCGAGCGCTTCGGCGAGCTGCGCCGGATGGGCATCCGCACGGTGATGATCACCGGCGACAACCCGCTCACCGCCGCCGCGATCGCGGCCGAGGCCGGCGTCGACGATTTCCTCGCCGAAGCCACGCCCGAGGACAAGCTCGCGCTGATCCGCAAGGAGCAGCAGGGTGGTCGTCTGGTCGCGATGTGCGGCGACGGCACCAACGATGCCCCGGCGCTCGCGCAATCGGACGTGGGTGTTGCGATGAACACCGGCACCCAGGCTGCGCGCGAAGCAGGCAACATGGTCGATCTCGACAGCGATCCGACCAAGCTCATCGAGATCGTCGGCCTCGGCAAGCAGCTGCTGATGACGCGCGGCGCGCTGACCACCTTCTCGGTGGCCAACGATATCGCCAAGTATTTCGCGATCATCCCGGCGATGTTCATCGCGCTCTATCCGTCGCTCGGCGTGCTCAACGTGATGCAGCTCGCCAGCCCGCAAAGCGCGATCCTCTCGGCGATCATCTTCAACGCGCTGATCATCCCGTGCCTCGTCCCGCTGGCGCTGAAGGGCGTGAAGTATCGCCCGATCGGCGCGGGCCCGCTGCTCGCCCGCAACTTGGCGATCTACGGCCTGGGCGGCGTGCTGGCGCCGTTCGTGGGGATCAAGCTGATCGACCTGGTCGTCGCCGGGCTGGGGCTGGCGTGAGGGCCGGCTGAGAGAAACCCGTTCGTGCTGAGCTTGTCGAAGCACCGCTCTCCACCAGCGACCCGCTCGCGGTGAGGCGCCCTTCGACAGGCTCAGGGCGAACGGAAGAAAGGAATTCGATATGTTGAAAGACTTCACCACCGCGCTCCGTCCGGCTCTTGTCCTGACGCTGCTCTTCGCCGCTCTGCTCGGCATCGCCTATCCGGCGGCGCTCACGGGCATCGGCCAGGTCGCTTTCCCGCATCAGGCGAATGGCAGCCTGATCGAGGAGAATGGCCAGGTTCGCGGCTCCGAGCTGCTCGGCCAGAACTTCGCCAGCCCCGGCTATTTCCACGGCCGCCTCTCGGCCGCCGGCGCCAATGGCAATGACCCGACCGCCTCCGCCGGCTCGAACCTCGGCCCGGCATCGCAGACCCTTTCCGATCGCGTGGCGAAGGACATCGCCGCGACCCGCACCACACCAGGAAACTCGGTTCCCGCCGATCTGGTGACCACCTCCGCCTCGGGGCTCGACCCTGAAATCAGCCCCGAGGCGGCTCTTTACCAGGTCGAACGCGTTGCCAAGGCCCGCGGTTTGAGCGTGGAGAAGGTGCGCGCGATCGTGAACGCCCATGTCGAGCGGCCGCTGCTCGGCTTCCTCGGTGAGCCACGCGTCAACGTGCTGGCGCTCAATCGCGACCTCGACAAGCGGGTGGCCTCGGGCGCAAAAGCGGCCGAGTGAGCGCAGAAGACAATCGACCCGATCCCGATGCCCTTCTGCGCGCCGCTGCGCAGGATGGCGTTGGCCGTTTGAAGGTGTTCCTCGGCGCGGCGCCGGGGGTCGGCAAGACCTATGAGATGCTCACCGAGGCCGCGGCGCGGCGCAAGGCGGGCGTGGACGTCGTCATCGGCGTGGTCGAGACGCATGGCCGCGCCGAGACCGAGGCGCTAGTCCACGGTCTCGAGATCGTGCCGCGCCGCCCGGTCGACTATCACGGCCGCAGCATCGCCGAGATGGATATCGATGCGATCCTCGCCCGCGCGCCCGCGCTGGTACTGGTCGATGAGCTTGCCCACACCAACGCCCCCGGCAGCCGGCACGACAAGCGCTATCAGGATGTCGAGGAGCTGCTGGCAGCCGGGATCGACGTCTATTCCACCGTCAACATCCAGCATCTCGAAAGCCTGAACGACGTCGTCGCCAGCTTCACCAAGGTTCGGGTGCGTGAGACGGTGCCGGACCGTGTGCTCGAAGCGGCGGACATCGAGATCGTCGACCTGCCGCCCGACGAGCTGATCGAGCGGCTGCGCGAGGGCAAGGTCTATGTGCCCGAGGAAGCGACCCGCGCGCTCGGCCATTTCTTCTCCAAGTCGAACCTCACCGCGCTGCGCGAACTCGCGCTGCGCCGCGCCGCCCAGGCAGTCGATGCGCAGATGCTCGACTATCTGCGCACCCATGCGCTGGCCGGCACCTGGGCGGCGAGCGAGCGGCTGGTGGTGGCGGTGAGTGAGCTGCCCGGCTCGGCCGAGCTGGTCCGCGCCGCCAAGCGCATCGCCGATGGCCTGCGCGCGCCCTGGACCGCGGTGCATATCGAGACCCCGCGCACCGCGCGGCTGAGCGATGCCCAGAATGCCCAGGTCGCCGCCTCGCTCCATCTCGCCAGCCAATTGGGCGGGCAGGTGGCGACCGTTCCGGCGGAATCGGTGATCGACGGGCTCAAGCGCTTCACCACCGAGGCCCGCGCCACCCAGCTGATCGTCGGCAAGTCGGTGCGCTCGCGCTGGTTCGAGCTGCGCCACGGCTCGGTGGTCGATCGGCTGGTGCGCGAGACGCAGGGCGTCGCGGTCCATGTCCTGCCGATGGCGGCCGAGCCGCGCGCCGTGACTCCGCGCCCGGCGATCGATCTCGGCACGCGCGAAGCCTATGTGGTGTCGCTCGGCCTGACGGCCTTGGTGACCTTTGGCGGCGCGCTGTTCCCGCAGGAGGCGATCACCAATATCGGCCTGCTCTACCTGCTGCCGGTGATGGTTGCCGCGACCCGCTACGGCGTGTGGCCCGGCGTGATTACGGGGCTGGTCTCGTCGCTCGCCTATAATTTCTTCTTCATTCCGCCGACCCACACCTTCACCATCCAGGATCCGCGCAACATCCTGACCGTGCTGGTGCTGCTCGGCGTCGCTATCGTCTCCAGCCAGCTTGCCGCGCGCGTTCGTGTCCAGGCCGATCTCGCCCGCCGCAGTGCCGCGCAGAACAGTTCGCTCGCCGGCTTCGCCCGGATGCTGACGGGCCTGAGCACTCGCGAGGAGCTGGGCGCGGTGCTCTGCTCCGAAGTCTCCCGCCTGTTCGGCGCCCATACCGTGCTGCTGCTGCCCGAGGGCGGCAGGCTGGAGCTGGCGGCGGCGCACCCCGCCGATCCGGGGCTTGAGACGCTGGAGCTGGCCGCTGCCCAATGGGCCTATGACCAGAACCAGCCTGCCGGGCGCGGCTCCGACACGCTCACCGCGTCCGAATGGCTGTTCAATCCGCTGGCCACCGGCGACCGCGTTCTTGGCGTGTTCGGCCTGGCCAATCCCGATGCGACGGCGCCGCTGCGTTCGGACCAGCTGCCGCTGCTGCTCAGCCTGATCGATCAGGCGGCGCTGGCGCTGGAGCGCGTCTCGCTCGAAACCGAGATGGCGACGATCACCCAGCTCAAGGAGCGTGACCGGCTGCGCGCCGCCTTGCTCTCCTCGGTCAGCCATGATCTGCGCACCCCGCTCACCACGATCCTCGGCATGCTCGGCGAGATGCAGCCGGCCAGCGATGCGCAGGGCGAGCAGCTTTCCGCCGCCCGGTCCGAGGCCGAACGGCTCAACCGCTTCGTCGCGAACCTGCTCGACATGGTCCGCATCGAATCCGGGGCGCTGCGCCAGTCGATCGAGCCGGTCGATCTGGCCGAAGCGGCAGCGGCGGCGGTGCATGATCTGCGCCGCGTGCTCGAGGATCACCCGATCCGGCTCGACGTGCCGCCCGAGCTTCCGTTCGTCTCGGTCGATCCGCAGCTCTTCCACCATTGCCTGATCAACCTGATCGAGAATGCCGGCAAATATGGCGATCCCGGCTCGCCTATCCTGATCGCCGCGCGCCGCCAGCCGGGTAGCATGACGCTGAGCGTGACCGATGAAGGCCCCGGCCTGCCGCCCGGCGACGAAGCGCGGATCTTCGAGACCTTCACCCGGATCGAGGGGTCGGACCGCAAGGGCGGCACCGGCCTGGGGCTCGCCATCGTCAAGGGCTTTGCCGAGGCGATGGGCCTGTCCGTCTTCGCGGCCAACCGTCCCGATGGCGGCGGCGCGGTGTTCACGATCCGCTTTCCCGAAACCCTGTTGCGCAAGGGGAGCGCCGGCGAATGAGCCAGCAGCCCAAGATCCTCGTCGTCGATGACGAACCCGCCATCCGCCGGTTGCTCAGCGCCGGGCTGACCCGGGTCGGCTACCGCGTGGTCGAGGCGGCGAATGCACGCGAGGCGCTGGCCGCGGTGCAGATCGACAAGCCCGAAGCGGTGCTGCTCGACCTTGGCCTGCCCGATCGCGACGGGCTGGAGCTGGTGCCGCTGCTCAAGGCGGCGGGGGCTTCGGTGCTGGTCGTCTCGGCGCGGGATGCCACCGAGCAGAAGGTGACGGCGCTCGACCTGGGGGCGGACGATTATGTCACCAAACCCTTCGATACCGAGGAAGTGCTGGCCCGCATCCGCACCGCGCTGCGCCACCGCCTTTCCGCCGAGGCCGAGATGCCGGTGGTGCGCTTTGGCACGGTGGAGATCGATCTCGGCGCGCGGCTGGTGCGCAAGGGCGGGGATGAAGTGCATCTTACCCCGAAGGAGTTCGGCTTCCTTGCCGAGCTGGCCAAGCATCCCGGCCGCGTCGTCACCCATAGCCAGCTGCTGCGCACCGTGTGGGGGCCGGGGCATGAAAATGACGTGGAGTATCTGCGGGTTGCCGCGCGCGGGGTGCGCCGCAAGCTGGAGGAGGATCCGGCCATCCCCTCGGCGATCCGCAACGAGCCGGGCGTGGGCTATCGCCTGATGGCGTGAATGGTGCCGAGTACAGGGATCGAACCCGTGACCTTCGGTTTACAAAACCGCTGCTCTACCAGCTGAGCTAACCCGGCGACGGCCTGCCCTTGATCGGCTTCGGGCGGGCGGTCAAGGCCGAACTAGGCCGGGCCGACCGGCGCCGGGCGGGTGACGATCCAGAGCGCGCAGGCCGCCATGCCCAGCGCTACGCCGAGCGCGAGGGGCAGATGCGGGCGGGCGGTGAGCCAGAAGACGCCATACCCAAAGGCGATGCCGGCACAGGCGGCGATCTTGCCCTTGCGCGGGATCGCGCCCTGCTCGCGCCACTGGCGGATCGGCGGGCCGACCTTCGGGTGATCGAGCAGCCAGGCCTCGAGCCGTTCGGATCCGCGGGCGAAGCAGCCGGCGGCGAGGATCAGGAAGATCGTGGTCGGCATCACCGGGAGCAGCGCGCCGATCACCCCGAGCGCGACGAAGAAGAAGCCCAGCGCGACCCATAACAGGCGCACCGCACGGCTGGCCAGGCGCGGCTCAGGCGGGATGACGGTCGACCCGGACAGAGGCGGCTGCGGTCATGATTTCTCCCTGGTGCCGGCGGGGTTTGTGCCAGCGGCTCGGGCGGGGATCAATGGTGCGCGGCATGGCGTTCGGCCATGTAGCGGCCGGGCGAGGTGCCCAGCGCCTTGCGGAACATGGTGACGAAGCTGGGCACGCTTTCATAGCCAAGATCCCCCGCAACCTGTTGAATCGAAGCGCCGGCGGCCAGCCACTTCACCGCGAGCATCACCCCCAGCTGCTGGCGCCAGCGGCTGAAGCTCATGCCGGTCTCGCGCAGGATCAGCCGGGCGAGGGTGCGCTCGCTCAGGCCGGCGCGGCGGGCCCAGGCATCGATCGTGCCGCGATCCGCAGGCGCCGCGATCATCAGGTCCGCGACCCGGCGCAGCCGGGCATCGGCGGGCATCGGCAGGTGCAGGTCCTCGACCCGGGCGGAGGCGATCTCGTCGACCAGCACGGCGATCAGCCGGGTATTGGCGCCGGTCTCCTCATAGAGCTCGGGCAGGGTGGCGGCGCGGGCCATCAGCTCGCGGAGCAGCGGCGTGGCGGCGAGGGCGCAGCAGCCCTGGGGCAGGCCGGCATCGACCTCTGGCGAGACGAAGGCGTTATAGCCTTCCAGCGCCCCCGAGGCCTTGATCGAATGGAGGGCGCCGCCCGGAATCCAGATGGCGCTGCGGGGCGGGACGATCCACAAGCCGCCCTCGACCTCGCAGCTCAGCGCGCCCCTTTGGGCAAGGATGATCTGGCCCTTTTGGTGCCGGTGGAGGTCGAGCTCGAAGCTGCCGAAGTCGTCGGTGATGAAGCCATAGGTGACCACCGGACGCGGCACCGCGTCCGGATCCTCCATATCCGTTTTGTTACCAAGGTTGCGCAATATGGGCATTCGGAGCTCCAGCGAGATTGGCTGAATCGAATAATATTCTGTCCATACTTCGCAGTGACGCCACAAGTCCAACCGATTATTCCAAGCGAACCAGCCGGTCGCGGCGGGAAAGTGTACGGACTGGACGCTCTGGTCGCCGATGTTCGCACGCGGTCCCGGAGCCGCCCGGCGGCGGGCCCGGTCCGGCGCTGTAACCCGCTGGCAAGGCTGTGAAACGCGTGATCCCGCGGCCTGCGCAAGCAACCGGGGATGGAACGCTCCGCGTAAGAGATGAGGACGTCGTGATGCTGCCGATGGAATCCCCCGAACGCCCCGGCACCAAGGCCCCCGGCCGGATCAGCCAGGCGCTGATCCGCCTGCTGATGAAGCGTGCAACCATCACCGCCAGCGAGCGTCTGGGCGAGGGCTTCGCGCTCATCACCCTCGAAGGACCGGCGCTCAAGGGCGTGGCGTGGACCGCAGGGCAGAAGATCCAGATCGCGATGGGATCGGCCTTTACCGCGCGCACCTATACACCGATCGAATGGAACGCCGAAACGGGACGCGCCTGCATCCTGGGCTATATGCACGGCGACGGGCCGGGCAGCGCCTGGGTGCGCGACGCCGCGCCGGGCGACAGCTGCGACATCTTCGGGCCGCGCGCCTCGCTCGACACCGGTCGGCTGACCGGTCCGCTGGCGCTGTTCGGCGACGAGACGTCGATCGGGCTCGGCTATGCGCTCGCCTGGCAGGATCCCGCACGGACGGTGGCGAGCTATTTCGAGGTTGGCGATGTCGAGGCGAGCTGCCGGGTGGCCGAGCAGCTGGGGCTGGAGCGCATCTCGCTGTTCGAACGGTCGGCGGACGACGAACACCTTGCCGAGATGGAAGCGCGGCTGGAAGCGCTGGCGGCGAGTGGCGCGAGCTTCGTGCTGACCGGCAAGGCGGGGACGATCCAGCGGCTGCGCCAGGCGCTCAAGCGGCTGGGCGTGCCGGCGGCGCGGATCGCGACCAAGGCCTATTGGGCACCGGGCAAGACCGGGCTGGACTAAGGCTGGGAAAGTGGGGGACCGCCGGGAGGGGGCTTGGGCGCTCCGGCGGCTTCCAAAGGGGGCGGAAGCTTTGTTGTAGGCCAGCGCCGATGGGGGGCGTTTCGGCGATGACCTGCCTGACTCCTATGCACCCGAGCCGAGGCGGCCGCCATACTACCTAAGTTGGGGGTAGGCGGTTTGCAGGTGGGCGATCCCATGCCGGCCCGCTGGGAAACCGCGATGCGCCTCTCGCTTCCCCGCATCGCCACCGCGCCCTTCTGCCCCGCCGAAGTGCAGGGGAGCGTCGCGGTGCCGGCCGGGCTGCCGGGCTGGCGCAAGCTGCTGCGCTCGGCCGGGCCGGGGCTGCTCGTCGCGGTCGGCTATATGGACCCGGGCAACTGGGCGACCGATATCGAGGCGGGATCGCGCTACGGCTATGACCTGTTGTTCGTCGTGCTGCTGTGCGGCGTCGCGGCGATGCTGCTGCAATGGCTGGCGATGCGCCTCGGCCTCGTCGCCCGGCGCGACCTCGCCCAGATGGCGCGCGAGCGCTACAGCCTGGCGACGACGCGGACGCTGTGGCTGCTCGCCGAGCTGGCGATCATCGCCACCGATGTCGCCGAGGTGCTGGGATCGGCGCTGGCGTTAAACCTGCTGCTTGGCGTGCCGCTCTGGCTGGGGGTGCTGCTGACCGGGCTCGACACGGTGATCGTGCTGGGCCTGAAGGGGCAGGGCTTCCGCCAGCTCGAAGCGATCGTGCTGGGGCTGATCTCGACGATCGCGATCTGCTTCGCGGTGCAGCTGATGATCGTCGGGCCGAGCTTCGCGGGGCTGCTGCATGGCGCCGTGCCCAAGACCGCGATCTTCGCCGATCCGCACGCGCTCTACCTCGCGGTCGGCATCCTCGGCGCGACGGTGATGCCGCATAACCTCTATCTGCACAGCGCGGTGGTGCAGACGCGGGTGACCGGCGCCAGCGTGGCGGCGACGCGCGAGGCGATCCGCTTCGCGACGATCGACATCGTGGTGGCGCTGTTCCTGGCGACGCTGGTGAACGGTGCGATCCTGGCGCTGTCGGCGGCGACCTTCCACGCCAATGGCTATACCGGGGTGGCGGAGATCGACGATGCCTATCGGCTGCTCGAGCCGCTGACCGGCGCGGCGGCCGCTGCCCTGCTGTTCGGCATCGCGCTGTTCGCATCGGGGCAGAGCGCGACCTTCACTGGCACGATCGCCGGGCAGGTGATCCTGGAGGGGTTCCTGAACCTGAGCATCCCGTGCTGGCTGCGCCGGATCATCACGCGCGGGCTGGCGCTGATCCCGGCGCTGATCGGCGTGGTGTGGATGGGCGAGGGCGGGGTGGGCAAGCTGCTGGTGCTGACCCAGGTGGTGCTGTCGCTCCAGTTGCCCTTCGCGATCTGGCCGCTGATCCGCTTCACCAGCGACCGGGGGGTGATGGGGGAGTTCGCCAATGGGGTGGTGGTGAAGCTGGTCGCCTGGGGGCTGTTCGGGCTGATTGCGGGGGCGAATTTGTGGCTGATCTGGCGGTGGTTTGGGTGATGGTGGTTTGAGATAGCTTTCCCCGGCGAAGGCCGGGGCCCAGTACTTGAAAGT
>JAEXLC010000179.1 GCA_023445495.1 Pseudomonadota bacterium | reverse complement strand
TGCGGGGCGGGCGGCGCCTCTTCGTCGCCGCGCACGAACACCTTGCCCTCCAGCAGCTTGATCCGCACCAGCGAGTCCTGATGCGGCGAGGTGCAGAAGCTGCCGCTGCCCTCGATCTCCACCTTCTCGCCCGTATCGCGCTGCTTCAGCACGATGCGCAGCGGCAGGTCGCAGGTATCCGGGCCGCCGGTCTTGAACCGGATCGTCGCCTTTGCCGGCTGCAGCGCCTCCCGGAACTGGTTGCTGCTCCACCGGGCGTTCTTTCCGGGCCTGGCGGTGTCGACATAGAAGCCGATCACATCATAGCCGCTGGTCTCGTTGACGATGATCATGCAGCCGAGCTTCCAGCAATTGGTCTTCACATGCTCGGGCGCGTTTCGCTTGGCGATCATCCAGGCGCGCGCGGCCAGCTCCGGCGATACGCGCGGCGGCGGCGGTTCGTCGCCGGAGAGGATGTCCTGGGCCAGGGCCGGCTGGGTGGCGGCGAGCGAGACGAGCAGGGCAGACGCTAGGAACCGGAGCATGGCTGAACTCACACATCGGGAACGACATCGGCATCCTGCGTGGCGCCGCTGCTTCCGTCACCGTCCAAAATTTGGGGTACCACCATTTCCGCGAAATTACCGCCCGGCCGTACCCCGGCCGGGCGGTACCATTTGTCAGGCCGGCTCGGCCACGCGGACGCGCAGCGCCCGTGCGGCGGCGACCATCGCGTCGATCGCCGGCTTCACTTCCTCCCATTTGCGGGTCTTGAGCCCGCAATCGGGGTTCACCCAGAGCTGTTCCGGCGCGAGATGCGCCTGGGCGAGCTGCATCAGCGCGACCATCTCGTCCTGGGTCGGCACGCGCGGCGCGTGGATGTCGTACACACCCGGCCCGATCGCGCTCGGATAGCGATAGGCGGCAAAGCCCTCGAGCAGTTCCATCTGCGAACGCGCCGTCTCGATCGAGATCACATCGGTGTCCATCGCGCCGATCGCCGGCAGGATGTCGTTGAACTCCGAATAGCACATATGCGTGTGGATCTGCGTCGCGTCGGCTACGCCCGCCGCGGTCAGCCGGAACGCATCGACCGCCCAGTCGAGATAGCCATCCCAGTCGCGCCGCCGGAGCGGCAGGCCCTCGCGCAGCGCGGCCTCGTCGATCTGGATCGCCTTGCAGCCGGCGGCTTCCAGGTCGAGCACTTCGTCGCGGATCGCCAGCGCGATCTGCTGGCATGATGCCGCGCGCGGCTGGTCGTCGCGCACGAAGCTCCAGTTGAGGATCGTCACCGGTCCGGTGAGCATGCCCTTCATCGGCTTGTCCGTCAGCGACTGGGCATAGCGCCACCATTCCACCGTCATCGGCGCGGGCCGCGAGACATCGCCGTAAAGGATCGGCGGCCGCACGCAGCGCGAGCCATAGGACTGGACCCAGCCATTCACCGTGAAGGCGAAGCCGGCAAGCTGCTCGCCGAAATACTGGACCATGTCGTTCCGCTCGAACTCGCCGTGGACCAGCATGTCGAGCCCGGCTTCCTCCTGCCAGCGGATCGTCCGTTTGGTCTCCTCGCGCAGGAACTGCTCGTACGCCGCACTGTCGAGATTGCCGCGATTATGCTCGGCCCGGGCATGGCGCACTTCGGCGGTCTGCGGGAACGAGCCGATCGTTGTGGTGGGGAAGGGCGGCAGGTCGAGCATTTCCGCCTGCACCAGCGCCCGCTCGGCATAGGGCGAGGTCCGCTCGCGCATCGCGGCGCTCACCGCCGCCATCCGCGCCGCGACCTTGGGGTCATGGACGCGCGGCGAGACCTTGCGCGCCGCCGCCGCCGCGCTCGATGCGGCAAGCTTCTCCGCAACCCAGTCGCGCCCGCCATTGAGCGCATCCTTGAGCGTCGCCAGCTCGTCGATCTTCTGCACGGCGAAGGCGAGCCACTGCTTCACTTCGTCGTCGAGCTTCGGCTCCAGCGCCAGGTCTACCGGCACATGCAGCAGCGAGCAGGACGGCGCGATCACCAGGTCGCGCGTCGCCGCGATCGGCTCGAGCCGGTCGAGCAGCGTCGCAAGGTCGGCCCGCCAGATATTGCGCCCGTCGATCACGCCGAGCGACAGCAGCAGCCCCTTGGGCGCGGCGACCAGTATCTTGTCGAGCTGGTCCGGCGCGCGGACGAGATCGAGGTGCAGCCCGGCCACCGGCAGGTTGACCGCCAGCGTCAGATTGTCCTCCAGCGCCCCGAAATAGGTGGCGAGCATGATCTTGAGGCCCAGGCGCGGCAGCTTGGCATAGGCGCGGGTGATCGCGGCGCGCTGCCGCTCGCTCAGGTCGGTGACCAGGATCGGCTCGTCGATCTGCACCCATTCGGCGCCGGCATGCTGGAGCTGGGTCAGCACTGCCGAATAGAGGCCCAGCACCTCGTCGAGGAAATCGAAGGGATCGACATCGCGCCCCTTGGCCAGGCTCAGCCAGGTGACCGGCCCGAGCAGTACCGGCCGCGTCTCATAGCCGAGCGCCTTGGCCTCGCGATATTCGTCGACGATCTTGGCGGAGGAGAGGGCAAGCTTCTGCCCCGCGACCAGCTCGGGCACCATATAGTGATAATTGGTGTCGAACCATTTGGTCATTTCCTGCGCGGTGTGGCCATGGCCATGCGCGCAGCCTTCCGAGGCACCGGTGGTGCCGCGCGCCATCGCGAAATAGGTGCCCAGGTCCGCGGTGCCGGCGGCGACGCCGTAGCGCTCCGGGATCGCGCCCAGCATCAGGCTGGTGTCGAGGACATGGTCGTAGAAGGAGAAGTCGTTCGACGGCAGCCAGTCGACGCCGATCGCGGCCTGGCGGGCCCAGGCGGCTGCGCGCAGCCCTGCGGCGGAATCGAGCAGTTCGGCTTCGGTGGACTTGCCGCTCCAGAATTTCTCCAGAGCGAATTTCAGCTCGCGCCGCGGACCGATCCGCGGAAAGCCGAGCGTGGCAACAGTGACGGTCATGGTCTTCATACCCCGATGAAGGGCGGGGGAGACCGGCATGGACACGCACACGCCGCGAACGGACGGGTGGCCCGGCCGCGGCAAGCAGGCGGCCAGACCGGACACCCCGCCGGTGGACGTTATCGCGTCAAAGGCAGGTCTCCTGGCTCACGGGTCAGCGCGGACGATCCGTCTTCCCAGGGTTGCCCCCAGTGACATGCTGGACCGCCGCTCGCCGCTTACAGTTGCGGGGGCAGCGCCGGATTCGCACCGGCTTCCCGTCTTAGCTTCCGCGCGGGCTGGGCCCGGCGGAAGAACCTTCGACACCTTAAGCATCCGCCTGCCGGGCTGGTTCGTCAAGGGCGATATAAAGAATTCTTTATATGATGCCTCCGGCCTCCTCATTCGTCATGCTGAACTTGTTTCAGCATCCAACGCGCCACCGGCGATACCGCTCGAGGCGCGTCGGACCCTGAAACAAGTTCAGGGTGACGGAGGAAGTGTGGTTACCGCTTCCCGGCCAATTCCCGCCCGGCCGGATTCACCCGCAGCCAGGTTCCGCCGCTATACCAGTGATGCTCGCCATCCCCGGCCAGCGTGCAGCCCGTGCAAACCTCGGCCACGCCCTTCGCGAACGGCATCGCCCCGTCATAGCGCCGCGCGATCACCAGCCGCAGCGAACGGTCGACATAGCCGATCTTGCCGTTCCACTCCGACCGGGCCCTGCCGTTCACGAACGGGTCCGCGCCATTGTCCATCGTCATCACCGGCGCGCTGCGGCCGCTCCGGGCGACATAGTGGAAGCGCTTGCCGACATGGACCGTGGCCAGCCCGTCCTTGTCGAAGTCGAGCTTCGCGCGGTGCGCCGGCGCCAGCCGGATCGTGCCGTCCCCGGCCTGCGCCGCGCAGTCCGGGAAGCTGTCGAGCTCGCCGCCGCGCGGGGCGTAGAAGCAGGGCAGGGGATAGCTCTGCTGCGCCGGTTCGGCAGGCGCCGCGAGCGTCACGAGCGGAAGCATCAGCCAGTGCATGACAGGAGGCTATCACGCCGCCACGTCGCGCACAAAGACCGGCTCGCCATCACATATAAAGATATCTTTATATCCAAGGTTGCACGGCTCGGGCGAAGCCTGTAGGGCGCCCGCATCCGCCGCCGGTGATTCCCGGCGCGTAACCGATTCACATCTGGAGACAGCTCGTGGCTACCGTGCTCGACAAGGACTATGTCATCAAGGACCTCTCGCTTGCCGCCTTTGGCCGCAAGGAGATCGAGATCGCCGAGACCGAAATGCCGGGCCTGATGGCGCTCCGCGCCGAGTTCGGCGCTTCGAAGCCGCTCAAGGGTGCGCGCATCACTGGCTCGCTGCACATGACGATCCAGACCGCCGTGCTGATCGAGACGCTGAAGGAACTCGGCGCAGAGCTGCGCTGGGCGACCTGCAACATCTACTCGACCCAGGACCACGCCGCGGCCGCCATCGCCGAGGCCGGCATCCCCGTCTTCGCCGTCAAGGGCGAGACGCTGGAGGAGTATTGGGACTACGTCATCCGCATCTTCGACTGGGGCCAGGACCAGACCTGCAACATGATCCTCGACGACGGTGGCGACGCCACCATGTTCGCGCTGTGGGGCGCGCGCGTCGAGGCGGGTGAGGAACTGTTCACCCCGTCGAACGAAGAGGAAGAGATCTTCGTCGCCACGCTGAAGCGCTTCCTCGCCGAGCGTCCGGGCTACCTGACCAAGACCGTCGCCACGATCAAGGGCGTCTCGGAAGAGACCACCACCGGCGTGCACCGCCTGTACGAGCTGTCGAAGAAGGGCAAGCTGCCCTTCCCGGCGATCAACGTGAACGACAGCGTCACCAAGTCGAAGTTCGACAACCTCTATGGCTGCAAGGAATCGCTGGTCGACGCGATCCGTCGCGCCACCGACGTGATGCTCGCCGGCAAGGTCGCCTGCGTCGCCGGCTTCGGTGACGTCGGCAAGGGTTCGGCCGCGTCGCTTCGCAACGGCGGCGCCCGCGTTCTGGTCACCGAAATCGATCCGATCTGCGCGCTGCAGGCGGCGATGGAAGGCTATGAAGTCGTGACGATGGAAGAGGCCGCCACCCGCGCCGACATCTTCGTCACCGCCACCGGCAACGAAGCCGTGCTCACCGTCGATCACATGCGCGCGATGAAGAACATGGCGATCGTCTCGAACATCGGCCATTTCGACAGCGAGATCGAGATCGCCGGCCTGGCGAACTTCAAGTGGACCGAGATCAAGCCGCAGGTCGACGAAGTCGAGTTCCCGGACGGCAAGAAGATCATCGTCCTGTCGAAGGGCCGCCTGGTGAACCTCGGCAACGCGACCGGCCACCCGTCGTTCGTGATGTCGTCGTCCTTCACCAACCAGGTCCTCGCCCAGATCGAGCTGTGGACCAAGTCGGACGAGTACAAGAACGACGTGTACGTCCTGCCGAAGCACCTCGACGAGAAGGTCGCGGCGCTGCACCTCGACAAGCTCGGCGTGAAGCTGACCAAGCTGACCCAGAAGCAGGCGGACTATATCGGCGTCACCGTCGAGGGTCCGTTCAAGCCGGATCACTATCGCTACTGATCCTTCGCCGTAGGGCGAACGAAAGGGCCGCGTCTCCTCCGGGAGGCGCGGCCCTTTTTGTTACAAAAGTGTTGCAACGACGCAACGCTCCCCGGAAATTGAGGTTGCAGGGGAGCAACACCGGCCGTTCGTGCGCTTCGGAAGCGGCCAGGACACATAGCGGCAACAAGCCGGGCGGACTGGCCGCGACAGTTGTTTCAGTAAAAGGGGTTATTAGCGTATGAACCGCTCCTCGCGAGCCAGCCGTCTGGGCCTTCGCCTGACGGCATCCATCGCCGCCGTCACGCTCGCTCAGCTTGCGACGCCGGCCTTCGCCCAGACCGCCGATCAGACCACGCCCGATCAGGCCGCCGATGCGCAGGCGAACGACGCGCCCACCGAGATCGTCGTGACCGGCTCGCGCATCGCGCGTCCCGAGTTCGACACGGTCCAGCCGACCCAGGTCGTCGGCGCGGCGCAGATCGAGAGCCGCGGCTACACCAATGTCGGCCAGGCGCTCCGCGAAGTTCCCGCCTTCGGACCTCCGGGCAACAGCTCGGTCGGCGCGCAGTCGTCGTTCGGCCCGGCGCAGACCTTTGTCGACTTCTTCGGCCTCGGCACCCAGCGCACGCTGGTGCTGGTCAACGGCCGCCGCTTCGTCTCGTCGAACACCGCGAGCATCTTCGGCCCGGTCTCGCCGGGCAGCCAGGTCGACCTCAACAACATCCCGACCACGCTGGTGCAGCGCATCGAGACCGTCGCCGTCGGCGGCGCGCCGATCTACGGCTCGGACGCGATCGCGGGCACCGTCAACGTCATCCTGAAGAAGGATTATGAGGGCCTCGAGCTCGGTGGCCAGTACGGCATCTCCGAGCAGGGCGATGCGCCGGAAGCGCGCCTCAACCTGCTGGCCGGCAAGAACTTCGCCGGCGGCCGCGGCAACATCGTCGTGTCGGCCGAGTACAACAAGACCACCGGCTTCACCGCCGCCGACCGCACGATCACCGCGGCGGGCAACTTCTTCGGCTCCCCGCCGGCTTCGGCGGCCTCGCCCTATCAGCGCCTGCTCTACCCGTCGCAGCGCTACAGCGCCTTCACCATCGGCGGCGTGCCCTTCTCCGACGACGACTATCTGGCGTCGCGCTCGGGCATCCGCGATGCGAGCGGCCAGCTGCTTCAGTTCGGCGCCAATGGCCGCCTGACCCCGCTCGATCTCGGCACCGTCATGCGGCAGGGCTATATCAGCAGCGGCGGCAACGGCTTCGACCTGCCTGCGCAGAGCAACCTGCTGACCAGCTCCGAGCGCTATCTGGGCAACGTCCAGGTGAATTATGAGCTCACCGATCACATCCGCGTGTTCGGCGAAGGCTGGTATTCGCACAGCAAGGGCGTCAACCTGATCGACCAGCCCAACTACAACACGGCGCTGTTCGATGCCGGCGGCACGCCCGACGGCAACCTGCTGCTTTCGATCAACAATCCCTATCTGAACCCGGCCGACCGCGCGATCATCGCGGCGAACCTGCCGGCGGGCGCGACCGAATTCTACATGGGCCGCGCACTGGCCGATCTCACCACCGGCCGCGCCGAAGCCAATGTCGAGACCTATCGTTTCGTCGGCGGTTTCTCGGGCGACTTCACCCTCGGCGGGCGCAAGTTCGACTGGGAAGTCTCGGCGAACTACGGTCGCTCGCAGACCAAGGGCAAGAACTACGAGCTCGACAACCAGAACTTCTTCAACGCGCTCGACGCGGTTGTCGATGGCAGCGGCAACATCGTCTGCCGTCCGGGCTACACCAACTCGACCGCGCAGACGATCAGCAGCAGCTGCGCCCCGCTGAACATCTTCGGCATCGGCCAGGCGAGCCAGGCCGCGAAGGACTATATCTTCGCGATCGCGCGTCCCGTCTCGACCAACGACCAGCTGGTGTTCAACGCCAACGTGACCGGCAGCGTCTTCTCGCTGTTCGGCAACGACGTGTCGGTCTCGCTCGGCTATGAGCATCGCCGGGAATCGACCAAGTTCGATCCGGGCGCCTTCTATTATGGCGAGGACGACGGCACCGGCACGGGCACGCGCAACCAGTATGGCCGCAGCATCCCGATCGACCCGATCAGCGGTTCGTTCAACACCGACGAAGTGTTCGGCGAACTGCGCGTTCCCTTCGTGACCCCGGAGAACGGCCTCAGCTGGCTGAAGACCGTCGAGTTCGACGGCGCCGCGCGCTGGGTGGACAACTCGCTGTCGGGCGGTGACCTCGCCTGGACCGCGGGCGGCCGCATCGGCTTCATCCGCGACATCACCTTCCGCGGCAACTTCACCCGTTCGATCCGCTCGCCGGCCATCACCGAGGCGTTCAACCCGACCTCGCGTGCCTTCGACGTCGGCAGCGATCCGTGCGACGCGCGCTATGCCAGCAGCGGCCCGAACCCGGCCGTTCGCCAGGCGAACTGCGCCGCCGCCGGCATCAACACCGCGACCTTCGATTCGAACTACAGCAACTTCACCGTGCCGGTGACGGTCTCGGGCAATCCGAACCTGTCGAACGAGAAGGCGAACAGCTGGACCGTGGGTGCGGTGATCCAGCCGAGCTTCGCGCGCAGCTTCACGCTGGCGGTGGACTGGGTGAACATCAAGCTGAGCGGCGCGATCACGTCGCTGGGCGGCGATGACATCCTCAACGCCTGCTATGATTCGCCGAGCTATCCGAACAGCTTCTGCGGTCTTGTCGACCGCGATGCCAGCGGGCAGATCACGATGATCCGCGAAGGCTATTACAACGCCGCTTCGTACGAGACGGCGGGCCTCACGGTCACCGCGGCCTATCGCCTGCCGCTGCAGCGCATCGGCCTGGCCAATGCGGGTGCGGTCGGCCTGTCGGTGAACTACTTCTATCGCGACAAGCTCGAGCAGCAGGTCGGCACCGGCGACATCAACCACTTCGCCGGCGAGATCGGCTATCCCCGTCATTCGGGCACGGCCAACTTCACCTATGAGAGCAACGGCTTCAACGCGCTGATCCAGGCCCAGTATTACGGCAAGGGCCAGTATGACGTGGATGAGGCTTCCAACGCCCGCAACATCATGGGCGTGGGCGACTGGTGGATGTTCAACGCCACCGTCGGCACCAAGGTGAACGACCAGTTCGGCCTGAAGCTGATCGTCGACAACGTGTTCAACGCCAAGCCGCCTTACCCGGCGCCGGCGGGCAGCGCGAATGCGGTCTCGACCTATTATTCGGGCATCCTTGGCCGTTACTTCCGCGTCGCGGCCAGCGTGAAGTTCTGATCTGCATCTCGCATCGCTGCGAGGGGAAGGGGTCCGGCGTGCCGGGCCCCTTTTGCTATGGGCGTCTCTTCCCGTGCGGCGGCGCATTGCTTAAGGGATGGGCATGACGACCAGGCCAGGCCGCGAGCGCGCGCTTTGATCCACATCACGCAATCGGCTGCGGTGATCGCAGGCGCGGTGCTTGCGCTGCTTCTGGTGGGCGGCGTGTGGGCGCTGTTCGCCGGCCTGCGCGCACGTGCCGAAGCGTCCGCCATCGCCGAGGCCAATGCCCGTCTCGCCGCGCTGGTCAGCGGCTCGCCGGCCCAGGCGATGCTGGTCCGCGCCGATGGCCGGCTCGAGCTGTCGCGCCGGCTGGGCGACTGGCTCGGCTTCCAGGACCTGCCGCGTGAGCTGGACGCGCTGACCGGGGCGGGGACGGCGCTGGTGCCCGCGGATGCCGATGCACTCGGCGCGCATGTCTCCGCCGCGCAAAAGGCCGGCAAGCCGTTCAGCCTCTCCGTCCGCGCGCTGGGTTCGGAGCGTGCGCTGCTGGTGATCGGCGAGCGCGCGCCGCAGACGGTCAATGCGCCCGGCGGCGTCGTGCTCTGGTTCCTCGACGCGACCGAGAGCCAGAGCGAGATCAACCGCCTCCAGCGCGAGGCCACCCGGCTGCGCGCCGCCTTCGATGCGCTGACCGCGCTGATCGAAGCCGCGCCGATGCCGATGTGGTATCGTGGCGGCGACCTCCGCCTGCTGATGGTCAACTCGGCCTATGTCGAAGCCGTCGAGGGCAAGGATTCCGAGGATGTCGTCGAGCGTGGGCTCGAGCTGATCGAGGGCGTCGGCCTGGGCGGTCCGCTCGCCAATGCCGCGATCGCGCGCGACACCGGCGAGCCGCAGACCGCGGCGATGCCGGCGACGATCGGCGGCAAGCGTCGGATGCTGCGCCTCCACGACATGCCGCTCCCCACCGGCGGCGTCGCCGGCTTCGCGGTCGATATCGAGGAGCTGGAGCAGGCGCGCGGCGGCCTCAAGCGCTTCGCCGCCGCCCAGCGCGCGATGCTCGATCGCATCTCGGCCGGCGTCGCCCAGTTCGGTGCCGATCGCAGCCTGATCTTCACCAACCAGCCCTTCCGCCGGATGTTCGCGATCCGCAACGAGTGGCTGGCCGATCGCCCCGAATTCGATCGCGTGCTCGATCGCATGCGCGAAGCCAATCGCCTGCCCGAGGTGCGCGACTATCCGGCGTGGCGGGCGGAGCGGGGCCAATGGTTCGTCTCGGCCGATGCGATCGAGGAGACCTGGAGCCTGGGCGCCACGCACATGCGCGTCGTCGCCCAGCCGCTGCCCGAAGGCGGGCTGCTGCTGCTGTTCGAGGACCAGACCCAGCAGTTCGAGCTGCAGCGCGAGCATGGCGAGATGCAGCAGGTGCGCACCGCCACGCTCGAAAGCCTTGCCGAGGCCGTCGCGGTGTTCGGCAAGGGGCGGCTCCAGCTGTGGAACCGCAAGTTCCGCCAGGTCTGGGGCTTCGAGGACAGCTTCCTCGACGGCCATCCCCAGGTCCAGGCGCTGGTCCGCGCCTTCGGGCCCAAGCTGGTCAAGGCCTCCCGCGCCGAGATCATCGGCGACCTGATCCGCATCGCCGCGCAGGAGCGCCAGTCGCGCGGCTCCAGCATCGCCTTTGCCGATGGCCGCCATTTCGACGTGACCGCGGTGCCGTTGCCCGACGGCAATGCGCTGGTGACGATGCTCGACACCACCGATCATCACCGCGCCGAGCGCGCGCTCAGCGCCCGCAACGAAGCGCTCGAGGCGGCGGACCGGGTCAAGACGTCGTTCCTCGCCAATATGAGCTATGAGCTGCGCACCCCGCTGACCTCGATCAAGGGCTTTGCCGAGATGCTCAATGGCGGGTTCGCCGGCCCGCTTTCGGAAAGCGGCCAGGAATATTCGGATGCGATCCTGATCTCGGTCGATCGGCTCGGCACGATGATCGACGAAGTGCTCGACCTCACCCAGAGCGAAGGCGCGCCGCTGGAAAAGGCCCCGGTCGATATCGAGCATGCCGCGCAGAACGCCGCCGAGGCGATCGCGCCGCTCGCCAAGGCCAAGCATATCGATCTGGTGGTCGAGAATGCGGGCAGCGCGGGCAGCATCACCGGCGACGCGCGGCGCATCCGCCAGGTGATCGAGCATCTTCTGCGCCACGCCGTCTCGCAGACGCCGGAGCAGGGCAGGGTGCTGCTCCACCTCGACGGCAACAGCCGCGTCGCCCGCGTGATCGTGTCGGACAACGGCCCGGGCATGGCCCCCGAACAGATCGCCACCGCCTTCGATCGCTTCGCCCAATTCGGCAACGCTCGGGGCAGCCAGCGTACGCTCGGGCTGGGTCTGCCGCTGGCGAAGCAGTTCGTCGAAGCGCATCGCGGCCGGATCGAGCTGATCTCCGAACCGGGCGAAGGCACGCTGGTCACGGTGGAGCTGCCCCGGCGATGAGGGCAACCGTCCCTCAAATCCTCCCCGAGCTTGTCTCGGGG
>JAEXLC010000174.1 GCA_023445495.1 Pseudomonadota bacterium | reverse complement strand
CGCCCCTCCACCACCGCCTTCGGCGGCGGTCCCCCTCCCCCAGACAAGCTGGGGGAGGAATGAAGGAAGAAATCCTACATTGAAAGCAGGCTGGTGAGTGCGCGGGAGATGCTGGCGAGGGTGTAGGGCTTTTGCGTCACCAGCGCCTCGGCATGCTCGCTGGGCAGCTTGAGCTGCTCGCCATAGCCGGTGGCGAACAGGAACGGCACGCCGGCGGCGGCGAGGTCGTCGGCGAGCGGCAGGCTGGTCTCGGCGCCGAGATTGACGTCGAGCACCGCGGCCTCGAACGCTTCGCGGCCGATCTCGTCGCGGGCCTGGGCGAGCGTGCCGGCAGTGACCACGCGGCGCGCGCCGAGCCGGGTGAGGATGTCCTCGGCGTCCATCGCGATGATCAGGCTGTCCTCGACCAGCAGCACCACGCCCGACAGCAGCTTCGGCGCGGTCGAGCCCGGAGTCGGCTCCGGCGCGGGGGCGGGGCGGACGATGCGCGAATCGTCGATCTCAACATGGCGCGACGGCACGCAGAAATCGGCCTCGAGCCCGGTCAGCGGATAGCGGACATCGGCGCGGCCGCCGAGGTCATAGGGGATCGAGCGGGTGATGATCGTGGTGCCGAAGCCCTGGCGCTTCGGGGGCTGGACGGCGGGGCCGCCGCGCTCGCGCCACTCGATCTGCAGATCGCCCTCGCGATCGAGCTGCCAGGTCACCTGGACCGAGCCATTGTCCGACAGCGCGCCATACTTGGCCGAATTGGTCATCAGCTCGTGCAGCATCAGCGCCAGCGTGGAGAAGGCCTGGGGATGGAGCATCACCGCCGGCCCCTCGATCGCCAGCCGCTCGGCCTTGCCGGCGAGATAGGCGGCGGCCTCGGTCTCGATCAGGCGGGAAAGCGGGGCGGCCGACCAATTGTCCTGGGTGATCTGGTCGTGCGCGCGGGCGAGGCTCTCGATCCGGCCTTCGAGCAGATGGATGGTGTCGCGCTTGTCCGCCTCCGGATCGAGCGACTGGCGGACCAGCCCGCGGATCAGGCTGAGGATGTTGCGGACGCGGTGGTTGAGCTCGGCGATCAGCAGCTCCTGCCGCTCGGAAAAGCGGCGGCGCTCCTCCTGGGCATCGTCGCTGAGGCGCAGCACGACTTCGATCAGCGAGGCGCGCAGCATCTCGGCGACGCGCAGCTCGGCATTGCTGAACGGCTCGGAGCGGCCGCGGACTTCCTGGCTCCACAGCTCGAAGCTCTTGCGGGGCGTCAGGCGCGGGCCGTTGGGGCCGAGCTGGGCGGGCTTGTGCGGATCGCCGGCCCATTTGACCGTGCGGATCTTCTCCTGGCGGAACAGCAGGACATAGTCGCGCGGACGCCGCGAGATCGGGATCGCCAGCATGCCGGCGGCGACATCGTCATAGTCCGAGGCGGCCGGCAGCGTGTCGGCGACGCGATCGGTCGAGAAGATCTTGCCGGCGGCCATCGCGTTCAAGCGGCGGGTGATCGCGCCGAACGCCTCGGCCGGCGGGGTCATGCCCGAATAGGCGACCTTGCCGTCGAGCCAGATCGCGATGCCGTCGCACGGCACGGTCTCGCGCATCATCGTGCCGAGCCATTCGGGATTGTCGAGCAGAGTCGAATCGCCGGCGACCGCGGCGAGCAGCCGGTCGCTGGAGAAGCGCGCGGCCAGCTCATAGGCGGCGAGCTCCTTGCGCTCGCGGCTTTCGAGCTTGAGCGCGAACATCTGGCCGAACAGCTCGGCGATCGAGCGGCGCTCGAAGCTGGGGCAGCGCGCGGAATAATGATGGCAGGCGAACAGGCCCCAGAGCTGGCCCTCGACGATGATCGAGATCGACAGCGAGGCGCCGACGCCCATGTTCTTCAGATACTCGATATGGATCGGCGAGACCGAGCGCAGCACCGAGAGCGACAGGTCGATCGGCGAACCGGTCTCGTCGAGCCGGGGCAGGACGGGGACCGGCTCGGCATTGACGTCGGCGATGATCCGGAACGGCGTGCGGACATAGAGCTTGCGCGCCTGTTGCGGGATGTCGCTGGCCGGATAGCGCAAGCCGAGGAAGCTGCCGATGCCGGCACGGGCGGCCTCGGCCACGACCATGCCCGATCCGTCGCGATCGAAGCGATAGACCATCACCCGGTCGAAGCCGGTGAGCGCGCGGACCTGGCGGGCGCCCTCGCGGTAGAAGCCGGCCGAATCGGCGGTCTCGTCGAGCCGCGCCATCATCGCGCGGATCGCCGAGCCGACATCGGTGCCGGTCTCGTCGCGGCTTTCCTCGCCTTCGAGGATGATCGTGTCGCCGATCATGTGGAGCGCGAAATCGAAGCTGCGCCCGCTGGCGATCTTCAGCCCGAAGACGCGCTCGACCGCATCATTGCCGCGCAGCATGGCGAGGCGGTTGCGCAGCGTGTGGACGGCATGCTCGCCGAGCAGCGGGACGGCGGAAGTGCCGAGCAGGTCGTCGGCGGGCGTGCCGAGATATTGTTCGGCATTGGCGGAGACGCGGCGGATCAGCCAGTCGACCGAAAGCGCGAGCAGGAAGCCGAAGGGCTGGACGGCGCCCAGCTCGTGAATCGGCTCGCGATCGCAATTGGTGAGATCGACCTCGAAATTACTGTCCGTCGCCAATCTCATTCCTTCGCCAGAAGTCGGCTGAACGCTCGAAGGCCGCGAAGGTCGCAAGCGCTGCGGCCGTTGCGGTCTCCAACGCGGCCGGGCTGCGGAGGAGACGGTCGATAACCATCAGTAGTTGCTGCCACTTCTCCGCGCGCTGATCTGCATCAAGATAGGCGCGGGGAAATCCGGCGGGCAGGCGCCGAGCGAGGAACTTGCCGCCAAGGCGCGAGCCTTCGAGGACGTAGAGCGTGCCGGCGATTTCCGCGTCTTCCCACGTCTCGTCACCCCGGCGAAGGCCGGGGTCCCGCTGTTCTTCTGCTGCGGAGGAAGAAGAAGCGGGATCCCGGCCTTCGCCGGGATGACGGGGAGGGGGTTTGCCGAGGAAAGAGAGGTCTTCCTTCAGCAGCTCCCCCCGCTTGCGGCTCTCCCAATCGTCCACCACCCGCTCGCCGGGCAGCGCCGCTTCCAGCGCCCACACCACATCGGCATGGGCGGCGAGGAAGCGGGCATAGCTTGCCCGGTCGGTCAGGTCGAAATCGGCGAAGGCCGCGTCCACCCGGTCATGCGCTTCGCCCGTGGCTGCGCGCAGGGCCTGGCGGCTCGGCGTCAAGCGAACACGCGGTCGAAGATCGTATCGACCTGCTTGAAGTGATAGCCGAGGTCGAACTTGTCCTCGATCTCCTGAACGGAGAGCGCGGCGGTCACCTCGGGATCGGCCTTGAGCAGTTCGAGCAGCGACAGTTCGCCGTCCGATTCCCACACCTTCATCGCGTTGCGCTGGACCAGCCGATAGCTGTCCTCGCGGCTGACGCCGGCCTGGGTGAGGGCAAGAAGCACGCGCTGCGAATGCACGAGGCCGCCCATTCGATCCAAATTCTTCTGCATGCGCGCCGGATAGACGAGCAGCTTGTCCATCACGCCGGTGAGGCGGGCGAGGGCGAAATCGAGGGTGATCGTCGCGTCGGGGCCGATATAGCGCTCGACCGAGGAGTGCGAGATGTCGCGCTCGTGCCACAGGGCGACATTCTCCATCGCCGGGATCGTGGCGCTGCGGACCATGCGGGCGAGGCCGGTCAAATTCTCGGTCAGCACCGGGTTGCGCTTGTGCGGCATCGCCGACGAACCCTTCTGGCCGGGCGAGAAATACTCTTCCGCCTCGAGCACTTCGGTGCGCTGGAGGTGGCGGACCTCGACGGCGAGGCGCTCGATCGACGAGGCGATCACGCCAAGCGTGGCGAAGAACATCGCGTGGCGATCGCGCGGGATCACCTGGGTCGAGACCGGCTCGACCGACAGGCCGAGCTTGGCGGCGACATGCGCTTCGACGCGCGGATCGATATTGGCGAAGGTGCCGACCGCGCCCGAGATCGCGCAGGTGGCGATGTCCGCGCGCGCGGCGAGCAGGCGCTCCTTGTTGCGCTTGAATTCGGCATAGGCCTCGGCGAGCTTGAGGCCGAAGGTGACCGGCTCGGCATGGATGCCGTGGCTGCGGCCGATCGTCGGGGTGAGCTTGTGCTCATAGGCGCGGCGCTTGAGCACTTCGAGCAACGCGTCGAGATCGGCGAGCAGGATGTCCGACGCGCGGGCAAGCTGGACCGCGAGGCAGGTGTCGAGCACGTCCGAGCTGGTCATGCCCTGGTGCATGAAGCGTGCCTCGTCGCCGACCTGCTCGGCCACCCAGGTGAGGAAGGCGATCACGTCATGCTTGGTGACGGCCTCGATCGCGTCGATCGCGGCGACATCGATCGCCGGGTTGGTCGCCCACCAGTCCCACAGCGCTGTGGCGGCGCTCTTCGGCACCACGCCGAGCTCGGCCAGCGCCTCGGTCGCGTGCGCCTCGATCTCGAACCAGATGCGGAAGCGCGCTTCGGGGGACCAGATCGCGGTCATCTCGGGGCGCGAATAGCGGGGGACCATGGATTTTCCTTTCTCGGGCCGGCGCGGCCGTTGCAGGCGCGCCACAGGGCAAATCAAATGCGACGAGGCGGCACCTAGCAGGGGTGGGCTGAGGCTGCAACGGCTGAAATTCGGAACAACATCCCCAGATAGATTGTTGTTACCGTGAATAGATCAATAGATCTAAAGCTGGACGGTTATACTAATCGTCCAAAACAACAGAGGAGAAATGCAAATGTTGAAGCCAATGCTTCTTGCTACTTCCATGCTGTTTGCTGTTCCGGCTTTCGCGCAGGAAGTTCCCGCGCAGGATAATAGCCAGCCGCAGCAGACTGCGCCCGCTCCGGAACAGGCGACTCCGCCTGTAACCGATGACAAGGCGCCGGGTGCGCCGGCGCAGGCGGCCACCGCACAGGCGAATCCGGCTCCGGCCGATCCGTCGACGCAGCCGGCCCAGGGCGTCGCCCAGGATACCGGCACCGCTGCGCCGGCCGAGCCCGCCACGGGCGTGGCCGAAGCCGCGAAGCCCGAGGCGACTCCGGCTGCCACGCAGGAGCAGGTCGCCCAGGCGGTGGGCCGCGACTTCGGCAGCTATGACAAGGATGCCGATGGCAAGCTGAGCCAGACCGAGTTCGCCGACTGGATGGGCTCGCTGCGCAAGGCTTCGGAGCCCAGCTTCCAGCCGGGCACGGCCGAGGCGACGGCCTGGTCGAGCCAGGCCTTCACCAGCGCCGACACCGACAAGAACGCGTCGGTGAACAAGCAGGAGCTGACGGTGTTCCTGACGCCGAAACAGCCCGGCTAAGACTTTCGTCGCGCCGCCATACGCATGGCGCTTACTCCCGAACGGCCGTCGGACTTGCCTCCGGCGGCCGTTTGGTTTGGGCGGGGTGCTAGGTGCGGCGTGGCTTGACCAGATCTCGTACCTTATCCGCATTTTCGCTGGCGGCCGGCAAAAGGAAGGCCGGGGCGCAGTGCCGCTGCAAGATGATTGGCATCCGAGATTCCTCGGACAGGGTGTCACTGCCAAGCGGCCGGCGCTGGACGGCGATCAGCAAGGGCTCCCGCGACAGGGAGGTTGGCAGCGCGAAGGTGGAATTATCCCATCGGGCGGAGAAACCATCCGGCAGATCGCCCAGCAGCCATTCGTCGACTCGAATGGTGAGGACGGCGTGGTCGCAACCGAGCGTTCTTGTCTCGTCCCGGTAGAGCGCCAGCAAGGTCTCCGGCAAATGCGATGCCGCCAATTGGCGGTCGCGGAATGCCTGATCCCGGACGATGGCGTAGTCCTCCACCCGGCCCACCACCACATCGCTCGCATGGGCGACGTAGTCCGCGATGAATGGTTGCGCTACTCTGCACATGTGACTTCTCCGAGCGCTGGTCCTGCACCCCTGGGCATACAGGTCGATCGTTAAGCGTCTCCTTTCCGGATGCGCCCTAGATCAGCCCCTGCGCCCGCAGCGAGGCATGGCCGTCGCGGCCGATGATGATGTGGTCGTGCACCGCTATCCCCAGCCCCCGGGCGGCATCGGCGATCCGGCGGGTGATCTCGATGTCGGCGCGGCTGGGGGAAGGGTCGCCCGAGGGGTGGTTGTGGACCAGGATCAGCGCGGCCGAGCCCAGGTCGATCGCGCGGCGGACCACTTCGCGGATATAGACCGCGGCCTCGTCGACCGTGCCTTCGCTCATCAGCTCGTCGCGGATCAGCATGTTCTTCGAGTTGAGGTGGAGGACGCGGAAGCGCTCGGTGCCGTGGTGCGCCATGTCGGCGCGCAGATAATCGAGCAGCGCCTGCCAGTTGGGCAGCATCGGCCGGGCGGCGGCTTCGGCGCGCAGCAGGCGGAGCGCGGCGGCCTGGACGGCCTTGAGCGCGGCGACGCTGGTCTCGCCCATGCCCTTCACCCGGGCCAGCGCCTCGGCATCGGCGGTGAACAACCCGGCGATGCCGCCGAATTCGTGGAGCAGCGCCTTGGCCAGCGGCTTGGTGTCCTGGCGGGGAATCGCCAGCGCGAGCAGATATTCGACCAGCTCGTGATCGAGCAACGCATCCGGCCCGCCCTCGAACAGGCGGCGGCGCAGGCGCGCGCGGTGACCGCTATTGTCCGGGGCCTCGGGCATCCGCGATTTGTTCCTGCAAATCCACAGTTATTCAAGGCGAGGATTTCGCCAAAACGGCGTTAGAGTTGACTCGGTCCCCGAGCATTCCTAAAGCGCCCGAGCAACGCGGCTGAAACAGTCGGCGATGCTCAATGTCGCCGCTCTCTCGGCGGCTTTTTTCATATCTGGAACGCCTTGACCGCCTTGACCCAAGACCGTGCTCCGAGCGACCTGGACCGCCGCATCGCCGATGCCAAGGCGGCCGAGGCTGCGCGCACCGGTTCGGCGGTGCCCAAGGCTCCGGCGGACGCCAAGGGCTACAAGCAGGGCTCGCGCGTGCTGATGGACCTGATCGGCATGCCGCTGGGCGGTGGCGTTCTCGGTTATGCGCTGGACAGCTGGCTGGGCACGAGCCCGTGGCTCTTGCTGACCATGCTCGCGCTGTCCATCGCGGCGGCTTTCCGTAGCATCTACAAGATTTCGAAGGAGCGGGCAGAGTGAGCGCCGGCGCAGCAATCAATCCGATGGAGCAGTTCGAGGTCGGCAAGCTGATCAAGTTCGATCTGCTTGGCTACGATCTCTCGTTCACCAACTCGGCCCTGTTCATGTTCGTCGTGGCAGGCCTGCTGTTCGTGTTCATGCTGGGCGGCATGAAGCGCTCGCTGATCCCGGGCAAGTGGCAGCTGATGGCCGAAGGCGCGGTGGGCTTCATCGATTCGATGGTGTCGACCAGCATCGGCAAGGGCGGCAAGAAGTTCGCCCCGTACATCTTCTCGCTGTTCTTCTTCATCCTGTTCGCCAACCTGGTCGGCATCCTGCCGCTGGCGGTGGTGCCGGGGCTGCACACCTTCGCGGTGACCAGCCACATCACCGTGACCGCGGTGCTGGCGTTCTTCTCGTTCGGCATCGTGCTGTTCGTCGGCCTGTTCAAGCATGGCTTCAAGTTCTTCGGCCTGTTCGTGCCGCACGGCGCGCCGCTGTGGCTGATGCCGGTCATCATCCCGGTCGAGTTCATCTCGTTCATGGTGCGCCCGTTCTCGCTGGGTCTGCGACTGTTCGTCGCGATGACTGCGGGGCACATCCTGCTCGAAGTGTTCGGCAGCTTCGCCGTGCAGGGCCTCAACGCAGGCGGCATCGGCTATGGCGTGTGGTTCGCATCGATGCTGATGATCATCGGCGTGAGCGCGCTCGAACTGCTGGTCTGCGCGATCCAGGCCTATGTCTTCGCGCTGCTGACCTCGCTTTATCTCCACGACGCGGTGCACCTGCACTAAGTCGCGCTGTTCGTTTGGTTTATTGGATTACGTAGGGAGCTAGAAATGACTGACGTTGGTGCAATGTACATCGGTGCCGGCCTCGCGGCGATCGGCATCGGCCTGGCCGCGCTCGGCGTGGGCAACGTGTTCGGTTCGTTCCTCGAGGGCGCGCTGCGCAACCCGGGTGCCGCTGACGGCCAGCAGGGCCGCCTGTTCATCGGCTTCGCCGGTGCCGAGCTTCTGGGTCTTATCGCGTTCGTCGTCGCGATCCTGATCCTGTTCGTCGTCAAGGGCTAAGGTTCAAGGACAGCCAAGATGCCGCAGCTATCCCAAATCCCTGAGATCTACGCGTCGCAGCTCTTCTGGCTCGCGATCGTGTTTGCCCTCATCTATTTCGGGATCGGCAAGGCGATGGTTCCGAAGATCGAGCGTACGGTCGAAGACCGCAACGCCCGTATCGCCGGCGACCTCGCCGCGGCTGAGGCTGCCCGAGAAGCTGCCCATGCGTCTGACGCGGCCTATGAGTCCGGGCTGGAAACGGCCCGGGCGACCGCGCTGCAGACGGTGACCGCGGCCAAGGACAAGGCGACCGCCAAGTCCGAGGCCGAGGTGAAGAAGGGCGATGCCGCGTCCGAGGCGAAGATCGCCGAGGCTACCGTGCGCATCGAAGCGACCAAGACCCAGGCGCTGGGCGAGATCGAGGCCGAGACGGTGGACGCCGTCCAGGACATCGTCGCCAAGCTCTCGGGCGTGAAGGCCGACCGCGCGTCGGTTACCAAGCAAGTGAAGGCGGCGCTGGCCAATGGCTGAAGAATCGCATGGCATGAAGGCGGAGACCGGCACCGTGGAACTCCATCATGAGCCGTCGGCCTTCGGCATCACCGCGCCGGGCTTCGTCGCCATCGCGATGCTCGTGGTGGTCGGCATCATCCTGTGGAAGCGCGTGCCGGCGATGATCGGCAAGATGCTCGACGCCAAGATCGATTCGATCCGCCAGCAGCTCGACCAGGCGACCGCACTGCGCGCCGAGGCCGAAGCCGAGCTGGCCGCCGCCAAGGCCCGCAATGCCTCGAGCGCAGCGGATGCCGCCGCGATCGTCGCCCATGCCGAGGCCGAAGCCGCCGCGCTGCTCAAGAAGGCAGAAGCGGACGCCAAGGAACTGACCAAGCGCCGCGCCAAGATGGCCGAGGACAAGATCACCGCCGCCGAGCGCGCCGCGATCGCCGAGGTCCAGGCCAAGGCCGCCGATGCCGCCGCCGCGGCCGCCGCCGCGATCATCGCCGAGAAGCACGGCGCCGAAGCGGACAAGGCACTGGTCGACAAGACCATCGCCGGGCTCGGTCGACTGAACTGAGGTGCCGGAAGGGCGCGATTCAAGCTCGGCCCTTCCCCTTGACGCGGGCGGTGCTTTGCCGCGCAACCCGCGCGATCCCGGGCTTGTCGCCCTCCTGATTTCCTTCGGGCTGCTCGCCGCGGCGCTGGTCGGTGCGGTGTTCCTGGTCCAGGGGCAGCAGCAATCCCAGCGCTGGGTGGCGCATACCCTCGAAGTCGAAGAGCAGCTGAGCAGCGTGCTCTCGGTCGTCCAGCAGGCCGAGACCGGCCAGCGCGGATTCCTGATCACCCGCAACGAAGCCTATCTGGAGCCGTTCACGCTTGGTGCGAACGGCCTGCGCGGCGAGCTCGACGAGCTGCACCGGCTGGTCGCCGACAGCCCGGTCGAATCGGAGCGCGCGGCCAAGCTCGACACGCTCGCCACCGAACGGCTCGCCCGGCTTTCCCAGTTCATCGAGATGATCCGGCGCGGCGACACCGCGGGCGTGACGGCGGGCGTGAAGACCGGTGTCGGGCTCAACCAGATGCGCCAGATCCGGTCGCTGATCCAGGAGATGCGCACGCATGAGGCGGCGCTGCTCGCCGAGCGCAACCGCAACGCGGCGTGGCAGGCGAACCTGCTGCTGCTCTGGCTGGTGCTGACCGCGATCGGCGTGGCGGTGGTCGCCTATCTCGTCACTCGCGCCGCGATGCAGCGCACCCATGCCGCGATGCTGGCCCGCGATGCCGCCGAGGCCGCGCATGAGCAGCTGCTCGCCGAGACCGAGCAGCGCGAGGCGGCCGAGGCGCAGCTCCGCCAGCTCGGCAAGATGGAGTCGATCGGCCAGCTGACCGGCGGCATCGCGCACGACTTCAACAACATGCTCGCGATCGTGATCGGATCGCTCGACATGGCCAAGCGGCGGATCTTCAAGGATCCGGCCAAGGCCGCGCAGTCGATCGACAGCGCGCTGCAGGGCGCCGAGCGCGCCGCGCAGCTCACCTCGCGCCTGCTCGCCTTTGCCCGCCGCCAGCCGCTGGCCCCGGCCGCGCTCGACGTGAACCGGCTGGTCGCCGGCATGTCCGAGCTGCTGCGCCGGACGATCGGCGAGACGATCCGCTTCGAGACGGTGCTGGCGGGCGGGCTGTGGCCGGCGTTCATCGATGCCGGGCAGCTCGAGAACGCGCTGGTCAACCTGTGCGTCAACGCGCGCGATGCCATGCCCGAAGGCGGGCGGCTGACGATCGAGACGGCGAACACCCATCTCGACGACGCCTATGCCGCCAGCCACAATGAAGTGGTGCCCGGGCAATATGTGATGGTCTCGGTCACCGACAGCGGCAGCGGCATGCCCGAGGAAGTGATCGAGCGCGCTTTCGATCCGTTCTTCTCGACCAAGGAAGTCGGCAAGGGCACCGGCCTGGGGCTCAGCCAGGTCTATGGCTTCGTCAAGCAGTCCGGCGGCCATGTGAAGATCTATTCCGAGATCGGCCATGGCACGATCCTCAAGCTCTATCTGCCGCGCCATTTCGGCGAGGAAGATCGCCGCGCGGTCCCCGCGCCCGAGGCCGAACTGCCGCAGGGCCGGGGCGAGATCATCCTGGTCGTCGAGGACGAGGAGCAGGTGCGGATCATGTCGGTCGATGCGCTGCGCGACCTGGGCTATGTCGTCATCCACGCCTCGGGCCCGACCCAGGCGCTGGCGATGCTCGAGGATCATCCGAGCATCGACCTGCTGTTCACCGACATCGTGATGCCCGACATGACCGGCGCGACGCTGGCCGGGCGGGTGCGCGAGCGGATGCCCGGACTGCCGGTGCTCTACACCACCGGCTACACCCGCAATGCGATCGTGCATAACGGGATGCTCGACCATGACGTCGACTTCCTCGCCAAGCCGTTCAGCATCGGCCAGCTTGCCGCCAAGGTACGGCAGGTGCTCGACCGCGAGGATTGAGCGGGGCGGGCCCGTGCCCGCCCGCGCCTAGAACTGGGTCGGCGCGTGCGTGAACGGGTTGGCCACCGCGGTGCCGCCCTTGCGCAGGCAGGCGAAGTCCATGATCGACTCGTTGATGCTGTTCGGCTTGGGCGTCTTGATCTCGTTCAGCGTCTCCGAGGGCTCGGTGCGGAGGAATTTGCCGCCCGGCGCGTAGAAGCTGTACTCGAGCGTGCGGAAGCTCTTGGCCTGGCAATTGAACTCGGTGCGGATCCTGGCGGCGATGATCCCTTCGCCGATCGGCTGGATATAGACGCTTTCGACATCGCCGATGATCTTGTCGGCAAGCGGGCGCAGGCTGGCCAGGTCGACATAGCTCTGCGTGTTGTCGTTGCCGCCGACATGATACCATTGCTGGGCAGCGGCGGGCGAGGCGAGCGGCAGAAGTGCGGCGGCTGCGAGCAGGATGCGCATGACGATTTCCCCCAAATTGCGTGGCGCCATGCTGCCATGACTCCATTCCGGTGCAAAGGGGCGTGCTGGCCGGGCCGGGCCGGCGGCGCTAGGATGCGGGCATGACCATTCAACGCTGGCTCCAGCTCGCCACCGCGCTCACCGCCCTGCTGCTCGTCTTCCTGATGGGGGTCGCCTGGCGCAGCGCGGTGGAGGAGCATCGCCGCGCGAGCGACCTCGGCGCGCGGACCCAGGCGACGATGGAACGCATCGAGGCCCGGGCGAACGCGCTGGAGAACGAAGCGGGGCGGTAACCTGCAAAAATCCTCCCCGAGCTTGTCTCGGGG
>JAEXLC010000150.1 GCA_023445495.1 Pseudomonadota bacterium | reverse complement strand
CCCCGAGACAAGCTCGGGGAGGATTTAGAAGACTAAGGCGCCACCCGGATCGGCTGGGCTTCGCAGAGGATCAGCGCGAACCAGTCATTCTCGTCGGTCCATTCGCGGATCGGGGTCCAGCCGCCGGCGCGCAGCAGCATGCGGGCGCCGTTGCGGCCATATTTATGGCTGTTCTCGGTGTGGATCGTCTCGCCGGCCGCCATCTCGAACGGCCGCCCCTCGACGGTGAATTCCATGTCGCGCACCGCTTCGAGATGCATCTCGATCCGCGCGGCATCGTCGTTCCACAAGGCGACATGGCGGAACGCCTCCACGGGAATCGTCCCGTCGAGCTCGCGATTGATCCGCTCGAGCAGGTTGAGGTTGAACGCTGCGGTGATCCCCTGGGCATCGTCATAGGCGGGGACCAGCACGTCGGGCGACTTGACCCGGTCCATCCCGATCAGCAGCCGCGCACCGTCGCCCAGCCACTCGCGCATCGCCCGCAGCAGATTGACCGCATGCCAGGCCTGCATGTTGCCGATCGTCGAGCCGGGGAAGAAACCGAGCTTGGGCATGCCGGTCACCTGCTCGGGCAGCGGCACCGGGCGGAGGAAATTGGCCTCGACCGGATAGACCGGCAGGCCCGGAAAAGCCTGGCCCAGCTCGGCCGCCGACTGGCGGAGGAAATCCCCCGAAATGTCGATCGGCACATAGGCGGCAGGATCGATGGCGCGCAGCAGCAGCGGCGTCTTCACCGAGGAGCCGGAGCCGAACTCGACCACCGCTGCGCCCCGCGCCGCCAGCGCGCCCAGCTCGGGACCGGTCTGGCGGAGCAGCTCGGTCTCGGTGCGGGTGGGATAATATTCGGGGAGCTGGGTGATCTCCTCGAACAGCTCCGAGCCCCGGCGATCGTAGAACCAGCGCGCCGGGATGGCGCGGGGCCGCGCTTCGAGGCCGCTCAGCACATCGGCGCGGAAATGCGGATCGGCGAGGCTGGCCTGGCCGTCTTCGAGTTCCTGTTTCAGCATGCTTGGCCGGCCTTTCGGTTTTGATCGTCATCCCCGCGCAGGCGGGGATCCAGAGCCACGAAGGTCATCGCTCTGTTACCCTGGATCCCCGCCTGCGCGGGGATGACGGTGGAATAGGGGTGACGGAGGGAAACCATCACAGATCCTTCGCCAGGCGCACGCCGGTGAACTGCCAGCGCTGATGGGGGTAGAAGAAGTTGCGGTAGCTCGCCCGGCTATGGCCGCGCGGGGTGGCGCAGGACGAGCCGCGCAGCACGAACTGCCCGCTCATGAACTTGCCATTATACTCGCCGACCGCGCCCTCGACCGGGCGGAAGCCGGGATAGGGACGGAAGGCGCTGCCGGTCCATTCCCAGACATCGCCGAAGAACGCCGGGCCGCCGGTGGATGGGCGCGGCTCGACCGGCCCCGCCGCATCGAGCTGGTTGCCGCTCGCGGGATCGAAGGCGGTAGCGGCCGCTTCCCATTCGAACTCGCTGGGCAGCCGCGCGCCGGCCCAGCTGGCATAGGCATCGGCTTCGAAGAAGCTGACATGGGTGACCGGCGCGGCGGGATCGACCGGGCGGCGGCCGTCGAGACCGAAGCGGGTCCAGACATCGCCGTCGCGCCGCCAGTAGAGCGGGGCTTCGATCCCCTCGGCCTTCACCCAGGCCCAGCCGTCCGACAGCCAGTGGCGCGGGTCGCGATAGCCGCCATCGGCGATGAACGCCGCCCATTCGCCATTGGTGATCGTGCGGTCGGCGATCGCATGCGGGGTGAGCAGCGCCTGGTGGCGCGGCCCCTCGCAATCGAACGAAAATGTTGAATCGCTTGGTACACCCACGTGTACGAGGCCAGCCTGCCCTTCGATCCAGCCGATCGGGCCGGGCATCGCCACCGGCACCTTGGGCGCGCCCTGCCAGATGGCGGGCTCGAGCGGGTTGACCGAGAAATGGTGGAGGATGTCGGTGAGCAGCAGCTCCTGATGCTGCTCCTCATGATTGCAGCCGAGCAGGACCAGCGCCTGCGCCGCTTCGGGCAGGCCGGGCAGCGCATCGGCGAGCGCGGCATCGACATGGGCGCGGTACGCCAGCACTTCGTCGAGGCTCGGGCGCGAGAGCATGCCCCGGCGCGGACGGGCATGGCGCTGGCCTTCGGCCTCGTAATAGCTGTTGAACAGGAACGGCCAGCGATCGTCGTGCAGCGCATAGCCCGGCACATGATCGCGCAGCACGAAGGTCTCGAAGAACCAGGTCGTGTGCGCGAGATGCCATTTGGCCGGCGAGGCATCGTCCATCGACTGGATCGTGGCGTCGGCATCGGAGAGCGGGGCGACCAGCGCCTCGCTCAGCGCCCGGGTGCGGAGGAACTTCGCGCCAAGCGCGCTGGAAGCCGGAGCGGATCCCATTTCCGTTCGCATTATGTTCTCCTAGCGGCGCGCGCAATCGCCGTCAACCGGCGAGATATAGGTGTCCGGATTGCCCCCGGTAGTCGAGTCAACGAAAGCCCCGGCGATTTTGTTCACGCAGAAGCCTGTTCGTTTATCGGGAGATAGCGGGCGGAGGCGCCGCGCGAAGCTATGCCAAGGTATCGCTTAGCGCGACGCGCCGGGTACCCAGAGTACGTCCCCCGCTTCGCTCTGGTTGACCGCGCGGGCGGCGACGAACAGCAGGTCGGACAGGCGGTTGAGATAGGCGAGCGGCTGCACGCCCGCGCCGGCGGCGACGGCGGTGCGCTCGGCCCGGCGGGTGACGGCGCGGGCGAGGTGGAGCTCGGGCGCGCCGGGCGCCCCGGCCGGCAGCACGAAGCTGGTCAGCGGTTCGAGCGCCGAATTGATATGGTCGATCCGCTCCTCGAGCCAGGTGACCTGGCCGGGGGTGATGCGCAGCGCGCCATCGATCCCGACGGGCGTGGCGAGATCGGCGCCGAGGTCGAACAGGTCGTTCTGGATATGCGCGAGCATGCCGCCGAACGCGTGATGGCCGAGCGTGGCGCGAGCGACGCCGAGCGTGCAGTTGGCCTCGTCGACATCGCCGATCGCGGCCATGACCAGACTCGCCTTGGAGACGCGCGAGCCGTCCACCAGCCCGGTGGTGCCGTCGTCGCCGGTGCGGGTGTAGATCTTGTTGAGCTTGACCATGGCGGAGACTCTACGCCTGCGCGGGCGACTACTCAAATCCTCCGCGAGCTTGTCTCGGGGAGGGGGACCAGCCGAAGGCTGGTGGAGGGGCGGCGGGCGCAAGTCCGCCGTCTTCGCGGCGGCCCCTCCACCATTTGCTTCGCAAATGGTCCCCCTCCCCCAGCGAGCTGGGAGAGGAATTATAGTGTCAGGCGTGCTTCGAGCGCAGCAGGATCAGCCCGAAGCCGATGAAGATCGAGCCGGTCATCCGGTTGAACCATTTCTTGAGCGCGGGCCGCGCGAGATGGCGGGCAAGGCCGCGGCCGCCCAGCGCATAGACCAGGTACCAGAAGCATTCGACCACCGCGAAGGTGAGCACCAGGATCGCGAACTGCGGCGGCTTGGGCGCGGCGGCGCTGACGAACTGGGGGAAGAAGGCGGCGGCGAAGAGCAGCGCCTTGGGATTGGAGATGCTGATCGCGAAGCCGCCGCGGAACAGCTGGGCTGCGGTGAGGCGCTTGTCGGCGAGCGCGGCATCGTCACCGACATCGAGCGGCGTCGGATCGGCGCGCCACGCCTTGATGCCGAGCCAGACCAGATAGGCGGTGCCGAGCCAGCGCAGCACTTCGAACGCGCCGGGAATGGCGAGCAGCAGCGCGGTGAGGCCCGCGGCGGAGGCGGCGAGGATGGTCACCAGCCCGGCAAGGCAGCCGGCCATCGCGGCGACGGTGCGGCGCAGGCCGAAATCGACGCTGCGCTGGAGGATGTGGAGCATGTTCGGCCCCGGCGTGCCCGACAGCAGGAACACGGCCATGACGAACAGCCACCAGGTCTGGAGAGTCATTGCGGCAACCTTGGAAACTTGAAGAGGGGCCGGGCGGCCCGGCGCGTCAGCCCTTGGCCGACATCATGATGAGGATCAGCGCGATCACGCCGATCGCGATCGCCTGGAACAGGATGCGTTGCTGCATCAGCTTCTGCGACTTGAGCGCGCGCGGGCTCGGGCCGTCGCCGGTGTTCTCCAGGTCCTGGCTCGTCGTCTGCGCCATGTTCACCAGCCCCTTGATGAGGATGAACAGGGTGGCGAACATCGCCGCGAGCAGCAGGAAGGCCAGGAAGATCATGGACCGATCCTACGCCTGTGCCGCGGCGATGCCAACTGGCAGTTGTCCTTCGCGCAATCGCTCGGCAAGCGCGCGGCCGTCCTCGCCGGCGAGCCGCATCGCCTCGAGGCTCGGCGCGCCGTGGCGCTTGGCGAGGCGGGTGCCGTCGGGGCCACGCAGCAATGGGTGGTGGCGATATTCCGGCGTGGGCAGGCCGAGCAAAGCCTGGAGCAGGCGGTGGACATGCGTGGCGGCGAACAGGTCGATACCGCGCACGACATGGGTGATGCCCTGCGCAGCGTCGTCCACCGTGACCGCGAGGTGATAGCTGGCGGGGGCGTCCTTGCGGGCGAGGACGACGTCGCCGGCGGAGGCTGGGTCGGCGGGGACCTGGCCGGCGAAGGCGTCGTGCCAGGTTAAATCCTCCCCGAGCTCGTCTCGGGG
>JAEXLC010000288.1 GCA_023445495.1 Pseudomonadota bacterium | reverse complement strand
AGGCCGGGGTGACGATGGAGGAAGGCGATGGCTGCGGTAAAATCCCGAAGCTACGCCTCGATACCCACCCTCAGCTACGCGGCGGCTTCGGATAGGGCACGAAATCGCCCAGCCCGACCCAGCCGGTGACCGAGCGAAGCCCGGTATCGTACAGACGCACCGTGTCGATCCGGCAGAGCTGGCTCAGCGTCGTCTCGGTGACCAGCACGTCGGTCCAGTCGAGCGACTGCGCGCCGCTCCGCGGGCGGTTCACATATTTCACGCCGTTGTTCATCTCGTAGATGATCGCGGTACCGTCGATGATCTTCGACGAGCGGATGTCGCGCAGGTTGATGCAGTCCACCGGCTTGCCGGCGGTACGCCCGGCGACCGCCTTGGCGATCTCGGCCTCGCCGTCCTTCTGCCCGGCCGCGGCGGCCGGCATGGCCAGCCCGGCCAGCAAGGCGGCGCCGAGAAGCTTGATCGAAGTCCTGTTCATGGCACTGTCCTTTCGATCCCCCATGATCCGATGACGGAGCATATAGGTACGAACCGTATTCCGTTCACTGCCGGCCCGGGCGATTTTGTTCAATCCTCCGGCCCCGACCAGCCGGGCAGATAGGCCGCCCGCTTGCGCCCCGAAAGGTCGAGCGCCCGCGCCAGCGCCTTGTCGAAATCCGCCTCGACCAGCCTGGCCGGCACTTCCCGGCGCAGGAAATCGGCCCAGAGGAACTCGGCATAGGGCGTCGGATCCTTGGCATAGCCCCCGGCCCGCCGCAGCGCCCCCGCCAGCGAGCGCCAGGGATCGTCGAGCAGCCCGCGCACATGCCGCGGCAGGTGGCGCGCATCGAGCCGGTGCCCGTCCGGATCATAGGGATGCAGCCAGCCCCGGCTGTCCATGAAGGTGCGGAAGGCCCGCCCGGTCAGCGCCGACAGGTCGGCGATCTCGCGCACCAGCACGAACTCCACCCCCTCGTCGTGCAGCGCGCGGGCAAGATGGTGCGCATCGACTATCCAGTAGCGGTCCTTCGGGCCCTTCACCGCCGGGATCATGTGCCGCCCGAGGAATTCCGATCCGTCCTTCTCCGCCCGTTCGCGCCAGTCGTGCCGCTTGCGGGCGACCTCGCGGTAGCCGACGGTGATCTGGGTGGGCCGCAGCGCATCGATCGGCACGGGGCGCAGAAAGGGCTCGGGTTCACGCATCGCCATCCTCCAGCCGGGTGACCGCATCGGCCACGCTGTAATCGCTGCGCGCGACGATCGCCGCCGCTCCCGCGGCGCTCAGCAGGTCGCGCACCTTGTCATGCATCCGGGCATAATGGACATGGAAGCCCTTCGCGCCCAGCGCCCGGTCGAAATCGAGCAGCGCGTCGAGCGCGGTGCTGTCGATATCGATGCTCTCCTCCAGGCTTATCACCACCGCGCGCAGCGCCGGCTCGGCCAGCGTCCGCCGGGCGATCTCGGCGAACATCCGCTCGGCATTTGCGAAGAACAAGGGCGCCGCCGGCCGCCAGATCGCGATCCCCGCCGGCATCGCCGCGTCGCGGTGGCGATAGGCATCGACGAAGTCATGGCTGTCCCCCAGCCGCCCGAGCCGCGCCAGCCGGGCATTGCCGAAGCGCTGCACCAGCGCCGCCAGCGACAACAGGATCGCGCAGAGCATCCCGTCGAGCACGCCGAGCACCAGCACGCCGAGCGCCGCGGCCACCGCGATATACTGGTCGCGGTTGAGCCCCCACAGCCGCAGGATCGGCCGTGGGTCGAGCGCATGGGTCAGCGCCGCGATCACCACCGCCGCCAGCACCGGCTGGGGCAGCAGCGCGACCAGCGGCATCGCGAACAGCACCAGCGCGCCCAGTGCCAGCGCCGCCACGGCGCCTGCCAGCCGCGAGGCCGCGCCCGATGCCTCGTTCGCCGCGCTGGCCGAAAGCCCCGCCCCTACCGGCATACCCTGCACCAGCGATGCGGCGAGGTTGGCCAGCCCGAGCGCGCGCAGCTCGCGCCCGGAATCGAGCATGTCGCCGTGCCGCAGCGCCAGCGTCCGCATCGTCCCCCAGCTTTCGGCCAGCAGGATCAGCGCCAGCGGCACCGCGACCTGCGCCGCCTCGAGCAGCATCGCCGGCGACCAGGCCGGCATCGCCGCCATCTCGGGCACCAGCGCGATGTCTCCCACCGTCGCCACGCCGCGCGCGGCAAGCCCGAGCAACCCCGAAGCCGCCACGCCCGATACCAGCACGATCAGCGCCGCCGGCACGCCGGGCCAGCGGCGCAGCACCAGCAGCGTCGCCAGCGCGGCCAGCCCCACCGCCAGGCTCGGCACATGCCAGTGCGGCACTGCCCGCAGCACGGCGAAGCCGGTATCGAACAGGCTCCCACCCGGCGCGTGGACGCCCGCCAGCACCGGCAGCTGCTTGACGCTGATCGTGATCGCCAGGCCGAAGGCGAAGCCGCGCAGCACCGGGTGCGAGATGAACCCGGTCAGCCCGCCCAGCCGGAACGCCCATGCGAGCAGGAACAATAGCCCGGCCAGCGCCACCGCCATCATCAGGAACAGCATGCGCATCCCCTCCCCGCCCGGCACATCGGCCAGCGAGGCGGCAAGAATCGCCGCGGAGGAGGAGGTTGCCGACACGATCGCGAACCGGCTCTGCCCGGCCAGCGCATAGACGAGCGTGCCCACCAGCGCCGCCAGGATCGCATGCCCCGGCGCGACACCGGCAATCCCGGCATAGGCCACCGCCTCGGGCAGCATCAGCCCGGCAACGGCAAGACCGGCAACGATATCGGCACGAATCTTCAAATGGCCCTCCCGGAGGCCAATCTGTGCGCCCGCTTGCGGTGGATGGGAAGCGGCACCTCTCCGCTCCCGTCATGCTGAACTTGTTTCAGCATCCAACTCTCCCCCGGCGATACCGCTTGAGGCGCGTTGGACCCTGAAACAAGTTCAGGGTGACGAGGGCGTTGGAGCGGCGGCCATCCAAGCCCCTTCCGTTCCTTGGCCACCTTCCCCTCGTCATCCCCGCAAAGGCCGGGGCCAAGGGAAAGGGCGAGACGACTTGGAGGCCCTGGCCCCGGCACAAGGCTGGGGTGACGAAGTGAGGAGGTCCGCCACCGAAATTCCCCTCCCTGAAAGGGAGGGGCTAGGGGTGGGTTAGGAAAAGCCGGGCTCGCTGCGCTCGCAACCCACCCCCGACCCTCCCTTCCAGGGAGTGGAGCAGGAATTACCGCAGCTGCCGCTTCTCCAGCTTCCGCGCCAGCGTCCGCCGGTGCATCCCCAACCGCCTTGCGGTCTCGGAGATGTTGAAGTCGGTCTCCACCAAGGTCTGGTGGATATGCTCCCATTCCACCGTCTTGATCGAGCTCGGCCGGCTGGCGATCTGCGCGTCGGGATCGCCTTCCTCGCGGCCGAACGCCGCCTCGATGTCGTCGGTGTTGGAAGGCTTGGCGAGATAATAGGAGGCGCCCAGCTTGATCGCCTCCACTGCGGTGGCGATGCTCGCGAAGCCGGTCAGCACCACGATCTTCATCGCCGCATCGGTCGCGCGCAGGCTCTGGACGCAGGCCAGGCCCGATGCCCCGCCCAGCTTGAGGTCGACCACCGCATAGGAAGGGTGGAACGTCTCGAGCAGCACGGTCAGCTCCTCATGGCTCGCCGCCGCCTCGACCAGATAGCCGCGCCGTTCGAACGAGCGCCGCAGCGTGCGGGCAAAGGCCTCGTCGTCCTCGACGATCAGCAGCTTGCGGATTGCGCTCATGCCTGTTCCTCCCCGGGGCGGGCGATCGCGTCAAGCGGCAGGCGGATGCGCACCACCGCGCCGCTGCCCGGCAGATTCTCCGCGCTCGCCGTGCCCCCCAGCTTGCGCAGCACGTTGACGAGCAGGAACAGCCCCAGCCCGCCGCCCGGCTTGCCCTTGCTCGATCGATAGGGCTGGCCGAACCCGGCGAGCATCTCGGGCGCGAAGCCAGGCCCCTCGTCGGCGATGTCGATCACCAGGTCGTCATGGTCGCGCAGCGCAGTGATACCGATCCAGTCGGAGACTTCCGCCGCATTGTCGATCACGTTGCTCAGCACCTGGCGCAGCCCGGGATCGGAGACGATCGCCACGTCCGGCTCGAAATGATCGGCATAGTCGAGCGTGCCGGTCAGCCGGCTCGCCCGCCAGTCGGCGACCAGCGAGTCGAGGAACTGGCGCACCGTGGTGAATTCGGAGGAGAGCCCGCGCGCCTCGCCGGCGGAGGCCAGGATGCCGCTGACGATCGTCTTGCAGCGCGCCACCTCGGCCTGCATGTCGGCCACGTCCTGCGCCAGGTCGCGGTCGCCGGCGATGCGCGGCATGCGCTGCCAGTCGCCGAGGATCACCGAGAGCGAGGAGAGCGGCGTGCCGAGCTCGTGCGCCGCGCCGGTGGCGAGCAGGCCCATCCGGACGATATGGTCCTCCTCGGCGGCGCGCTGGCGGATCTCGGCGCGCTCGGCGTCGCCGTCGCGCAGGTTGCGCGCGATGCGGGTGATGAGCGACACGAGCAGCACTGCGATCAGCGCGAAGCAGATCAGGCTGCCCGCCAGATAGAGCCGGAACGGATCGTTGACGCCGGTCGGCAGGTCGAGCGGCACCGGGTTTATCGCGATACCGAACACCGCCAGGCTGGTCGCGCCGACGATCAGCCAGCTCGATCCCGGCTGGAGCAGCATCGCCCCGGTGACGACCTGGAGCAGGAACAGCGAGGCGAAGGGGTTGGCGAGGCCGCCGGTGAAGTGGAGCTGCCAGGCGAGCGCGGCGACGTCCGCCAGCATCGCCAGGGTCAGCTCCCAGTTGGTGATCGCCGCGCGCCGGTCGAGCAGCGGATAGGTCGCCAGGTTGATGCCGATCAGCACCAGCGGCGCGATGAACAGCGGCACCAGCGGCAGGTGCACGCCCATCACGAAATGGACGAAGCCGATCGTGCCCAGCTGCCCGCCCACAGCGATCCAGCGCAACTGGACGAGCAGCCACATGTTGCGCCGGCCGGGGTCGGTATCCTCCTGCCCCCGGGCGTGGATCACTGGGCGCCGCCCCGTCGCCAGCCGATGAACCAGGCGCCCCACAGCGCCATCGCGCACAGCCCGAACCAGGTCAGGGCGTAGACAAGGTGGTTGTCGGCGAACTTGACCACGGTCAGCCCACCCACCGGGTACCCGCCCGGGTTCGGCGTGGCGTCCGCGTCGATGAAATAGGGTGCGACCTGTCCGAGCCCATGGGCGCTGGCGATAGCCGCGACGTCGCGCGAATACCAGCGATTGCCCTTGGGGTCGTTGCTGCGCAGGAACCCGCCGCCCGGCTCGGTGACGCGCAGCAGCCCGGTCACCTGCAGGTAATCGGGCCCGGCCGGCACCTTGTCGCGCATCGCATCGGGGATGAAGCCGCGATTGACCAGCAGGGTGAAGTCATGGGTCCGGAGCGGGGTCAGCACCCAATAGCCCGAGCCGCGCTCGGTCACCGCCTTCACCAGCGTGGCGCGGTCGTTGAGGAGCTGGCCGGTGGCGGTGACGCGGCGATAGGCGTCGGTCCTGGCGGTGATCGCGCCCCAGGCGGCGGGTCCGGGCGCGGCGGCCGGGGTGCCGTGCGCGCGGTTCTCGACCGCGGCGATCAGCTCATGTTTCCAGGCGCGGCGCTCGAGCTGCCAGATGCCCAGCGCCGCCAGCAGCCCCGCGCAGACGAGCATCGCCGCAGCGATGCCCCACCTGCCGCGGGGCCGCGGTTGGTCGTTCACGGAAGCTGGCTCGGATCGACCATCGGCATCATGTTCGCGTTGAGGTGGTACATCACCCACAGCGAGCCCGAGAGCATGATCACCACGACGATGATCGTGAACAGCAAAGCGGTCATCGTCCAGCCACCCTCGGCCTTGGGCTTGAGGTGGAGGAAATAGACCATGTGGACCACGATCTGGACCATGGCGAAGGCCATGATCGCCGCGGCGGTGACGCCGTTCGAGAACGGGCGCTCCATGACGAGGTAGAACGGGATCGCGGTCAGGATCACCGACAGCACGAAGCCGATGACATAGTCGCGCATCGAGCCGTGCGGGATCTCGACGCCATGGCCGTGATCGCCATGATCCCCGTGTGCGTGCGCGTCGTGCGCGTGCGGATCGTGGCTCATCGCAGCATTCCCATCAGATAGACAAAGGTGAAGACGCCGATCCAGATGACGTCGAGGAAGTGCCAGAACAGGCTCAGGCAGGCCAGGCGGCGCTGGTTGGCGGCGGTCAGGCCGAAGCGGCTCACCTGCACCATCAGCGTGATCAGCCAGATCGAGCCGAAGGTGACGTGCAGGCCGTGCGTGCCGACCAGGGTGAAGAAGCTCGACAGGAACGCGCTGCGCCACGGGCCCGCGCCCTCATGGATCAGCTCGCTGAACTCGTAGAGCTCGATGCCGAGGAAGCAGCCGCCGAACACCAGGGTGATCGCCAGCCACACCAGCACCTGCGTCTTGTTGCCCTTCGCCATGCCGAGCATCGCGAAGCCATAGGTGATCGACGAGAACAGCAGCATCGCGGTGTTCACCGCGACCAGCGGCAGGTCGAACAGGTCCTTCGGCCCCGGCCCGCCGGCGAAGTTTCCGCCGAGCACGGCGTAGCAGGCGAACAGGATCGCGAAGATGAGACAGTCGCTCATCAGGTAGATCCAGAAGCCCAGCATCGTGCTGTAGCCTTCCGGGTGCGGATGCTCGTCGAAGTCGAAGAAGCGGACGGGTTCGTCCGCGGCGGGAAGCGTGGTGGTGCTCATCGATCAGGCTCCGGCGGCGAGCTGGCGCGTGCGCGCCGCCTCGGTCTCGGCCACGGTTTCGGCGGGAATGTCGAAATCGCGGTTGTAGTTGAAGGTGTGGAAGATCGCTCCTCCGATCAGCGCGACGAAGCTCAGGCCGACCAGCCACCAGATGTGCCAGATCAGCGCGAAGCCGATCAGGGTGCTGATGCCGGCCAGGATCACGCCCGCGCCGGTGTTGCTCGGCATGTGGATGTCCTTGAAGCCGGTGAGCGGACGCTCGCAGCCGCGGCTCTTCATGTCGTACCAGGCATCCAGGTCGTGGATGACCGGCGTGAACGCGAAGTTGTACTCCGGCGGCGGCGACGAGGTCGCCCATTCCAGGGTACGGCCGTTCCACGGGTCGCCGGTCAGGTCCTTCAGCTCCTCGCGCTTCCAGATGCTCACCGCGAACTGGACCAGCATCGCGCCGATGCCGGCGGCGATCAGGGCAGCGCCGAGCGCCGCGACGATGAAGAAGATCTGCAGGCTGGGATCGTCGAACACCCGCATGCGGCGGGTCACGCCCATCAGGCCCATGATGTAGAGCGGCAGGAAGGCGAGCCAGAAGCCGGGGACCCAGCACCAGAAGCTCACCTTGCCCCAGAAGGTGTTCAGCTTGAAGCCGAAGGCCTTGGGCCACCAGAAGTTGATCGCCGCGAACAGGCCGAACAGCACGCCGCCGATGATCACGTTGTGGAAGTGCGCGATCAGGAACAGCGAGTTGTGCAGCACGAAGTCGGCAGGCGGGATGGCGAGCATCACGCCGGTCATGCCGCCGATCGCGAAGGTCAGCATGAACGCGACGGTCCACATCATCGGCAGCTCGAAGCGGATGCGGCCGCGATACATGGTGAACAGCCAGTTGAAGATCTTGGCGCCCGTCGGGATCGAGATGACCATCGTCGTGATGCCGAAGAAGCTGTTGACGCTGGCGCCCGAGCCCATGGTGAAGAAGTGGTGCAGCCAGACGAGGTACGACAGGATCGTGATGACGATCGTGGCGTAGACCATCGACGAATAGCCGAACAGCTTCTTGCCCGAGAAGGTCGAGGTGACTTCCGAGAACACGCCGAACAGCGGCAGGATCAGGATGTAGACCTCCGGGTGGCCCCAGATCCAGATCAGGTTCACGTACATCATGGCGCTGCCGCCAAAGTCGTTCGTGAAGAAGTTGGTGTGGGCGTAGCGGTCAAGGCCGAGCAGCGCGAGCACCGCGGTCAGCACCGGGAAGGACGCGACGATCAGCACGTTGGTGCAGAGCGAGGTCCAGGTGAACACCGGCATCTTCATCAGGGTCATGCCGGGCGCGCGGAGCTTGAGGATCGTCACGATCAGGTTGATGCCTGAAAGTGTCGTGCCCACGCCCGCGACCTGCAGCGCCCATAGATAATAGTCGACGCCGACCCCGGGGCTGTAGAGGATCCCCGAAAGCGGCGGATAGGCCAGCCAGCCGGTCTGGGCGAACTCGCCGACGAACAGCGAGGCCATCACCAGCACCGCGCCGCCGGTCGTCATCCAGAAGCTGAAGTTATTCAGGAACGGGAACGACACGTCGCGCGCGCCGATCTGCAGCGGCACGATGTAGTTCATCAGGCCGGTGACGAACGGCATCGCCACGAAGAAGATCATGATCACGCCGTGGGCGGTGAACACCTGGTCGAAATGGTGCGCGTTCAGATAGCCCTCGGACCCGTTGAACGCGAGCGCCTGCTGGAGGCGCATCATCAGGGCGTCGGCAAAGCCGCGCAGGAACATCACGAGGCCCAGGATCATGTACATGATCCCGATCTTCTTGTGGTCGACACTGGTGAACCAGTTCTTCCACAGATAGCCCCAGAGCTTGAAATAGGTGAGCGCGACGACGAGGCCGATGCCGCCAAGGGCGACGCCACAGAAGGTCGCCACGACGATCGGCTCGTGCAGCGGCAGCGCGTCGAGCGACAGCTTGCCCAGGATCGGGCTAACGGGTGCGGGTTGCGGGATCATAATCTGCTTCGCGATCAGGAGAGAGGACGCGGCCGGGTTTCGGACGCAACGCTGGGAGCGGTCGGGGTCGGCGCGCCCGAAGGCTGCTTCAGGCCGGCGCCGGCGAGCGGCGCCTGCCGGACCGGCTTGGGCTGGGCGCGGACGGCGACGTCCATCTTGTCGGCGCAGATCTCGCCGACGAAGCTCTTGCCGCCGTGCATATGGGTGCCGGTGGCGCTGGTCTTGTCCTCGACGTGGCGGACATTGTGCAGCCCGGCCTTGCCCATGCCGCCCTCGGCATCAAGCGCCATCATCTGGTGCATGCACATCTTGCCCGGCTGCACGCACAGGTTGGTAACCCGGTCGAACAGCCCGCTCTCCACCGCGGCGAAGCGGCGCACCGGATCGCCCTCGCTCGGGCGCTCGAGCTGGAGATAGGCCGCGCGGTCCAGGTTGCCGCCGGCCTTCTTGGCCTCGGCCACCCAGGCGTCGAACCCGGCCTGGTCCACGCTGTGCGCCTTGAAGCGCATCTTCGAGAAGCCATGGCCGCTATAGTTTGCCGAGAAGCCCTGGAACACGCCGGTCTTGTCGAACACGGCGTTCAGCGGGGTCTCCATCGCCGGCATCGCGTAGATCTGGCCGGCCAGCGCGGGGATGTAGAAGGAGTTCATCACCGACGAGGCCGAGATCCGGAAGCGGATCGGGCGGCCCACCGGAGCGGCCATCTCGTTGACCGTGGCGATGCCCTGCTCGGGATAGATGAACAGCCACTTCCAGTCGAGCGCGACGACCTGGACCTCGAGCGGCTTCACATTGGCCGCCACCGGCTGGTTCGGGCCCGTGCGCGCCAGCGGGCGGTACGGATCGAGCAGGTGGGTGCTCACCCAGGTGATCGCGCCCAGGCAGATGATGATCAGCAGCGGGGCCGACCAGATCACCAGCTCCAGGCCGGTCGAGTGATCCCAGTCCGGCTCGTAATGCGCTTCCTTGTTCGACTCGCGGTAGCGCCAGGCGAACAGGACGACGAGCGCCATCACCGGAATGATGATCAGCAGCATCAGCAGCGTCGACACGATCACCAGGTCACCCTGTTGACGGGCGACATCGCCGGCGGGGTTGAGCACGACCATGTCGCATCCGCACAACAGCGCGAAAGCCGGCAGGGTCAGCAGCGCACGGAGGCGTGCGGAGAGCGGACGAGATCTAGGCATGGCGGGCGCCTAGGCCCCCGATGTTGCACCGCACATAGGACATTTTGTCCAATCCCTGCGTTGTCTGCTATGGCGCAAGAGCGCCGCGCCGGGGCTATCTTAGCCCCCTTGATGGCATTATGAAACGCGCTTGCGCTGCGCGTGTTGCAGGAAAGTTCGAACTCGATGAGCGGTGACCCCGTCCCCACCCTTACCGCCGAGCGGGATGCCCGCGCGCTGCACAGCGACGGCCATGCCATTCATCCCGGCGAGATCGCGATCGGCGTGATCATCGGCCGCACGTCCGAGTTCTTCGATTTCTTCGTCTATGCCATCGCCTCGGTGCTGGTCTTCCCGAAGCTGATCTTCCCGTTCCTCGATCCGCTGCAGGGCACGCTCTGGTCGTTCGCGATCTTCGCGCTCGCCTTCATCACCCGTCCGGTCGGCACGCTGATCTTCACCGCCGTCGACCGCGCCTATGGCCGCGGCGCCAAGCTGACGATCGCGCTGTTCCTGCTCGGCGGGTCGACCGCGTCGATCGCCTTCCTGCCCGGCTATGCCGAGGTCGGCCTCGCCGCACCGCTCCTCCTCGCGCTGTTCCGCATGGGCCAGGGCGTGGCACTGGGCGGCACCTGGGACGGCCTCGCCTCGCTGCTCGCGATCAACGCGCCGAGCGACAAGCGCGGCTGGTATGCGATGATCCCGCAGCTCGGCGCGCCGCTCGGCCTGTTCGTGGCAAGCCTGCTCTTCGCCTTCTTCATCGCCGCCCTGCCCGCCGAGGACTTCCTCGCCTGGGGCTGGCGCTATCCCTTCTTCGTCGCCTTCGCGATCAACGTGGTGGCGCTGTTCGCCCGCCTGCGCATCGTGGTGACGCCGGAATATGCCCGCCTGTTCGAAGACCGCGAGCTCGAGCCCGCGCCGATCTCCGAGACGGTCAGCGCCGACTGGCGGATCATCGTGATGGGCGCCTTCGCCCCGCTCGCCAGCTTCGCCATGTTCCACATGGTCACCGTGTTCCCGCTCTCCTGGGTGTTCCTCTACACCGAGAACAGCCCGGTCGACTTCCTGGTGATCGAAGCGGTCGCCGCGATCGTCGGCACCATCGCGATCGTCATCTCGGGCAGCCTGGCCGACCGCGTCGGCCGCCGCACCCTGCTCGGCAGCTCGGCCGTCGCGATCGCGGTGTTCAGCGGCTTCGCGCCGCAGCTCCTGTCCTCGGGCGAAGCCGGCGAGATCGTGTTCATGCTGTTCGGCTTCGCGCTGCTCGGCATCTCGTTCGGCCAGTCGTCGGGCGCGCTGTCGTCGATGTTCACCAAGTCGCACCGCTACACGGGCTCGTCGCTCACCTCGGACCTTGCCTGGCTGTTCGGCGCCGCCTTCGCGCCGCTGATCGCGCTGTGGCTCGGCGCCCAGTTCGGCCTGCTCGCCGCCGGTGCCTATCTCCTCTCGGGCGCGATCGGCACCCTGGTGGCGCTCTGGTTCAACCGCGAGCTCGCCAAGAATATCGACTGATCGATCCGGTCAGCGGACAAAAAGAGAGCCGCCACCCCAGGGGTCGCCGGCTCTTTTTGTATCTTCAATCCTCCCCCGGAGGGGGGAGGATTCCAAGCCTCACCCCTCGCCCTTCCCGCAATCGGCCGACACGAATGTCCCCGTCTCGCGGTTCTTCATCGTCATCGTCTCGCCTTCATGGTCGAAGGTCATCACGCCATCCACGGTGAAGCTGGTCGCGGTGTAGCTGCCGGTGAGCACCATCCGGCCCTTGGCGGGGCCCGCCGCCTCGAAATCCACGGTGCCGCCCGAGGCGCGGTTGCGCACGACCGTCCAGCCCGGCTGCAGGTCCTTGGGCGCCATATACTGGCCCGCCGCGATGATCTCATGGGTGATGCAGCGCTGCTCCTCGCCCCCGCCATCGCCGGTCTGGACGATCCTGTAGAGCCCGGGGCGCAGCGAGCCCGCCGCCGCTTGCCCGCGCGGTTCCGCGCCGGCACCGGCAGCCGCATTGGTCCCGGCACTGCCCTGCCCGCCGCACGCGCCCAGCAGCCAGGGCAGCACCAGCGTGACCCGAAGCGCGGTCCTCAGCATTGCGGTGCCTCCGCCGCGCCGGCCCCGCCGTTCGGCTGGCTCGCCGCGACATCGATCGCCGTGCTCGCCGCCGCCTGGGCGATGTAGGAATTGCCGCCCACCTTGCCGGCCACGCCGCCGACCAGGCCCGAATTGCGCGCGGCGCGCAGCAGCCCGCCCAGCCCCAGGCCCTTCTTCTTCTTCGGCTTGCATTCGGGCACTGCCGGCGCCGCTGCCGCCGGGGCGGCCTGCTGCGCCTGAGGGGCGTCCTGGATGCCCGCCTGGGCCGGCACCGCGAGCAGCATCGCCGCGCAGGACGCGGCCGCCATCATCTTCCTCATCGCATCGTCTCCTTGAACCGGGCGGACGTGCGAGGCGCCTCCAAAGGGGAAGGAGTGCACGCAGGGCCGCGCGCCGGCGACGCTGCGCGGGATCAGGCTGGCCAGGAACGATTCTGCGACGGGTGCCGCCTCGGCGCGACCAAAGCGTCACGGGGGTGCGTCGTGGACGGACCAGACGCACGATACACCGATGCTTGCGGGGCCGAATCGCGCCTCCGCTGAAACCGCTTGCAGCAGGGATCCGCAGGGCGCGGCCGGACGTCCGGCATCCGTGTCGATCCGGGCGCTGGCGGCATCGGCTTCAGCCGCCGGCGCGAACATCCGCGGCCAAGGGCGTCCGGAGTGACAACATCCGCGCTGGCGCCGGCGATGGCGCGCGCTGGCCGGGGAAAGGGTCCCCGGCGCAACCTTTGCGCGCTTAGGCGTCCAGTGCGGCCACAAAGGCGCGGGCATTGGCCCCCACCTCGGCGGCGGTCATCCCCGGCTTGTACAGCGCCGATCCCAGCCCGAACCCGGCCGCCCCCGCGGCCCGCCACGGGGCCATGGTCTCCGGCGCGATCCCGCCCACCGGCAGCACCCGCGCATCCTTGGGCAGCACCGCCCGCATCGCCTTGAGAACCGTGGGATTTGCCGCCTCGGCCGGGAACAGCTTGAGCGCGGTGGCACCCGTGTCGAGCGCGGCAAAGGCCTCGCTCATCGTGAAGATGCCGGGCAGCGAGACCAGCCCCCGGGCGGCGCTGGCGGCGATCACCTTTAGGTTGGCATTGGGCGAGATGATCATCGTGCCCCCGGCCCCCTCGATCTCGGCCACCTGCCCCTCGACAAGCACCGTCCCCGCGCCGATCTGCGCCCGCCCGGCGAAGCGCTTCGCCAGCCGGCCGATGCTGTCGAGCGGCTCGGGTGAGTTCATCGGCACTTCGATCAGGGAAAAGCCCGCCGAAACAAGCTCTTCGCCAATGGCCTCGACCTCGTCGGGCCGGACGCCACGCAGGATCGCGACCAGCGGGCAGCGGGCAAAGGCTTCGTCGAATGCAGCGATATGGCTCACGAAATACTCCCGATTGCGATGATGCCGGCCAGGAAGGCGGCGTGACTGTCGACCAGCACGGCCCGGCGCCCCTGCGCCTCGATCGCCGCGACATATAGGCCACCCAGAATGCGGTCGGCGAGGACGTGGACCTCGTCATGCCCCGCCCGCTCGAGCCGGGCGGCGACGTCGCTGCCGATCAGCAGGCCGCTGGCAAAGCTGGCCGCGTCCGAATCCGCCCGCTCGCCCAACAGCTTGGCGGCGCGGATGCCGAACAGCGAGGCGGCGAGATCGCGCTTGCGCCCCTCCTCCACCCCGTCGAGAAATGCCTGGCCAAGCGTCACGTCCTCGCCAAGCTGCGCGGAAAGCAGGCCATATCGGCGCAGCAGCGCGAACAGCTCGCCGGTCATCGCGGTGGTGAAGCGGGCGATCCGGCCCTCCTCCATCAGCGCCCATTTGCAGTGCGTCCCCGGCTGGGCGAGCAGCGCGTCACCCGGCACCAGCCCCGCCGCGACCGCGCCCAGCAGCTGCACTTCCTCGCCCCGCATCACGTCCGCCGGCCCCGTCACCGAGACGCCGGGCACGATCGCGGTGCGGCCGTCGATCCGCAGCAGGTTCGCGGCAAGGTCGGAAATCCCTGCCGGCGCGGGCACATAGGGCGCCGCCTGCCAGCCAATGTTCGACCCGACCATGCCCGCCATCAGCATCGGCAGGTCGCCGAAGCGCTCGCGGATGCCCGCCGCCTCGCCCGCGAAGTCGCTGACCGAGGTCACCCCGCGATCGTCGCGCTCGGTGCGGACGACCTGCCCGTCCTCGATCAGGAAGACGCGCCGGTTGGTCGTCCCCCAGTCGACCGCGAGGAAGCTGCCGGAGAAGCTCACCACCAGACCGCGTACAGCGCGATGAGGATCAGGATCACGCCGATGCCGGCGACGTTGAACACGTTCGGAGTCCTGAAGCTAACCCCTTCCATGGTCACCACATTCTTCTCGGCCCTGGCCGGCTTCACCAGCGACACGATCACCGCCAGCGCCAGGCTGATCACGAAGACCAGGCCCATGCGGTTCATGAACGGGAAGTCGGGCATGCCGACCTTGAAGGCATAGGACAGCACCACCGAAGCCACCGCCGCAACGATCGCCCCCGCCTCGCTCGCCGGCTTCCAGAACAGGCCCAGCAGGAAGATCACCGTGATGCCCGGGGTGAAGAAGCCCGAGAATTCCTGGATGAACTGGAAGGCCTGGTCCGACTGGCCGATCAGCGGCCGGGCAGCGACGATCGCGATGACGACGGCCAGCGCAGCCACGACGCGCCCCACGAGCACGAGATGCTTCTCCTGCCCGGTCTTGCCCTCGCCATCCTCGCCCCGCGTGTTGATCCCGCGCGCCTTGGCATAGAGGTCGAGCGTGAAGATCGTGCCGATCGAATTGATCTTGGACGCGGTCGACGCGATGATCGCCGCGACCAGCGCCGCGAAGACCAGGCCGAGCAGGCCCGGCGGCAGCAGCTTGAGCATCGTCGGATAGGCCTCGTCGCCCACCGCCAGGTTCGGCGCCAGCATCACCGCGGCGATGCCGGGCAGCACGATGATCACCGGCATGAGGAGCTTGAGATAGGCGGCGAGCGTGATGCCCTTCTGCGCCTCGCCCAGGTTCTTCGCGGCCAGCGCGCGCTGGATGATATACTGGTTGAAACCCCAATAGCTCAGGTTCGCGATCCACATGCCGCCCACCAGCACGGCGATGCCCGGCAGGTCCTTGTAATAGGGATTGTCGGGCGAGAGGATCATGTCGAACTTCTCGGGATGCGCGTTCATCAGCGTGGTGAAGCCGGCGACGACGCCCTGCCCGCCGCCGATCTGGTCGAGCGTCAGGTACGAGACGATCAGGCCGCCCATCACCAGCAGCGTCACCTGGACGATGTCGGTCAGCGCCACGGCCTTGAGGCCGCCATAGAGCTGGTAGAGCAGCGCGAACAGGCCGAGCGCGATCAGCGCGGCATTCTGGTCGATCCCCGCAACCTTGTGGACGGCGATCGAGCCCAGCCAGATGATCGAGGTCAGGTTCACGAACACATAGAGCGCGAGCCAGAACACCGCCATCAGCACCGGCAGCACCTTGCCGTAGCGCTGCTCGAGGAACTGCGGCATCGTGTAGATCTGGTTCTTGAGGAAGATCGGCAGGAAATATTTGCCGACGATCAGCAGCGTGAGCGCCGCCATCCACTCATAGGAAGCGATCGCCAGGCCGATCTTGTAGCCCGATCCCGCCATGCCGACGATCTGCTCGGCCGAGATGTTCGCCGCGATCAGCGACGCGCCGATCGCCCACCAGGGCAGCGACTTGGAGGCAAGGAAATAGTCGGACGTGTCCTTGGCGTGGCCAGCCTTCTCGCGGCTGACCCATTGGGCGAGGCCGAAAATGCCGATGGCGTAGATCACGACCACGATCAGGTCGATTTGCGACAGGCTCGTCACGGGCACTCCCTCCCTCAGGCGCCGCACGCTCCCCGGGGCGGCTCGATGGTTCATTTATCGTATTAATTGACCTTGTCTAGCGTGCGCGTTGGGATACAGCTAGGTGAAGGGCAAGCGACGATCGTCGCCTCGACAGAAAAGGAAAACCCGCGCGTGGCAACGTCTCTATCCAGGTCGCATGACGAACTGCGTCCGCAGCTCGGCCGCAACCTGACCTATGGCCTGCTCGACCGGCTGGGCCGCGCGATCGTCACCGGGCACTATGAGAACCAGCCCTTCCCCACCGAGGCCGAGCTCACCAAGCAGCATGGCGTCAGCCGATCGGTGACGCGTGAGGCGGTGAAGATGCTCACCGCCAAGGGCCTGCTCAGCGCCCGCCCGCGCCAGGGCACCGTGGTCGAGCCGACCTCGTCCTGGAACCTGTTCGACACCGATGTGCTGCGCTGGCTGCTCGAGCGGCAATTCTCGGTCGATCTGCTCATCCAGTTCAACCAGCTTCGCGTCGCGATCGAGCCTGAAGCCGCCGCGCTCGCCGCCCAATTCGCCGCCGAGGTCGATATCGAGCTGATCGGCGAGGGCCTTGCCCGCATGCTCGCCGCCGAGAAGGGCATGGACGACACGCTGGAAGCCGATATCGCCTTCCACGTCGCGATCCTGCGCGCGTCGGGAAACCCGTTCTACGTCCAGTTCCGCAACGTCACCGCCACGGCGCTGCGCACCTCGATCCGCTTCACCAACCGGCTGAAGGGCCGCACCGCCAATGTCGCCGATCACGGGCGCGTGCTCGATGCGATCAAGGCCCGCGATCCCGACGGCGCCCGCACGGCGATGCGCGCGCTGATCGCCGACGTGCTCGAGCTGATCGACACGCACGAGAACCTGCCGGCCTGATCGCCCCGGCCCGCTCATCCTCGATAGAGCTGCGCGGGCAGGCCGCGGCAGCCCGGATCGACTTCGAACAGAGCGCCGCCATGCGGCTCGTCCACACCGTCGCTCGCCGAGGTGACGAACATCCGGTCGAGCCCTTCGCCCGCAAAGGTGCAGCTGGTGATCTGGCTCGCCGGCAGTTCGATGCTGCGCATCCGCGTGCTCTCGGGCGAGAAGCGGGTCACGCAGCCCGCACCCCAGCAGCCGACCCACAGGCAGCCCTCGGCATCGAAGGTCATGCCGTCGGGATTGCCCCATCCGGCCTCGAACGCGATGAAGGGCGTGCGCGGGCCCAGCGAGCCATCGTCGTTGATATCGAACCGGAAGATCGTCGCGAGCGCGGTATCGGTATGCAGCAGGAAGCTGCCGTCCGCGGCGATCGCCGGCCCGTTGGCGATCGTATAGGGCCCGTCCACCCGCGTGACGGTACCGTCGGCATCCAGCCGATAGAGGCTGCCCGTCGGATCGGCGCAGTTGATCGACATCGTCCCCGCCCAGATCCGACCCTGCGCATCGGCCTTGGCGTCGTTGATGCGGTTCTCGACCCGGTCCGGTTCCGGATTGGCGATCAGGCGGGTGGCGCCGGTCTCCGGATTGAAGCGAAGCATGCGGCGGCCCAGCCCGACGACGAACCCGCCCCGCTCGCGCTCGATCGCCCAGCCGAGATAGTCGTTGAACGCCCAGGCGTTGATCGTGCCGCTGTCGAGCGACAGCCGGTTGAGGCGCCGGGAAAGAATGTCGCTCCAGTAGAGCGCATTCTCGCGCGCCGACCAGAGCGGCCCCTCGCCCAGCACATCGCGGCGGTCGCGCTCGACGATGCGGACCAGCGACATCAGTGACTGTCCCGAGGCACGCCGTATTTCTGGGCGATGCGCTGATACTTCACCGCATTCTCGAACACCGCGCCGCCATCGAACTGGCCGACCAGGCTGCGATGGATTTCCTGCCACGGCGTCTGCGCCTCGGGGACATAATCGATCTCGAGCGCGGCGCGGCGCGCGGCCAGCTCGGCCTCGTCGACCAGCATGTCGGCGGTGCGGTTCTTCAGGTCGATGCGGATGCGGTCGCCGGTCTTCACCAGCGCGAGGCCGCCGCCCACTGCCGCTTCGGGCGCGGCGTTGAGGATCGAAGGCGATCCGCTGGTGCCCGACTGGCGGCCGTCGCCCAGGCAGGGCAGCGCGTGCACGCCGGCGCGGATCAGCGCGGCGGGCGGACGCATGTTCACCACTTCGGCGCCGCCCGGATAGCCGACCGGCCCCGCCCCGCGCATGATAAGGATCGAATGGTCATCGGCGCCGAGCGCCGGATCGTCGATCCGCCTGTGATAGTCCTCCGGTCCGTCGAACACGATCGCCGTGCCCTCGAACGCATCGGGGCTCTCGGGGTCGGAGAGATAGCGGTTGCGGAACTCCTCCGACAGGACCGAGAGCTTCATCACCGCGTTGTCGAACAAGTTGCCCGACAGCACGGTCAGGCCCGCGGCTTGCTTGAGCGGCGCGTCGAGCGGGAAGATCACGTCGGCATCCTCGACGGCTGCCGTGCTGACATTCTCCCCGATCGTCTTGCCGTTGACGGTCAGCGCGCTGCCGTCGATCAGCCCGGCGCGGAGCAGTTGCCCCATCACCGCGGGCACGCCGCCGGCGCGGTAGAAGTCCTCGCCCAGATACTTCCCCGCCGGCTGCAGGTTCACCAGCAGCGGGATATCCGCGCCATGCTCCTCCCAATCGGCCAGGCTCAGCTCGACCCCGATATGGCGGGCGATCGCGTTGAGGTGGATCGGTGCGTTGGTCGAGCCGCCGATCGCCGAGTTGACGCGGATCGCGTTGAGGAAGGCCTGGCGGGTGAGCACGTCCGAGGGCTTGCGGTCGGCATGCACCATTTCGACGATCTGCACGCCGGTATGATAGGCGCATTCGGCGCGGTCGCGGTACGGCGCCGGGATCGCCGCCGAGCCGGGCAGCGACATGCCCAGCGCCTCGGTCAGCGAGTTCATCGTCGTCGCCGTGCCCATGGTATTGCACCAGCCGGTCGACGGCGCCGAGCTGGCGACCAGCTCGATGAAGCCCTTATAGTCGATCTCGCCGGCGGCAAGCATCTCGCGCGCCTTCCACACGATCGTGCCCGAGCCGGTGCGCTCGCCCTTGAACCAGCCGTTGAGCATCGGGCCGACCGACAGCGCGATCGCCGGGATGTTCACCGTGGCGGCGGCCATCAGGCAGGCCGGGGTGGTCTTGTCGCAGCCGATGGTCATGACGACGCCGTCCATCGGATAGCCGAAGATCGCTTCGACCAGGCTCAGATATTGCAAGTTGCGGTCGAGCCCCGCGGTCGGCCGCTTGCCGGTCTCCTGGATCGGGTGCGTCGGAAATTCCAGCGCGATGCCCCCCGCGTCGCGGATGCCTTCGCGCACGCGCTTGGCCAGTTCCAGATGATGACGGTTGCACGGAGTCAGGTCGCTGCCGGTCTGGGCGATGCCGATGATCGGCCGGCCCGATTGCAGCTCCTCCAGGCTGATGCCAAAGTTCAGGTAGCGCTCGACATAGAGCGCAGTCATGTCCGGATTCGAGGGATCGTCGAACCAGGCGCGCGACCGCAGGTTCGGGCGCTTGCCATCGACTTTTTCACCCCCGGACATAATGCCATCCTCTTCCGAAATCACTGCCATCACCGGCACATCCAAATATGCAGCCAGCTTGATAGTGCCCGGCACGGCGGATAGGAAGCATATATATCGTATAAAAGGGAGTTGAGAGGGTGGATCGCTTTAGGCTCGGCCTGGTCGGCATCGGGAAGATCGCACGCGACCAGCACCTTCCCGCAATCGCCGGCAATGACCGCTTTGCGCTGGCGGCGATCGCCAGCCGGCACGGTCGCGTCGAGGACGTGCCCAACTATCCCGATACCGCCGCAATGATCGTCGGGACCGAGCTGGATGCGGTTTCCTTCTGTACCCCGCCCGAGGGTCGCCATGCGCTGGCGCGCATTGCGATCGAGGCGGGCAAGCATGTGATGCTCGAGAAGCCGCCCACAGCGACGCTTTCGGAGATCGAAGCGCTGGCCGAACTGGCACGCGCAAGGAATGTCACGCTGTTCACCAGCTGGCATTCGCGCGAGGCAGCCGGCGTCGGCGCGGCGCGCGCCTGGCTTGGCCACCGCGAGATCAGGGCGGTCCGGATCAACTGGCGCGAGGATATCCACCGCTGGCATCCGGGTCAGGAGTGGATATTGGCACCGGGTGGCTTCGGCGTGTTCGATCCGGGCATCAACGCGCTGTCGATCGCCACCGCGATTCTCCCGGCCCCGCTATTCGTCGAGGCCGCGACGATGGACGTGCCCGCCGGGCGCGCCGGGCCGCTCGCCGCCGAGCTGCAGCTGCGCTGTGGCGACGCGAAGGGCAGCGCCTCGTTCGACTTCCTGCAGACCGGCCCGCAGACCTGGGACATCGAAGTCGATACCGATGCCGGCACGCTCCGCCTGTCGCTGGGCGGCAGCGTGCTCCACTTGCCGGGCGAGGCCGAATGCACCGAGCCCGACCGCGAGTATCCGCGCCTCTATGCCCGCTTCGCCGAGCTGATCGCCACCGGTACCAGCGACGTCGACCTGCGCCCGATGCGGATGGTTGCCGACGCCTTTCTGCTCGCCGAGCGCCGGGAAGTTGATCCTTTCAGCTTCTAGGGACTGAACCGGCCAGTTTCTCCGCATTGCAACAAATCGAAATTCCCGCGTGCACCGAGCGGCCGAGAGCGGCTGCGAGACGGTTTGCACGGGGGACGTGATGCAAGGATCGAAACAAGGCGTGATGCGCGCCCTTCTGCTGGGCGCGGCGCTGGCCATGGCCGCACCGGCCTATGCCCAGATGGGGCCGGGCGGCGGCGGTGGCGGCTTTCCCGGCGGTGGCGGC
>JAEXLC010000332.1 GCA_023445495.1 Pseudomonadota bacterium | reverse complement strand
GGCCTGGCTGGCAGCGGAGAATTTTGACGGGGAAGGGCGGCAGGTCAGGCGGTTAGAGGAATTTCGGACGTAAAAGCCTTACCCCTCACCCCAACCCTCTCCCCAAAGGGGAGAGGGCTAAATGCCCTCAATCCAGGTTCGGCCGCAGGTAGCGCGTCGCCAGGTCGACATCGATGCCGCGCCGCGCCGCATAATCCTGCACCTGGTCCTGGCCGATCCGGGCCACGCCGAAATATTCGGCCTGGGGATGCCCGAAATAGAAGCCCGAGACCGCCGCGGTCGGCAGCATCGCGAAGCTCTCGGTCAGCGAGATGCCGGTGCGGTGATGCGCGTCGAGCATCTTGAACAGGATCGGCTTGAGGCTGTGCTCGGGGCAGGCCGGATAGCCCGGCGCCGGGCGGATGCCGCGATATTCTTCCTTGATGAGCGCCGCATTGTCGAGCTGCTCGCCCTCGGCATAGCCCCACAGCGACTTGCGGGTGAACTGGTGCAGCCGCTCCGCGAACGCCTCGGCGAGACGGTCGGCCAGCGCCTTCAGCAGGATGTCCGAATAATCGTCGATCGCGTTCTTGAAGCGCGCGAGATGCGGCTCGATGCCGTGGATCGAGACTGCGAAGCCGCCGATCCAGTCGCCCTGGGTATCGATGAAGTCGGCCAGGCACATGTTTGCCCGGCCCTCGCGCTTGGCGATCTGCTGGCGCAGCATCGGCAGCGTGACATGCTCCTCGTCGCCGACATGGACGATGATGTCGTCGCCCTTGCGGCGGCACGGCCACAGCCCGGCGACGCCGCGCGCGGTCAGCCACTTCTCGGCGATGATCGTGTCGAGCATCTTCTGCGCATCGGCGAACAGGCTCGACGCGCTCTCGCCGACCACTTCGTCGGTCAGGATCGCCGGATAATTGCCCGCCAGCTCCCAAGCGCGGAAGAACGGCGTCCAGTCGATATAGTCGCGCAGGTCCTTCAGGTCCCAGTCGTCGAACGTATGCACGCCCGGCATGCGCGGCTTGCCCGGCTTGAGGCTCATGTCCGCCTCGAACGCGTTGTCGCGCGCCTTCTCCAGCGGCAGCAGCTCGCTCTGCCCGCGCCCGGCGCGTGCTGCACGCACCTGCTCATATTCGGCCGCGACCCTGGCGACATAATCGTCGCGCTGCGTCTCCGAGACGAGCGCCGTCGCCACGCCCACCGCGCGGCTCGCGTCGAGCACATGCACCACCGGGCCGGTATAGGCCGGCTCGATGCGCAGCGCGGTATGCACGCGCGACGTCGTCGCGCCGCCGATCAGCAGCGGCATCGTCATCTGCGCGCGCTGCATCTCCTCGGCGACGGTCACCATCTCGTCGAGCGACGGCGTGATGAGGCCGCTCAGCCCGATCATGTCCGCGTCATTCTCGTTCGCCGCCTTGAGGATGTCCGACCAGGGCACCATCACGCCCATGTCGATCACTTCGAAGCCGTTGCACTGCAGGACGACGCCGACGATGTTCTTGCCGATATCGTGCACGTCGCCCTTCACGGTCGCCATCACGACCCGACCCTTGGCCTTGGATCCCGCTTCCTTCTCGGCCTCGATGAACGGCATCAGGTGCGCCACGGCCTTCTTCATCACGCGCGCCGACTTCACCACCTGCGGCAGGAACATCTTGCCCGATCCGAACAGGTCGCCGACCACGTTCATGCCGTCCATCAGCGGGCCTTCGATCACCTGGATCGGGCGGCCGCCGCTGCCCATCAGCGCGGCGCGGCATTCCTCGGTATCCTCGACGACATGCGCGTCGATGCCCTTGACCAGCGCATGCTCGAGCCGCTTCTCGACCGGCCAGCCGCGCCATTCCGCCGCCTGCTTCTCCGCCGCCGCGTCGGTGCCGCGATACTTCTCGGCGAGCGTGACGAGACGATCGCCCGCCTCGGGATCGCGGTTGAGGATCACGTCCTCGCAGGCGGTGCGCAGCTCGGGCTCGATCTGGTCATAGACGTCGAGCTGGCCGGCATTGACGATCGCCATGTCCATGCCCGCGGGGATCGCGTGGTAGAGGAACACCGAGTGCATCGCCTTGCGCACCGGCTCGTTGCCGCGGAACGAGAAGCTCAGGTTCGAGAGGCCGCCCGAGATATGGCAATGCGGGCAGCGCGCCTTGATCTCGCGGCACGCCTCGATGAAGTCGACGCCGTAGTTATTGTGCTCCTCGATGCCCGTCGCCACCGCGAACACATTGGGATCGAAGATGATGTCCTCGGGCGGGAAGCCGATGCCGACGAGCAGCTTGTAGGCGCGCTCGCAGATCTCGACCTTGCGCGCCTGGGTGTCGGCCTGGCCGGTCTCGTCGAACGCCATGACGACCACGGCGGCGCCGTACGCCATGCACTTGCGGGCATGCTCGAGGAACTGCGCCTCGCCTTCCTTCATGCTGATCGAGTTGACGATCGGCTTGCCCGACACGCACTTGAGGCCCGCCTCGATCACATCCCACTTGGAGCTGTCGACCATCACCGGGATGCGCGCGATGTCGGGCTCGGCGGCGATCAGCTTGAGGAAGGTGGTCATCGCCTCGAACGCGTCGAGCAGGCCCTCGTCCATGTTGACGTCGAGCACCTGCGCGCCGGCCTCCACCTGCTGCAGCGCCACTTCCACGGCAGCGGCATAGTCGCCGGCCATGATCAGCTTCTTGAACCGCGCCGATCCGGTGACGTTGGTGCGCTCGCCGATATTGACGAAGTTGGTGGAGGAGGCGGTGGTCATTGGTCTTCTTCTTCTGCTCCCCTTCCGCTTGCGGGAGGGGTCGGGGGAGGGCGTGTCAAAATCTCGGGCGACGCAGAGGAGGACAGCCCCTCCCCTAACCCCTCCCGCAAGCGGAAGGGGGACTAGGCCGCCATCGTGAACGGTTCGAGCCCGGCGAGCCGGGTGCGCACCGCAACCTCAGGAATCGGCCGCGCGGGCAGGCCCGCAACGGCATCGGCAATCGCCTTGATATGCGCCGGCGTCGAGCCGCAGCAGCCGCCCAGCACATTGACCTGGCCGGCATCGGCCCATTCCTTGACCAGCCCGGCGGTGGTCACCGGCGCTTCGTCATAGGCGCCCAGCTCGTTGGGCAGGCCGGCATTCGGATAGACCATGATCAGCGTGTCGCAGATGCCCGACAGCGTCTTCACATGCGGGCGCAGCTGCTCGGCGCCGAACGAGCAGTTGAGCCCGATCGTCAGCGGCTTCGCGTGCCGCACCGCGTGCCAGAACGCCTCAACCGTGTGGCCCGACAGGTTGCGCCCCGAAAGATCGGTCAGCGTCATCGACAGCATGATCGGCAGGTCGCGACCCAGGTCGTTCGCCGCTTCGATCGCCGCCATCACCCCGGCCTTGGCGTTGAGCGTGTCGAACACCGTCTCGATCAGGATGAAGTCCACCCCGCCCTCGACCAGCGCGTCGATCTGCTCGCGATAGACGTCCTTCAGGTAATCGAAGTCGATCTCGCGATAGCCGGGATCGTTGACGTCCGGCGACAGCGACAGCGTCTTGTTGGTCGGCCCCAGCGCGCCGGCGACGAAGCGCGGCCGGCCGTCCTTCGCCTCGAACTCGTCGGCGATGCTGCGGGCGAGCTTGGCGCTCTCGACATTGATCTCGCGCACCAGATGCTCGGCGCCGTAATCGGCCTGGCTGATCCGGTTGGCCGAGAAGGTGTTGGTCTCGGCAATGTCCGCCCCCGCCTCGAAATAGGCGCGGTGGATGCTCGCCGGCACCTCGGGCTTGGTCAGCGCGAGGATGTCGTTATTGCCCTTCTGGTCATGGCTCAGCCCCAGGTCGCCGGCATAGGCGGCTTCGTCGAGCTTCCAGTTCTGGATCTCGGTGCCGAACGCGCCGTCGGTGATCAGGATGCGCTTGGCGGCCTCGGCCAGCAGTTTCTCGCGTGCAGTCATCGTCCAAATTCCTCGTCACCCTGAACTTGTTTCAGGGTCCAACTATCCACCCGCCAATCCATCGCCCGTTGCGCGTTGGATGCTGAAACAAGTTCAGCATGACGGGTGGTTATATGCGGCTCAGGCCGTCACAATCTCGGCGCCGACCTTCGGCCGCACGCCCAGCAGATGGCAGATCGCGTAGCTCAATTCCGCACGGTTCAGCGTGTAGAAGTGGAACTGGCGCACCCCGCCGGCATAGAGCTTGCGGCAGAGCTCCGCCGCCAGCGTCGCCGAGACCAGCTGGCGCGCCGCCGGATGATCGTCCAGCCCCTCGAACAGCCGCTCCATCCAGCCGGGCACTTCGGTGCCGCACATCGCCGCCATGCGCACCACGCTGGCGAAGCTCATCACCGGCATGATCCCCGGCACGATCTCGGCATCGATCCCCGCCTTGGCGACGTCGTCGCGGAAGCGGAAAAAGGTGTCGGGCTCGAAGAAGAACTGGGTGATCGCGCGGTTGGCACCGGCGTCGATCTTGCGCTTCAAATTCTCGATGTCCGCGCCCGGATTGGGCGAATCCGGATGGCATTCCGGATAAGCCGCGACCGAGATCTCGAACGGATGGAGCTTGCGCAGCCCCGCCACCAGGTCCGCCGCATTCTCATAGCCGCCGGGATGCGTCGCATACTTCTCGCCGGCGCGGGGCGGATCGCCGCGCAGCGCCACGATGTGCCGCACGCCCGCCGCCCAATATTCCTGCGCGACCTGGTCGATCTCTTCCTTGGTGGCTTCGACGCAGGTGAGGTGCGCCGCCGCCGGGATACCGGTCTCACGCGCGATCCGCGCCACCGTGTTGTGGGTGCGCTCGCGGGTCGAGCCGCCCGCGCCATAGGTAACGCTGACGAAACGCGGCCCGAGCGGGCTCAGCGTCTCGATCGACTCCCACAAGGTCTCCTCCATCTTCTCCGTCTTGGGCGGGAAGAATTCGAAGCTCACGTCGATATCGCCCGCCACATCCGCGAAGAGCGGCGCCGCCAGCGGGTCCAGAATAGTCATGCGGCCCTCACCTTTTCCTTCACCTGCCCGGCCTTGCGACCGAGCCACAATTTCACCGTCAGCTCGCCGCCCTCCAGCGTTTCCACCTGGACGGGCCGGAGCCCATGCGCCTCGAACCAGCCGAGCACCTGCTCGTCCGAGAAGCCGAGGCGCGTATGCGCGTCCTTGCTGCGCAGTTCCTCGCGCTCATGCGGCGCGAAATCGGCGATCAGCAGCCGGCCGCCGGGGGCCAGCACGCGTGCCGCCTCGCCGATCGCCGCGCCGGGCTGCTGCGCGAAATGGAGCACATGATGCAATATAGCGAGATCGGCTCCGCCATCCTGCAGCGGCAGCGCATAGAGGTCCGCCTGGCGCAGCTCGGCATTGGCCAGCCCCTGCTCGGAAAGCTTGGCGCGGGCCAGCCGCAGCATCTCGGAGGAGCGGTCGATCCCCAGCGCCCGCTCGGCGCGCGGCGCGAACAGCTCGAGCATCCGCCCGGTGCCGGTGCCGATATCGACCAGATAGCCGATCTCGCCTTCCCCCAGCGCGCGGGCCATCGCCGCTTCGACTTCGCTCTCGGCGACATGGAGCGATCGGATCGCGTCCCATTCGCCGGCATTGCTCTCGAACCATTCGGCGGCCGCGCTTGCCCGGTCGGCGCGCACCGCGGCCAGCCGGGCCTCATCGGCGACCATCCAGTGATCGACCTCGCTCCACTGGTCGAGCGCGGCCAGCACCGGTGCCACCTTGGCATCGGGGCCGAGCCCGACGAACACCCAGCTGCCTTCCTTGCGCCGCTCGAGCAGCCCGGCGTCGCACAGGATCTTCACGTGCCGGCTGACGCGCGGCTGGCTCTGCCCGAGCACCTGCGCCAGCTCGCCCACGCTCAGCTCCATCGAGCGGACGAGCGCAAGGATGCGCAGCCGCGTCGAATCGGCAAGGGCACGGAAGATGGCGAGGGCCTGCTGCATGGCAGTTAGACATATAAAGATATCTTTATATGGGGTCAACGGAGCAACCTCAAATCCTCCCCCAGCTTGCTGGGGGAGGGGGACCGCCGCCGAAGGCGGTGGTGGAGGGGCGCGCCGGCACGGCGCGTACCGCGCCGCCCCTCCACCATCGCTGCGCGATGGTCCCCCTCCCCGAGACAAGCTCGGGGAGGATCTTACTATGCTTGCGCCCGACTCCTCGGCTGCGCTACCCCGTCCCCAACACAGGCAAAAGGGTTCCCGTCATGCGCAAGATCTTCCTCCCGCTCGCGGCGGTCGCCCTGCTCGGCCTTTCCGCCTGCGGCAAGAGCGCGAAGAACGAAGCGGCCGAAGCCAATGAATCGGTCGCCGGCGACAGCAACACGATGGGCGAAGCGGTCAGCGACGTGAACGCCGCCGAGAACGCCGCGTTCGGCGCAGCCGAGAGCAATTACGACCAGGCCGTGCCGATCACCAATGCCACGGGCGATAGCGGTTCGGGCGACGAAGGCTCGGGCGACGAATAAGCCATGCGCCGCGCCCCGCTCCTCCTGCTCCTCGCACTCGCGGCCTGTGGCAGCGGCGGCGGATCCGACGACGGCCATGGCGGCCTGAGCGCCAGCCAGTCGCGCGATCTCGATGCGGCGGCGGCCGCGACCGACATCAACGCCAGCAACGGAAACCAGCAATGACGACCCTTCGCGACCTCGGCGCCAGCGGCCTCCGGACGCCTTCGCTGATCCTCGGCGGCAACGTCTTCGGCTGGACCGCGGACAAGGCGACGAGCTTCGCGATCCTCGATCGCTTCGCCGAAGCCGGCGGCACCTTGGTCGACACCGCCGACGTCTATTCGGCCTGGGTCCCCGGCCATAGCGGCGGCGAGTCCGAGGCGATCCTCGGCGAATGGCTCAAGGCTTCGGGCCGGCACGGCAAGGTCAAGGTCGCCACCAAGGTCGGCATGCTCGATGGCGAGGGCGGCACCAAGCTCGCCCCCGCGCGCATCGCCGCCGCCTGCGATGCCAGCCTCAAGCGGCTCGGCGTCGAGACGATCGACCTCTATTTCGCGCATCAGGACGATGAGGACGTGCCGCAGGAGGAAGTCCTCGCCGCGTTCGACACGCTCATCAAGGCCGGCAAGGTCCAGGCGATCGCCGCATCGAACTTCCACGCGATGCGCCTCAAGTCCGCGCTCGACATCGCCACCCGCGAAGGCCTGCCGCATTACCGCGCGCTCCAGAACGAATATCACCTGCTCAGCCGCCACAAATACGAGGGCGAGCTGCAGGACCTGTGCGTCGAGTATAATATCGGCTGCGTGCCCTATTATGGGCTCGCCTCGGGCTATCTCACCGGCAAGTATCGCTCCGAGGCCGATCTCGGCAAATCGGTGCGCGGCGGCCGGATGACCGCGTTCATGGAGGGCAAGGGCCCGGCGATGCTCGCCGCGCTGGACCAGGTCGCCGCCGAGACCGGCGCCACGCTCGCCCAGATCGCGCTGGCCTGGCTCGCCGCCCAGCCCGGCGTCACCGCGCCGATCGCCAGCGCCACTTCGGTCGCCCAGGCCGAGGAGCTGGTCGGCAGCTGGAACGTCACGCTCAGCAAGGCGCAGCTCGACAGCCTGACCGCCGCCGGCGCCTGACCGCCCGGACAATTCGTCCCATGGGAAACCGGCGCCGCAGCTCCTAGCTGCCCGTCATGTTCGCGCGTGTCCCTGCCTGTGCCCTGATCGCCGCCGCCCTGCTCGCCGGATGCTCGGGCGACCAGCAGCATGACGCGCGGCTGCAAAAGGCCGGCCCCAACCCCTCGCTCCAGGCGCTGCTCGGGGTCGCGGATCCCGAGATCGGCGCGCGCAAGTTCGGCCGGTGCGCGGCGTGCCACCGGATCAACCCCGGCGCCCCCGATCTCGGCGGCCCCAATCTCTACGGCGTCTACGGCCAGCCAATGGGGCGGAACAGCCAGCGCTTCGGCTATTCGGCCGCGCTGCGCGACGCCGGCGGTACCTGGGACGCGGCCACGCTCGACGCCTGGATCGCCGATCCCGCCCGGCGCGTGCCCGGCACGACGATGATGTTCTCCGGCGTGTCCGATCCGCTCGATCGCGCCGACATCATCGCCTATCTGCAGAGCCGGTCGGGCCCGCAGCGCTAGCGCCGCCGATCCGCCCCGGCATCGCGACGCTCCGCTTTGGTCGCTTATCCCTGTGCGCCCCGCGCGCGCCGCCGCATGGCTTCCGCCCAAAATCCCGTGGCGAGAGCAACTATGTATTACGCAAGGTCCATCCTGATCGCTTCGGCTTGCCTGGTGGCGATCACCGGCGAAGCCGCCGCCCAGACGCAGACGCCGGAGGCCTGGGTCATGAAGGGCCGCGTCCTCGACGACCAGGGCAAGCCGCTTGCCGGCGCCGACGTGTCCGTGCGCTACCAGCAGGTCGGCGTCAGCAAGCAGGCGAACGGCACCACCGATGCCAATGGCTATTACGCCATCCGGTTCGACACGCTTCCGCCCGGCGAATATTCGGGCCACGCCTATGCGACCTATCAGGGCTGGTATCTCGAGCTGACGCCGGACAGCTATGCCAGTTTCTCCAGCGCCACCGGGGCCGTCCGCGATTTCCGGCTGCAGTTCCGGCAGGAGACGCCGGACAATCCCTATGGCGTCGGCGGCAATGTCCTGGTCGATCGCGGCTGGACCGCCGATTTCGACCTGAACAAGGTCACGCTCACCTTGGTGCCGCAAGGTGGCGGGGAGACGATCACCCGGCCCTTGCGGAACATCAGCGACTATCATGTCGTCACCGGCCTCAGGCGCGTACCCTACAAGATCACCGCAAGCCTCGGCGGGGTGCCGCTGGTGCTGAGTGAGGACGTCGGCGGCACCAGGGTCGCGACCGTGTTCAGCTTCCCGGCCAATAATGACGACCGCCAGATCCATATCTATGCGCATCGCGGCACCGGCACCTCCACGCCCCCGCCCGCCGGCGACCCCACGCCGACGCCAACGCCGCCCCCGCCGCCGCCGCCCGAAGCCACGCTCGGCGGATTCCGCCTCGCCGATGCGCAACCCCAGGCGCTCGGCAAATGGCTGCTGCGCAAGACCGGCGTCTTCTATCGCGAGGTGGATGACGGGAAGTCCCCCAATGTCGTTATCGCCATCGCCGCGAAGAACAGCTCGCCCTTGCCGCAGACGGCTTCCGGCGCGTTTCAGCTTGCCCTGTATGGCCAGGGCACGGTCGATCCCGCCAGTCTCGACTATGACGTCCTCTCCGCGTCCGGTGCCCGCGCAAGAGACCCGATGAGCCTCGCGACCGTGTCCGGCCCGGTCTCTCTCCCGCCGCCGGTAAAGATGGGCGAGGAAGTGGTCGTCTATGCGTCGTTCCGCGTGACCCCCGCCGCCCTGGCCCAGCTCAAATCGGTCAAGGTCACCGCGATCGACAAGACGACGGGCCCGGTGCTCGGCGGCGGCCAGGCGAGCGCGTTCGTCACCCTGCCTCCGCCACCGGCGACGATGATCCCGGCGCCGGCCCCGGCCCCGGCGCCTGCGCCTGCGCCTTCACCCACGCCGACGCCGACCCCGCCGCCCGCACCGGCGCCGGACACCAGCGGCGATCCGATCCGGTTCAACGATAGCGGGTTCTTCAACCTCGGCCGCTGGACGGTGCGGATCAGCGAGCTGCACTACAAGACGCCCACCAGCATGACGGTGAGCGTGACCGCGAAGAACAAGACTCTGGCGGAGCTGTCACCGCTCTCGGTGTTCGAGTTCACGCTCCACAGCGGCACCGGCGCCACGACCAGGACGGTCGCGAAGCACGTCTTCTACAGCCAGAATTTTCCGATCGCGGCGTTGAAGGAAGTCGTCGCTACCCCGTCCTTCGATCTGCCGCGCGCGCAGCAGGAGATGGTCAGCTCGATCACGATCCGGGAACTGGCCCAGCCCAAGCAGGGGCTGCTGCTCAAGGCGCAACCGGAGACCAGCGTCTCGATCCCCGTGCAGCCGCGCAGAAAGGCGCCGGCTGCCATAACGGGGAAGACCGCCACATCGACGCCGACGGAAACCCCGGCACCCGCCCCGGCTCCGGCACCAACTCCTGCACCCGCGTCCGCCCCGGCCGCGACCGCAGGCACCGACGGCTTCCGCAACACCGGCTATTTCTTCACGAAGATCGACAGCATCCGCCGCCAGCGCGCCGGCGGCCTCGAAGTGACGATGACGATGCGCAACGACAAAGGCGGCCGCCGCGGCATCTGGAACAACGAGAACACATGGACCGTAATCGGCTCGGACGGCCTGGCCTACAAGGATAATGGCAACGCCTATGGCCGTGACGGCACCGACCGCAGCGTGATGACGGTGTGGCTCGACAAGGGCGAGACCGGCCTGCTCACCTATGTCTACCGGATGCCGTTCGACGTGAAGCCCGTGCGGCTGGTCGTGCGCGACTATTACGGCAAGACACTCACCGAATTCGACCTGTCCTCGGCGCCAGGCAAACCCTGAGGGTCGCGCGAAGGCGGCCGCCGGCGCGCCACCGGCTGCCGCAACCCTCCGGCCTCAGTCCTTGAAGCCATATTCCCAGGCATAGGGCACGCCGGTATCGCCCAGCGCCGCCTTGACCAGCTTCGGGAACGCCTTCTCGATCCGCACGTCATTGCCCAGGATCAGCACGCAGCGCTGGCCCTTCTCCAGGCATACCAGCGTGTTCGCGGTCACTTCGTTATGCCCGCCCTTCAGCCAGCCCGCGCCCTGCGGCCCGGTAAAGGCGATCACGCCCAGCGCCGCCTTCGCGTCGGTGCCTTCGCCCGGCTTGGCCGGATTGTTCAGCGTCGGGAACTGCGTCCGGCTCGGGATCTTCTGGGTGCCGCGCGCATATTCGGCGCGCCATTTCGGCGACAGCCCCTGCCCGCGCACCATCGCCGCGGTCAGGATCGCCAGGTCGTGGATCGTCGTGTCCATCGATCCCGCCGCGCGCACCCGGCTGCGGTCGTCATGCGGCTCGGTCTCGCCGTTCTCGTCCCAGCCGTCCGCCAGGTTGGTGCCGAAGCTGTCCTGCCAGATCAGGCTGGTCCGGGTCATCCCCAGCGGCTGGAAGAAGCGGCGCTGCAGCTCGGCTTCCACGCTCAGCCCCAGCCCCTTCTCCACCCCGAACTGGAGCAGCGAAATGCCCTCGCCCGAATAACCGTAATTGCTGCCCGGATCGAAATGGAAGCGCAGCTTGCCGTCGGGCTCGAGCACAGCGAAATTGGCGAAGCCGGTGGCGTGGTTGAGCACATGGCGCGGCGTGATCTTCCGCCAGCGCTCGTCACCGGCCAGATCACCCCAATGGCCATAGGCATCGAGATTGCCATAATCCGGGATCGGCTTGGCCAGCATCGCCGCGATCGGCGCGTCGAGGTCGAGCTTCTTCTCCTGCGCCAGTTGGGTGACCAGATAGCCGAACACCGCCTTGGTCAGCGACGCGCCGTACATAATCGTGTCCGGCGTCAGCGGATCGCCCTTGGCGTTGCGGTCGCCGTACGTCTTCACCGAGACGACCTTGCCCTTGTCGATCAGCGCGACCGCGACGCCCTTGGCGCCGGTTTCGGCCATCGCCGCCTTCACCGCCGCATCCATGTCCGGCCCCCTGGCCGAAGCCGGCGCAACGGCTCCCAGTGCCAGCAGCCCCGCCAGTCCGAAACGCATCACTCGACGCATCAACGCTCTCCCCTCTTTCGGGCGGCATCCTGCATGTTCACGGTGCTGCAGCAACAAAAACCGACGCTTGCCGGCATTTGTGAAGAAACGAGCCCTCGTCATGCGCCGCACGGATTGTTGCCATTTGGCAACGCAACATGGCCAACCGCCCCTGCGTCATCAAACTGTCTCGCTCCCGTAACGCTATCGTCCCGAACCCTGCCTAGCCGCCCGGGTCGAGGGCGGCCGGCCGGTCGCCGGGATGGGAAAGATCACATGACCGAATTTTCGCGCCGCCGGCTGCGCCACGCCCCCGCTTATGCCTTTCTGATGGCCTCGGCCGCGCTGGTGTCGCTCGCGCCCGCCGCGCACGCCCAGACCGCCGACAGCGCCGTCGCCGACGAAGACAGCGGCAGCGACGCCACGATCGTCGTGATCGGCAGCGGCCAGACCCGCTCGGTCTCCACCCTGCTCCCCTCGAACCTCGATACGCTGCCGCCGGGCACCAGCGTGCAGAAGGCGCTCAACTTCCTGCCGGGCGTCAGCGCCCAGTCGATCGACGCGCTCGGCACCAATGAGCAGTCGCTCACCCTGCAGGTTCGCGGCTTCAACACCACGCATCTCGGCTACACGCTCGACGGCATGCCGCTCGGCGACGGCGCCTATAACAATTACAACGGCCTCACGATCAGCCGCGCGCTGATCTCGGAGAATCTCGGCCGCGCCGATCTCGCCACCGGCATCGCCGGCCTCGCCATCCCCTCGACCAGCAATCTGGGCGGCGCGCTGACCTATTTCAGCAGCGATCCGAAGAAGGAAATCGGCATCGCCGCCAGCATCACCGCCGGCAGCGAGAAGAGCCGCCGCGGCTTTGTCCGCTTCGACACCGGCGAGCATGGCGGCTTCTCGGCCTATGTCTCGGCGCAATATGTCGAGCAGGACCTGTTCGTGAACCAGGGCGCCTATAACTGGTCGAACGGCAAGCAGCTCAACGCCAAGCTCCAGTACCAGGCCGAGGGCATCAAGATCACTGCCTTCGCCGACGTCTCGCGCACCAACCAGGCCGACGATCCCTATCTGTCGAAGGACATGCTGAACCGCCTCGGCTGGGACTGGGCCGGCTACGCGCCCGACTGGCAGCGCTATCTCGGCGTCGCCGCCTGCACCGTGACGACCACCCCGATCAAGTGCGCCGCGGCGCCCGCGCCGCAGAAGAATGCCGACGTCACCTTCACCAACGGCCAGATCCTGCGCGCCGACAATTTGTTCTACCTGGCCGGCGATTTCGACCTGACCGGCAATCTCAGCGTCCGCACCCAGGTCTATCACCACAATGACAAGGGCGCCGGCAACAACTGGATCGCCGGCCTGTCGAACCAGGGCACCACGTCCACCGCGGACGACCTGCCCGTCCAGATCCGCGACACCCGCTACACGATCGACCGCACCGGCGTGGTCGGCAGCCTGACCTGGAAGCTCGGCTTCAACGAGCTTCAGGCCGGCCTGTGGGTCGAGCAGAACACCAGCAGCGCCGCGCGCTATATCTGGACCAACGTCACCGGCGTGTTCAGCCTCGCCAAATATCTCGGCGGCGTGCCCAACACCGCCCAGTGGGTCCAGGAGACCCGCTGGCGCACCCACCAGTTCTTCGTGCAGGACACGGTGCGCCTGTTCGACGACGCGCTGACCGTCGATTTCGGCTTCAAGAGCACCTATTCGCGCTCGAACGCCTATGCGATCCGCGGCATCGCCGCCTCGGCCCCGCCGGCATCGAGCCAGTTCGCCACCGGCTCGCTGGTCGCCAAGGACAATTTCCTCCCCGAGGTCGGCGTCCACTGGAACGTCGCGCCGGGGCATGAGCTGTTCGCCAGCTATGCCGAAAACATGGCCATGTACCAGGGCGGCTTCAAGCTCGGGCCGCAGTCGGTCTCGCAGACCGTGTGGAACCAGCAGGGCCAGTATCTCAAGCCCGAAACCTCGAAGAGCGTCGAGGGCGGCTATCGCTATGTCGGCGGCCCGCTCCAGGTCGCGCTCAGCGGCTATTACGTCAAGTTCGAGAACCGCCTGCTGCAGTACAACCCCTGCCCGACCAACCAGCAGCAGAACCCGGGCTGCGGCAACAGCTTCCACAATGCCGGCGGCGTCACCAGCAAGGGTGTCGAGCTCGGCGTGCTGTGGAAGGCGACGCCGTGGCTGAGCTGGTACAATTCGGCTTCGTACAACAAGTCGACCTATGACGAGAATCTCAACTGGTGCACCACCACCTGCGTGGTGAAGATGACCGCCGGCAAGCAGCAGGTGGACACGCCCAAGGAGATGCTCGCCAGCGTGCTGACGCTCCACACCGGCGGCTTCTCCGCCTCGGTGCAGGGCAAGTATACCGGCCGTCGCTACTACACCTACACCAACGACCAGAGCTTCGGCGGCTACACCACGGTCGATCTCGGCATGGGCTATGATTTCGGCGATCTCGCCGGGCTCAAGAGCCTCAAGCTCTCGCTGAACGTCACCAACCTGACCGACAAGCGCTACGCGTCGAACTTCGACAGCAGCGTCTTCGCGCCGGACGATGCCGCGGGCAGCATCGTCGTGTTCCACTCCTCGGCCCCGCGCCAGGTGTTCGGCACGCTCAGCACCGCCTTCTGATCGCCCGATCGAGGCAAACAGAAAGGCCGGGGTTCGCACCCCGGCCTTTCGCGTTTCCAGCGCCGGCGCGCCGGGCTTCAGGGATTGAACGCGTCGTTCATCCACGCCTCGGTGCAGCTCTTCGGGCGCCGGTTGACGGTCAGTTCCTTGACCACATCGTCGGTCCCCGCCCCGCGCCGTCCGATCAGGATCGTCGCGATCTTCGCATTCCCGCCCTGCAGCACCGGATCGAAGCCGAACGAGAAGATGAAGGGTCGCGGCGTGGCTTCGCGCGACAGCACCAGCGCCGCCGCCGCCCGGCCATTGGCCGGGAGCGGGAAGAAGTTCGGCCGCAGCGGCAGCATCAGCGCATCGCTGCCCTGGCGCGGTGCGAAGCAGCCGATATTGGAGAAATTCTGGTTGAGCAGGGTCAGCGCTTCGTCGCGCGGGCGCTCGAAGCTGATCTCGGACTGCGGCATCAGCGCCTGCGCCGCATCGTCGGCCAGGACGATCCGGATCTTGTCGGCGAAGCGCACCGTCAGGTCGGGATTGAGCGGCGTCCCCGGGGGCGCCTGGATGATCCCGCCGAAGCTGGTCATCGCGGCGTGCATCGCCGTAAGCGTCGCCTGCGTCGTGGGCGGCAGCGGCAGCGCCTCATCGACGACGACGATCCCCAGCTTGGCCAGGTTGGCGCGCCCCTCGGTACCGAAGCAGGTCAGCTTGCCGGGATGATCGCGCACTGCTTCATGGCTCGATTTGGCCGCGACCGCCCAGAGGAACGCGTCGATATCGACTTCGGACAGGTCGAGCGCCTTCAGCGCCGGCCGCGCGGTCGAGCAGGCACCGTCGAAGCCCGCGGTCGAGGTGGCGTTGTTCAGGCCGTCGAACACGCCGGTCGCCAGCGCCTGGCGTACCGTGCGCAAGGTGCCCCCCGCTGCTTCGGCCGGGATCGGCGTCGCATTGAGCACTTCATTGGCGCGGATCGGATTGGTCTGGGTGAAGGTCGTCGAATAATATTGCCCCTTGCGGAACAGCGACGCCTGATAGTTGAGCGAGATCGTCATGCCGCCCGTGAGCGTCGCGGGGAGCGTCCTGGCCAGCGGCGGGAACCCCAGATAGACGAACACCCGGTTCGCCCGGGTGCCCTGGCCGGGATCGGCCTCGAAGCTGGCGGGTGCTTCCGTCTCGACATCGGTCGTCAGCAGCTTCGCGGTCTCGGTCTTCCCCAGCGGGGTCGCCGCGCCGACGATGGGGCCGAGCCCCGCCGAGATCGTGGTGGCGAACAGGTTGATCCCCGCCCACAGCTGGTCGAGCCGCTGACTGTTGGGCTCCAGCTTGTAGACCGACTTGAACGCGACCGTGAGCCGGTCCTCGTAGATCGTGTTGGTCGGGTCGAACGGGACCAGCAGCGATGCCGCGTCGAGCACATCGTCATCGCCGGCCTGGCTTCCGGCGATCTTCAGCTTGCAGTTCTTCTCCTCGGGATTCTCGACCGCGATCAGGCGCAGCTCGCGCGACGTCCGCTCGCTCCCCCGCGCGCGCAGGCCCACCCGCGCGGTGAGGCTCCAGACGCCCTTCTTGTCGAAGATCTGCTGGTAGAGCCCGCCCTCGTCGCTCCGCCATTTCGCGAATTCCTCGCCGGACTTGAACGCCGCGCGCGGGCAGATCGCGGCGTCGGCGATGGCGGTCTGCTCGAAGCGCAGCCGATAATAGCCGGCATCGATCTTGTTGGCCGAATCGCGCTGCGGATCCACGCCCTGGGCGCGCTGCTCGACGATCCGCCCCTTCAGCCCGTTCCGGAAACCCGACACGGCGTCGGCGCCCTGCGCCAGAACAGGCAGCGGCGCGAACGCCGCCACCAGAGACAATGTCGCCAGATGCGTACGAAATATCATGCTACCCCCCAGCTCATGATTACCCGAACAAAGGAAATAGTAACCACGAGCCCGGGAAGCGCAAGTTATCCTGCGGCGCTGTTGGGGTGGATAATTGCCCAGTTCGATAATGCCGGGGCCCGTCGGCGG
>JAEXLC010000278.1 GCA_023445495.1 Pseudomonadota bacterium | reverse complement strand
GGGAAGTTTTTCCGACAAATTTGGGGGCGGCCCCGGCGCACCGCGCCGGTGACCCGGCGCGCCCCTCCACCACCGCCTTCGGCGGCGGTCCCCCTCCCCCAGACAAGCTGGGGGAGGATTTAGGTCGTCAGTGCACCGTCCCCACGGCCCTGCCCACCGACATCAGCACGATCAGCCGCTCGATCTGGCGCCAGCGGCAGAAGTGGATGTGGTTGCCAAGGTCGCGGCTGCGGTCGGCGCGCGCGGCGGCCTCGCTGCCGGCGAGCTCGCCGAAGCTGGCGATAAGGTCATTGGCGTCGGCGATTTCGCGGCGGTCGCCGAGATAGGGCATCATATCCATGCGCGCGAGAGACTCACGACGCGTGCCAACTTCCTGCGATTCAACGATTCCAGCGCCACACGAGAGTCAATTCGCGGTAACCATCCCGAAATCGCCGTACCGCGTGCCCCGGCATGGCACAGGTAGCGTCCCGGCCCGGGACGTGGCAGAGAGTCCGGCATGACCAAGACCCCTTCCAAGACGCCGATGGCCGGCGGCTTCCTGCTCGCGCTCAGCCTGATCGTCGGCGTGTTCGCCGGCATCGCGAAGGGCGAGGCGTCGTTCGGCTTCGTGGTAGGCTTGGGCGTCGGGCTGGCGCTGCTGATCGCGGTGTGGGTCGTCGATCGCGTGCGCGTGGGAAGATAACCAAGCTCCTTCTCCCTTTGGGAGAAGGAAGGGGCCCGCCCGCGAAGCGGGTGGGAAGGATGAGGGTGAGCGCAGCTCAAGCGCAATTGCTCGCCGTGATGCGGCCCTCACCCAACCCTCTCCCAGAGGGAGAGGGCTTTTGAAGCCTAAACCGCCCGCCCCAGCCAGGCCACCCGCCCGACAATCTCCACCGCCCGCGCCGGCACCAGCCGCGTCTCCCAATCCGGATTGTCCGAGAGCACTTCGATCCCGCCGACGCCCGGCCGCAGCCGCTTGACCATCAGCTCGCCGTCCAGCCGGATCACGAACACCCCGCCGCGCCCTTCCACCCGCCGCCGGTCGCGATCGACCAGGATGCGGTCGCCATCCTCCAGCGTCGGCGCCATCGAATCGCCCTTCACCCGGATCACCGACGCCGCCTCCGCCCGCACGCCCAGCTCGCGCAGCAGCGCCGGGCTGAACTGGTCGGGCCGCCGTCGCGCCTCGCCCTCGACCAGTCCGCCGGGCCCCGCCGAGGCGCCGACATCGAGCCGCGCCACCTCGACCATTCCTTCCGGCTCCGGCCCGCCCAGCCGCGCCTCGGGCACCCCGAAATAGCGCGCCAGCAGCGACCGGTCCGCCTCGGCCAGCAGCCGCGGCGTGCCGCGCACCAGATATTGCTGGAGATAGGCCAGGTTGCGCCCAAGCAGCCGCGACAGCTCAGAGAGATTAGCCCCCTGCTCCGCGATCAGCGCCTCCAGCGCGGCACGTTGCGCATCCGGATCCATAGTGGCGCAATACATCTAGGATTTTTCCTAGACAAGTAGGAAATAGAGAACAAATTAGGAACGATCTTGAGCGAATCGGACGGGAGACCAATGCATGTCGGTGCATCGCAAGATCGAGAAATTCCTCCGGGCGACGGACATGCCGCCCACCAAGTTCGGCCGGCTTTCGGTGCGCGATCCGCGGCTGGTCCATGACCTGCGGCGCGGCCGCGAGCTCGGCCCGCGGATCAGCGCGCGGATCGAGGCCTTCCTCGCCGCCCAGCAGGCCCAGCGCCAGCAGGGGATCGGCCAATGAGCCGCGGCCCCGATGCGGAAACCCTGCTCCGCCGCGCGCTGGAGGCGCAGGCGGAAGCCGCCAGCTGCCCGGTAGCCCTGGTCGAATCGGACTGGAGCCGCTGGGCCAGCGCCACCTTCACCGGCGCGCGCCACCTGCTCCGGCTGGCCGCCCCGCCCTCGCCCGCGCTCGACGCCTGGATCGCCCGCCTGCCCGAAGCGGAACTCAGCCTGCGCGGGCATCTGGTGGCCGATCTCGCAGTCGAGCATGTCCGCCGCGCGGCGGATCGGGTGACGGTATCGCTGGAAGTGCTGACCGTGGAGGATGGGCGATAGTGGACCGCAAATCCCGTCACCCTGAACTTGTTTCAGGGTCCAACGCGCCTCAGGGGATATCGCTGGTGGTGAGTTGGATGCTGAAACGAGTTCAGCATGACAGATGCAATCAGGCCGTCCGCCGCGCCAGGTTGCGCAGCGTTACCAGCGCCTCTTCCAGCCCGCGCTCCTGCTGCTTCGCCTCGGCGCGCGAGGTCGGCGCGATCCGCTTGTCGGCAACACCGCGCTCGAGCCGTTCGAGCAGGGCATGGACCGAGGCATCGGTCTCCGGCCGCACGATCCGCTCGCGCGGCGGCACGGCCACCGGCGCGGGCGCCTCGGGCAGCGGCGGCGGCACATGCGCGCGCACCGGCGGGGTCAGCTCGAAGATCTCGAACCGCTCGCTGGCATCGAATACCGACGGCCGCGGCGTGCGGCGCAGCGGCGCCAGCGGCACCGGCGCGGGCTTCGGCACCGCCGGGATCGCCTGCGGATCGAAGGCCGAGAGCGGCTGGTCGAAGTCGATCGGCATGTCCTGCTCGATCAGCGGCTGCGGCGCGGCCTCGGCCACCGGCTCGGGAGCCGCTTCGGGGACCGCAATCGGCGCCGGCATGGCATGAAGTTCGTGCACTTCCGCAGCCTCCGCCACCGGCTCCGGCGCAACCGCAAGAACCGGGGCAAGCACCGGGGCCGGCACCGGCGCGGTCATCGGGCGCGGCGGGAAGATCACGTCGAAATCGACATGCTCGTCCTCGGGCTCGGCAGGCGCGGCCGGCGCACCGGCGCGGATCTCGAGGAACGGCTTGCCCAGGTCGCGCGTCGCGAGCAGCGGCGGGCGCGGCGGCGCGTCGGGATGGGCATCGGCCCGGCGCAGCACCGGGACGGGCACTTCCGCCGAATCGGCCGGCTCGGCCTCGCCGCCAATGGTCAACCCGCGCGAGCCGAGCAGGATGAAGGCGGAAAGCCACATGAAGGCGCCGACGAACGTGCCCGCGCCCAGCGCCACCGCCAGCCGGGCGGTCAGCCCGAGCGGCGGCTCGGCAGCGGCGAGAATCGAGGGAAGACCGGAGTCCATCACCAGCGCCTCGAGCGCAGGCACGGGGATCATCGCCACGCCCAGCGCAGCGAGTCCACCCGCGACCGCGGCGATCAAGGGCGCCAGCGGCAGGTTCATGCGCTCACCACAGGCGTGTGCGACCACGAGTCTTCCATGGCCCCGATCTTGGCGAGTCTTTGGTAAACGGAGTCATAACGGCCGACATTGATCGCCCAGCTCCGTTCGGTCTCGACAAAGTCCCGGCCGCGTTCGCGCCGCGCGTCCCAGCCGTCGCGCTCGGCGAACAGCCGGTCGACCGACTCGGCCAGCGCCGCGGGATCGTCGGGCTTGAACAGGGTTCCGGTATCGCCGTCGCGGATCAGCTCGCGGTGCCCGCCCACGTCCGAAGCCGCGACCAGCCGCCGCTGCGCCATGGCTTCCAGCGGCTTGAGCGGCGTCACCAGGTCGGTGAGGCGCATGTGCTTGCGCGGATACACCAGCACATCGATCACGCTGTAATAGCGCTCGACCTGCTGGTGCGGCACGCGGCCGACAAAATGGATGCGGTCCGCCACCGGCGAAGCCGCCGCCTGCGCCATCAGCGCCGCGTCGCAAGGGCCCCCGCCGACCAGCACCAGATGCATCTTCGGCCGGCTGGCGACCAGCGCCGGCATCGCCTCGATCAGCCCGTCCAGCCCTTCATAGTCGTAGAAGCTGCCGATAAAGCCGATCGTCTCGGCGCCCTCGATCCCCAGCTCCCGCGCCAGCGCCGTGTCATAAGGGAGCGGCTCGCCGAACAGGCCGAGATCGACGCCGTTGGGCGAGATCATGATCTTGCCCGCATCGATCCCGCCGCGCGCGACCAGATCGCCCTTCAACCCCTCGCAGATCACCGCGACGGCATCGGCCTTGCGCACCGCCCGGGTCTCGAGCCAGCGCGTCGCGCGATATTTCCAGCTGCCTTCGGTGCCGGTGCCGTTACCCACGGCAGCATCTTCCCAGAAGGCGCGAATCTCGTAGATCAGCGGCAGGCCGAGCCGGTTCGCCACCCGCTGCGCGGCCATCGCGCCGAGCACCGGCGAATGGGCGTGGAGCACGTCCGGCCGCCACTGCCGCGCCACCGCTTCGATCCGCTTCGCAAAGGCCGCGACCTCGCGCAGCTCGCCGATCACCGGCGGCCCCGAATTGACTCGCGGCGTCCGGTAGAAGCGGATGCCGTCTATCGTCTCCTCATCGGTATCGAACTTGCCGTGGCGCGGACTGGTCACCGCCGCGACGTCCCAGCCCCGCGCCATCTGCGCCTTCAGGATCGCCCGCGTGCGGAACGTATAGCCGCTGTGCAACGGCAGGCCGTGATCGAGGATATGGAGAATCCGCATGCGCCGCTCAATGGCACAGGAGCACTTAACGCAGCGTCAACCGCGCCGTTTCTCCCCCCGCCCGGCCCCACGAACGAAGGGCCTGATTTTCCAGAGCTTCGACGTCTCGATAATGCGCACGCCGCCAGCGACCGCAATCGCAGTTCGCTGTGGATCCTGTGCGAGCAGCATGCCGACGATGCCCTGGACACCGTCGTCGTAAACGAAACAGGCAGATGTGCAGCCCGCCCGCAACTCGGCCTTCATCATGTCCGCTTTGGAAACGCCGGAATAGGCGCCGCTGAGCGCGGCAAACATCAGAAGGATCAGCGAATAGTTGAGCATCTGCACTATCCGGGAAAGACGGTCCAGCGCCGCAGTGATCTTGCTAAGAAACCCCAGATTCGACGGAAATGGCTTCCGCAACAAAAGCCAGCCCAGGAACCAGACGAATACGGCAACGCAACCCGCCACGATAGCGCCCGTAACCAGCGGCGGGTATCCGCGGGCAAGCGTGTCTTGAAAGGGTTCAGCGAACGGGGCAGCGGAAAGGCCGAAGGAGCGCATCAGCATTCCCCGCTGGGTGTAGCCGGCAAGATAGAGCATGCCGGTGACCGCTACCGCGATCGGCGCCGCCATTGCCGCTGCATCCGCGAACGAAACCCGCACTCCGCTTATCTGCAACCCCGGGTTGGCCGCTTCCCTTTCGTCCCTCATCTCGGCCGCTTACGATCCAGGGCACCCGCTGGCTATCGCCGTTCAGTCCGAACCCGCGCAAAACCCTCCTTTTTCACATTTACGGCGTGTCAATGGGCGCGGTCTATGCTGACGGGGAAAGGACGGCCCATGATCGACAATCTATCGCTCGCGATCTCGCACGGGCTGATGCTGCTCGCGGCCTTCCTGCTGCTGCGCCGCCCCGATCTCGATCACGAACCCGGCCCGAAGGACGAAGCCTCCAGGGTGAAGCCCAGCCGATGGGGCAAGCCCGGTGCGTGATCTCGTCTTCGTCGCTTTCCTGCTGGCCTTTTTCGGGATGGGCTTTCGCAAGCCGTTCATCTTCGTGCTGGTCTACGCCTATATCGACATCGTCTCGCCGCAGCGGCTGACCTATCTGCTGCTCAACGCGATCCCGATCTCGCTGATCGCGGTCGGCCTCTCGGTGCTCGGCTGGCTGGCGATGGACGACAAGAAGGATGTCCGCGTCGCCCCGCGCCAGCTGCTGATCGTCCTGCTGCTCGCCTATTGCTTCTACACGACCAAGAATGCCGACTTCAAAGTCGAGGCGCTCGATAAATGGGACTGGGTCTGGAAGGCGCTCGCCTTCGCCGCCTTCCTGCCGCTGACGCTGCGCACCAAGCTGCGCATCGAGAGCCTGCTCCTGTTCATGGTCCTCTCGGCCTCGTCGATCATCATCGTCGGCGGGATCAAGACGCTCGGCTCGGGCGGCGGCTATGGCGAATTGAACCTGATGGTCGCCAATAATTCGGGCCTGTACGAAGGCTCGACCATTTCCACCGTGGCGATCGCGATCATCCCGCTGATCGTCTGGTTCATGCGTTTCGGCACCATCTTCCCGCCTGACTGGAAGGTGAAATGCTTCTGCCTCGCGCTGATCTTCGCCTGCCTGCTGATCCCGATCGGCACCTCGACACGCACCGGGTTGCTCTGCACCGGCCTCGTCGCGCTGCTGATGATCCGCGATGCCAAGCGCAAGGTCGTCTATCTCACCGCGCTCGGCTGCCTCGGCCTTGCCGCCATCCCCTTCCTGCCCAGCTCGTTCACCGAGCGGATGGGGACGATCAAGACGTACAAGGCGGACGCGTCTGCCTCCACGCGCCTCGCCGTGTGGCAATGGACGATGGACTACGCCAAGACCCATCCGATGGGCGGCGGCTTCGAAGCCTATCGCCAGAACAAGATCCGCTACGAGAAGGTCGCGACCGAGGATGACGGCGCCGGCCAGACCACCGTCGATCGCAGCCTCGAGGTCGACAGCGCCCGCGCCTATCACAGCGCCTATTTCGAGATGCTCGGCGAGCAGGGCTATCCCGGCCTCGCCATCTGGCTGACGATCAACATCCTCGGCATCTTCCGCATGGAAGTGCTGCGCCAGCGCTACAAGAAGCCCGAGCCGGGGCAGGAATGGGTCGCCCCGCTCGCCTCAGCGCTGCAGACCGCGCACATCGTCTATATGCTCGGCGCCACCTTCATCGCCATCGCCTTCCAGCCCTTTGTCTATATGCTGATCGGCGCGCAGATCGGGCTCGACACCTATATGGCCCGCAAGCGCGAGGAGTCCGCCTGGCGGCCGCTGCGCAAGGCACGGCCGGCACTGGCATGAAGGGCGCCGAGCTGAAGGCCCTGACCAGCGTGCGCGGCATCGCGGCCTGGTTCGTCGTCCTCTTCCATATCCGCTTCGCGCTCGGCCTGCCTGATCCCGAGATGCACCTGCTCGCCAAGGGCTATCTCGCAGTCGACTTCTTCTTTCTGCTCTCGGGCTTCGTGATCTGGATGACCTGGGGCGAGCGCATCCGCACCGGCGGCCTCGCCTCGGTGCCCGGCTTCCTCCAGCGCCGCATTGCCCGGGTCTGGCCACTTCATCTCGTGATGCTAGGCTTCGGCGTCGCCATCGCCGCATTGCTGGAAACGACCGGCCGGGGCAGTGACCAGTTCCCCTGGCACGAATTGCCGCTCCACATCCTGCTGCTCCAGAATTGGGGCTTCACCGAACATCTCACCTGGAACGACCCGGCCTGGTCGATCTCCTGCGAGCTCGCCGCCTATCTGCTCTTCCCGCTGCTCGCCCTCGCGATCGACTGGCGTCGCGTGCCCAGCTGGGGCGTGATCGCTGCCATCGCCGCGCTGCTGTCGCTGCTGCACTGGATCTTCGCCAGCCGCGGCGCCTGGGCGCTGGGGCAGGAGATCACCAGCCTCGGCCTGATCCGCTGCGTACTCGAATTCACCGCAGGCACCGCCGTCGCCGCGCTCTGGCTGCGCTGGCGCGAGCAATGGCGCCTGCCCGCGCTGGCAAGCTTCGCCATCGCGCTTGGCTTCGTCATCGGCTGGGTGCTGGGCCTGCCCGAGACCTTCGCCGCGCCCGCCGCCTTCGCCGCGCTGCTGCTCGCCCTCGCGCTCACCGCGGCAAAGCCCGGCAACCCGCTCGAGATCGCCCCGCTCCACTATCTCGGCGAGATCAGCTACGCGACCTATCTGTCGCACTATATGCTCTGGCTCGCCTTCAAGCTGGCGTTCGTCGAGGACCCGCACGCCGTTCCCTTGCCGCTGATCGGCGGCTTCCTGCTGCTCGTCCTGCTCGCCTCGATCGCGCTCTATCACCTGGTCGAGCGGCCGGCGCAGAAATGGGTGAACGCCTTTAAGCTCCCCTCCCGCTCGCGGGAGGGGTCGGGGGAGCGCCTGTCGAAACGCAATGGGGGGGAAGGACAACCCCTTCCCTAACTCCTCCCGCAAGCGGGAGGGGAAGCTATACCGCGAACGGCACCTTCTCCAGCGCAGCGATCACCGCGCGGTTGAACGCCGGGATATCGTCCGGCTTGCGGCTGGTGATGAGGTTCTCGTCGACCACCACTTCCTGGTCGACCACCTCCGCGCCGGCATTCTCCAGGTCGGTGCGGATCGAGGGCCAGCTGGTCACTTCCCGGCCCTCCACCACATCGGCCTCGACCAGCAGCCAGGGGCCATGGCAGATCGCCGCGACGATCTTCTCGTCGTCCATGAACTCGCCGACGATCTCCACCGCCCGCTCGTTCATCCTGAGCTTGTCGGGATTGGCCACCCCACCGGGCAGCACCAGCGCGTCGTAATTCTCGGTGTCGACTTCGTTCACGGTGGTGTCCGGCGTGATGCTCTCGCCTTTCTCCCCGCCCTTCTCGCCGGTGATCGGATCGGTATCGAGCGCCGCCAGCGTCACCTGCGCCCCGGCATCGATCAGCGCCTGGCGGGGCAGCATCAGTTCGTCCTGCTCGAAGCCGTTGGTGGCCATCATCAGCACGCGGACATGAGAGAGATCGGTCATGGCAGGGCTCCTCGATTGCTCCCGCTGAACCAGCCGCTTACCGCCGGGTTCCGGAACGAAGCGACAAGCCGCGCATTGACCGGGGCATTGCGAGGAGGCCCATGCCCAGTACCGATATCGTCTATGTCGATGACCAGCAGCCCGGCATCACCCGCCGCAAGGTGCGGCACGGCTGGGGCTATTGGGATGCCGCGGGCGAGCGCATCACCGATCGCGAGGCGATCGACCGGCTGAACGCGATCGGCCTGCCCCCGGCCTATGTGAACGCCTGGTACTGCCCCGATCCGCGCGGCCATATCCAGGCGACCGGCTATGACGAGAAGGGCCGCAAGCAATATCGCTATCACCTCGCCTTCCGCGAGGCGCAGGAAGCCGCCAAATATGACCGCTGCTGCGATTTCGGCACGCATCTGGCAAAGCTCCGCGCCAGGGTCGAGCACGACCTCAAGCTGCGCGGCCTGTGCAAGGAAAAGGCGGTCGCCGCCGTCGTCCGCCTGCTCGATCTCGGCAGCATCCGCGTCGGCAACGAGCAATATGTCCAGGCCAACAAGAGCTTCGGCGCGACCACGCTTCGTAAGCGCCACGCGCAGGTGAAGGGCCAGACGCTCCGCCTCCAGTTCCGCGCCAAGTCGGGCAAGCTGCGCGTGCTGACGATCACCGACGGCTCGCTCAGCCGCTTCGTCAAGCGCTGCCAGGACCTGCCCGGCCAGCACCTGTTCCGCTGGCTCGACGATGCCGGCGAAGCGCATCCGGTCACCTCGACCGACGTCAACGCCTATATCCGCGAAGCGATGTGCGATGATTTCACCGCCAAGCATTTCCGCACCTGGGGCGCCAGCGTCCTCGCCTTCCGCGCGCTCGCGGGCGCCGACGGCCCGCTCGGTCTCAAGGCGATGCTCGAGCCGGTGACCGAGGCCTTGGGCAACACCCCCGCCATTGCCCGGAAATCCTATGTCCACCCCGCGCTGATTGATCTCGCCAAGGATCGCGAGGCCCAGGCCGCCTGGCGCGCCGATCTCCACTTGCCCCGCGCCACGCGCTGGCTCAATCGTTACGAACGCGGACTGATCGCCCTGCTAGAGGGCATTGCCGCCTGCCAACCCAAGAAAGCTGCATGACGACATCGACCCATCGCAACGCCGCCGGTTTCCCACAAAGCGAGGACCTTCAGATTCAGGCCGAGACCTTCGCCAATGACAGCTGGGCCTGGGCGCAGACCCACTGGCTCCAGATCCTGATCGCCGCGGGCGTCGCCATCGCGGTGTTCTTCCTGCTCCACGCGATCAAGGGCTGGGGCGCGCGCCTGTGCAAGAAGGGCGAGGGCGTCGCCAACTGGTATGCGATCATCGGCCGGGCCGTCGCCAAGACGGGCAATTTCTTCATCCTGATGGCCTCGATCCGGCTGGTCACCGGCTATGCCAACCCGCCGCAGATGGTCGAGAGCACGGTCGAGTTCCTGTTCACCATCTCGGCCGCCTTCCAGTGCGCGATCTGGCTGCGCGAGCTGATCTTCGGCGCGATCGAGCACAAGACCAGCGCGGACAATTATCACGGCTCGGGCCTGGCCAGCGCGCTCGGCATCATCCGCATCCTGATCACCGTGGTGCTGTTCGCGATCGCCGCGGTGATGGTGCTCGGCAATCTCGGCGTGAACGTCACCGGCCTGATCGCCGGTCTCGGCGTCGGCGGCATCGCCATCGGTCTCGCGGCGCAGGGCATCTTCGCCAATTTGTTCGCCGCGCTGACCATATTGTTCGACCGCCCCTTCCGCGTCGGCGACAAGATCCGCTTCGATCGCAACAGCGGCACCGTCGTCTCGATCGGCCTGATGAGCACCCGCATCCGCTCGTTCATCGGCGAGGAACTGGTCTTCTCGAACAAGCAGCTGCTCGACAAGCTGATCGAGAACCTGTCGCTGCGCCACCACACGCGCACCAAGCTGCCGATCGGCGTCGCCTATGAGACTCCGGTCGAGAAGCTCGAGGCGCTGCCCGCGATGTTCAAGGACATCGTCGAGCAGGCCGGCGGCACCCTGTCGCGCGCCAGCACCGAGGGGTTCGGTGCCAGCTCGATCGATTTCGTCATCGAGTTCGATGTCGCCGGCGACGACGTGCCCCATGCCCAGGCGGTGCGCGACAAGATCATCTTCGCCATCCTGCGCAAGTTCGCGGCGGAGGGCATCTCGATCCCCTACCCGACCCAGACGAGCTACACCGCCGATCCCAGCGGCAAGTTCATCCTTCCCTATCCGGAGGAAGCGAAGGCCTGAGCGCCCGGCGCGGCGCGCATTTGGAGTGGAAAGCCGATGCTCGAGGATCACAGCAGCCACGCGATCATCCCCTGCCGGGACGTCGCCGTCGCCAAGGCTTTCTACACCGAGACGCTTGGCCTGCCGCTGGCCGCGGATCACGGCGAGGTCTTCCTGATCCGCACCGGCACCACGCTGCTCAACGTCTATCGCAGCGATTTCGCCGGCACCAACCAGGCCAATGCGGTCGTCTTCGACGTGCATGACGATCTGGAGGCGATCGCCGCCGATCTGCGCGGCAAGGGCGTCCGTCTCGAGGAATATCCCGACGGCTTCGACCGGGTGGAGGACGGCGTCCATATCCTCGGCGATTTCCGTGCCATCTGGTTCAAGGACCCCGACGGCAACATCCTCCACGCCAATAGCGGCGGTTGACCATCCGTTTCTCCGGCGAAGACAAGCCGTTATCGCGACTCGAAAACACCCTGTTTCGAATATCGGGTTTGCTCCCACCTGACCCAAGCGCCGCTGCCAGGCACCGACGGACGCTACGTCAGTCGTGGCTTTCAAATTTCCGGTCGGGTGAGGCTTGCGGGAGCCCCCACCCCGCCACTAGATGGTGCCGAGAACAGGCGAGAGGACCGCTTCCTTGGCGACGATCACCGTGCAGCAGATGGCCGAAAGCATCGGCACCGAGCGCGTATCCGACTGGGTCGAAGTCACCCAGGCGATGATCGATACATTCGCCGAGGCGACCGGCGACCACCAGTTCATCCATGTCGATCCCGTCCGCGCTGCGCAGACGCCGTTCGGCGGCACGATCGCGCACGGATTCCTGTCGCTCTCGCTGATGCCGATGCTCGCCGCCCGCACCGATACGCCCGCGATCGAGGGCGTGAAGATGGGCGTCAATTACGGCGGCAACAAAGTCCGCTTCATGCAGCCGGTCCGGTCGGGCAAGCGCGTCCGCGGCCGGTTCAAGCTGCTCAAGTTCACCGAGCGCAAGCCCGGCGTCTGGGAGCAGGTCCAGGAATACACCCTCGAGATCGAAGGCGAGGAGAAGCCCGCCTTGATCGCCGAGTGGATCGCGCTGGTTTATGTTTGACGTCAACTAGCCCCTCCCCCTCGGGGGAGGGGTTGGGGTGGGGCCTATCCGCGAG
>JAEXLC010000225.1 GCA_023445495.1 Pseudomonadota bacterium | reverse complement strand
TCTGGATCCCCGCCTTCGCGGGGATGACGAAGAAAGAGGAGATTGAGCCCCCTACAAATACCGCATCCACCACGCCCCGCTCGCCCGCTTAACCCCGCCGAACCACCGGCAGGCGAACCAGCACGGCACCGCCACCACCGCCGCGACCAGCCACAGGCTTGCCACGTTGGGCAAAGTCGCCAGCCCGTCCGCGCCCGTCGCCGCTGCCGCGATCCGGTTGATCGCGTGGAGCAGGTACAGATGCAGGATGTAGAAGAACAACGGCGCCGATCCGAACACCGCCAGCACCGCCATCGGCCGCACCGGCAGCTTCTCGAACGCCGCGAGCAGCAGCGCGCCTACGCCCAAGGTCAGCAACAGGAAGTCCGCCGAGGGCGGATATTTGGTCAGGTTGAGGAAACCCATGACCGTATGCAGCCCGTCGCTGCCCACCTGCCACGGCGTCGGATCGCCATAGCCGTTCACCGCCCGCAGCACGACGAAGCCGAGCAGCGCCACCGCCCCGCTCCCCACCAGCGCCCGCAACCGCCAGCCCTGCTCCACGCCCCGCGCGAACCACGGCCCGATGCCATAGCCGAGCGCGATCACCCCGATCCAGGGCAGCAGCGGATAGGAGGTCCGCACATCGCCGCCCCAGGGCAGCGGCAGCAGCGTGCGCTCGTGCAGCACCGCCCACAGCACGTGCATGGGTCCGCCCGGCGCGACATGCACCCCGTCGAGCAGATTGTGCCCGAGCACCAGCACGAGCCCCACCGCGATCAGCGCCCAGCGCGGCAGATGCGCCAGCGCCGCCAGCGCCAGCATCGACAGCCCGATCACCCAGATCACCTGCAGGAAGAACCGGTCCGGCAGCAGCTCGAAGCTCCAGGCGAAGCTCACCACCGTCAGCTCCAGCACCACCAGGAACAGCCCGCGCTTCCACAGAAAGTCCGAAGCCGCCCGCGCCCCGCCGCGCGGCGCCGCATAGAGCCACGCCCCCACCCCGGTCAGCAGCACGAAGATCGGCGCGCAGAGATGCGCCGAGAGCCGGGTGAAGAACAGCGCCGGCGTCGTCGCCTCCACGTCCATCGGATCGCTGACCGGCACGTAGCGGAAGAAGAATTCGCGCGTGTGATCGACCAGCATCAGCAGGATCAACAGCCCGCGCAGCGCATCGATCGACACGATCCGCGCGGGTTTCGCGGCCGCATGAGGAAATGTTTCGGCTTCAGGCTTCGGGGTTGACAGCATCGGCTTCCTTTCGCCACATGCGATGTTACATCATCACCTGAAAGGCAAGCCCCTTGTTCCGACATCTTCCGGCGGCAGCGCTGCTTTCGCCGCTGCTCTTCTGCACCTTCCCCGCCTTTGCCGAGCCCGAAAAGGAAGAGCCCGCCGTCGAGGAAGGCCAGGAGATCGTCGTGCTCGGCACCCGCCGCACCGGCGCCGATCCCACCCTCTCCTCCGGCCCGGTCACCGAGCGCATGTCGCAGTCAAGCCGATCGCTCGAGCGCGACCTGCTCGTCGCGGCGGGCACCTATCGCCTGTCCGACGCGCTCGAGCTGGTCAGCGGCGTCAGCAACCAGAACAACCGCGGCGGCTTCCTCGACAATTTCGCGATCCGCGGCTTTCTCGGCACGCCCGATGGCGGCGCCGAATATTATGTCGACGGCTTCCTCGCCAATCGCGGCATGGGCCCGCCCCGCGATCCGTCCACGGTCGAGCGGATCGAACTGCTCAAGGGCCCCGCAGGCGCACTGTTCGGCGACGTGGATCCCGGCGGCCGCGTCAACATCGTCAGCAAGACGCCGGGCTTCACGCCCTCGGCCAGCGCGGTGCTCACCTATGGCTCGTTCAACACCCGCCGGGTCGAGCTTGATGCCAACCTGCCGATCTCGCGCACCTTCGCGGGCCGCATCGTCGTCGCGGGCGAGGACAGCGATGGCTGGCGCGATCATGTCACGCTCAGCAGGCGAACTGTCGCCCCCTCGCTCACCTGGCGACCGAGCGATGCGTTCCGCCTCACCTATGTCGGCGAGATCACCCGCTTCGACGCGCCCTTCGATCGCGGCGTCCCCGCGCTGAACGGCGATGCCAACGCCGTGCCGCGCAACCGTTTCTATGGCGAGCCGAACGACGGCGTCACCCGCTTCCGCAACGAGCGCCACCAGCTCACTGCGCTCGCCAATCTCGGCGCCAGCTGGAGCCTCAACGCCGGCATCGCCTGGCGCACCGGCTCGCTCAAGGGCTTCTCCTCCGACCAATCGCGCCTGGTCGGTGGCACCACGCTCTGGCGCCAGCGCCGCTCGCGCGATTTCGTGGTGGACGATCTCTCCGCCCGGATCGAGCTGACCGGCCAGCTCGGCGCGCACCGCCTCAGCGTCGGTGCCAAGGGCTATGTCCTCGACTATGCCGAGCGCTGGATGCGCCGCAATCCCACTGCCGGCGCGCCCTATGCGATCGACGTGCACAACCCCGTCTATGGCGGCACCCCGCCGGTGCTGCTCCCCTTCACCAACAACCACGAGAAGCGCTGGGCCGGCACGCTCTATGTGCAGGACATGTGGGAGGTGAGCGACAGGCTCACCCTGACCGGCGGCGTCCGCATCGATCCCTATCGCCAGCGCATCCACAACAACAACACGGGCGCCACCGGCCGCGCGGTCGATGCCCCGGTCAATTTCCGCGCCGGCGCCCGCTACAAGCTCGACGAGGCTTTCGCGCTCCATGCGAACTGGGGCGAGAGCTTCCTGCTCAATTCCGGCACCGATCGCTTCGGCCAGGGCTTCGCGCCCGAGCGCGGCAAGGGCTATGAGCTCGGCGTCACCGGCGCCTGGGCCGGGATCGACGTCGCGGTCACCTGGTTCGATATCCGCAAGCAGGGCATCCTCACCAACGATCCCACCGACCCGAACTTCCTGGCCCCCGTCGGCAACCTGCGCAGCCGGGGGATCGAGGCGGATGCGTCGATCCGGCTCGCCCCGCACTGGCAGGTCGTCGCCAACTATGCCTGGACGCATGCCCGCGCCGACGATGCCGCCTTCGCCACCAATCGCGTGCTCGACGTGCCCGAACATGCCGGCACGCTCTTCGTCCTCGGCCGCTTCCAGGATGCCGATGGCCGCGGCGTCTCGCTCAGCGCCGGCGCCAGCTACATGGGCGAGCGTGCCGGCGCGATCGACGGCAGCGGGCTGGTCCTGCCCGATTATGTGAAGGCCAAGGTGGCGGTGGAGTACGCCTTCTCGCCCGCGCTCAGCCTGCGCCTTGAGGCCGACAATCTGTTCGACGCGCACTATGCGCAAAGCTCGTACAGCCCGGTCTGGATCTTCCCCGGCGCCCCGCGCACCGTCCGCGCCTCGGTCCGGATCACGCTCTGAGCGCCCTTCCCCGGGGCGCCCCTGCACCCCGGGGAATCTGCAGAGCGCCGCGCAAATATCTATGCGCGCACGAAATCCCTCGCAGTATCGAAAAATGGTGTTCTCGGAATTAATCCAAATACAATCCGAAATGGATTGATAATCATCGCCAATATTAAACCACATCAATGCAACTAAACTTGGAGTCACTTTCAAACAACTTGCGAATCCGGTACGTTTTCCTTGCGACTCGATGTCGCGTTTTACGGGAGACGGCTTATGGCAATTCCCAAGATACAGCGCGAAGCACTCACGCTGGAACGACTCCACCTTCTGCTTGATCCAGGCCGGGTCTATTATCGGCCTGTCGTCTTCGACATTCTCGAAAGAGCCAATGTCGCGGAGCTCAAGGCGCTGATTACCGGCGCGAAGGAGCTGAAGGCAGAATACAAGGATCTCGACGGCATCATCCATGCCGCCGAAGGCGTGCTGCGAAAGGCTGGCGCCAAGTGACGGCCCTGCGGACAAGCGAAACCCTGCCTGTCCGCTATTCGGGTCTCGACGACATAATGGGCCGCATCCCGGTCAGCGTGGTCTGGGAGATCACGCTGGCTTGTGACCTTGCCTGCCAGCATTGCGGATCGCGCGCCGGCCGTCGCCGCCGCGACGAGCTTTCCACCGCCGAGGCGCTCGACCTGGTCGAGCAGATCGCCGAGCTGGGCGCGCGCAGCGTCGGGCTGATCGGCGGCGAGGCCTATCTGCGCAAGGACTGGCTCCAGATCATCGCCGCGATCCGCGCCGCCGGCATGGAATGCGACCTGCAGACCGGCGGGCGCAACCTCAGCGAGGACCGCGTCGCCCAGGCCGCCGCCGCCGGGCTCAACGCGGTCGGCATCTCGATCGACGGCATCGGCGCGACGCACGATCGCCTGCGCGGCGTGATCGGCTCGTTCGAGATGGCGCTGGCCGCGATGCGCCATGTCCGCGCGCACGGGCTCGAGGTCGGGGTCAACACCCAGATCAACGCGCTTACGCTCACCCAGCTGCCCGAGCTGATGGACATCATCCTCGATGCCGGCTGCCGCAACTGGCAGCTCGCGATCACCACCGCGATGGGCAATGCCGCCGATCATCCCGACATGCTGCTCCAGCCCTGGCAGATGCTCGAGGTGATGCCTTTGCTCGCCGATCTCGCGCGCAAGGGGCGCGAGCGCGGCCTCTTCCTCCAGCCCGCCAGCAATATCGGCTATTTCGGCCCGCACGAAAGCGCGCTGCGCAACGTGATGAACGAGGAGATCCATTTCCACGGCTGCAACGCCGGCGACACGGTGATGGGGATCGAGGCCGACGGCACGATCAAGTCCTGCCCCGGCCTGCCCAGCCCCTATGCCGGCGGCAATGTCCGCGAGCGCCGGCTGCGCGACATCTGGGAGAATGCCGAGCCGATGGCGTTCAACCGCCGCCGCACGCTCGACGATCTCTGGGGCTATTGCCGCACCTGCTATTATGCCGAGACCTGCATGGCTGGCTGCACCTGGACCGCGCATGCGCTGATGGGCCGCGCCGGCAACAACCCGATGTGCCACCACCGCGCGCTCGACTTCCAGGCGCGCGGCCTGCGCGAGCGGCTGGTCAAGGTGAAGGACGCCGAGGGCCGCTCCTTCGATCATGGCGAGTTCGAGATCGTGGTCGAGGCCCTTGCCGAAGCGCCGGTCGGTGCCTGAGCCCGGCCGCATCCCGGTGCCGCTGCGCCTGTGCCGCGGCTGCCAGCATTTCGTCCGCATCGAGAATGCAGCCTGCGACTTTTGCGGCGGCGACCTGACGGCGCTGGAGGCCGCGCACCAGCTGCGCAGCGCCGAGGTTCAGGACATGATCGCCAGGCTGCGCGCCGCCCTGGGAGGCGCCGAGTCCGCGCATTGACCTGCCGCCCGTCCGGCCTATCTTGCCCGCCATGCTGCACGACCTCCCCGTGGGCAGGGCTCTCCGCCGCTTCCGCATCCTCAACGGGATCAAGCAGGGCCATGTCGCCGAGCATTTGGCGGTGACCCAGGCCAGCGTGTCGCGCTGGGAAAGCGGCATGCACGAACCCGAGCCGGCGATGCGCGAGCGCATCCTCGCGATGATCGCCGCCAATGCCGGTAACGACGCCGATGCCGCGCTCAAGCGCCTGATCGAGACCTCCAGCGCGCCCGTCCACCTGGTCTGCGACGCCACCCACCGGTTGCTCGCCGCCTCGCCCGCCCGGACCCAGGGCTGGGGAAGCAGCGCCGATGCGTTCCTCAACCGCTCGCTCTGGGCCTTCGCCAGCCCCGAGATCGTCGCCGCCGAGGAGAGCCTCGCCGGTCGCGGCTGGTATGACCGTCCGTTCCAGCGGCTCGAATTCCACACCGGCCATAACGGCAGCGCGGTGGTCGCGGTGCTGCCCAGCCTGATGCGCTGGGAGACGGTGCCGCTCGCCGATGGCCGGATCGGCCGCATCACCACCACGATCGCGTCCGACCCCGTATAATCTATTCGTGGCCATCGCCGCCGCGCGTCCCTAGCAGGACGGCATGCCCACGCCCTGGCCCCGAATCCTGATCCTCTGGCTGGTCGGCATCCTCGCCGCCGCGCAGCTCGCCAAGATCTCCGCGATCGCGCCGATCCTGCGCGAGGGCTTCCACCTCTCGCTCCCCCAGATCGCCCTGCTGATCTCGCTGCTCGAAGTCGGCGGCGGGTTGTTCGGCTTCATCGCCGGCCTCGGCCTCGCCCGCTTCGGCATGCGCGCCTTCCTGCTCGCCGGCGGCGCCACCCTGGCCGCCGCCAGCCTGGTCGAAGCGATCGCCCCCGGCCCGACGATCCTGTTCGCCGCCCGCGCGGTCGAGGGCGTCGGCTATCTCCTGATGGTCATCGTCTGCCCCACCGCGATCGCCGCCATCGCCACCGACCGGAGCCGCGGCCGCGCGCTCGCCTTGTGGAGCACCTTCGTCCCCGTCGGCCTCGCGCTCGGCAGCGCGGTCACCGCTTCGCTGGTCACGCTCGCCGGGCCGCGCGGGGTGATGCTCGCCTGGGCCGTGGCGCTCGCCGCGATCACCGTCCTGCTCACCCGCCTCCCCCTGCCCGGCGCCAGCGGCCGGCGGATCACGCTGCCCGCCCCCGCCGCCTGGGTCTCCACCTTCGCCTTCGGCCTCTACACCCTGTTCGTCTGCGCGCTGCTGATGCTGCTGCCGAGCTTCCTGGTCGAGCGCAGCGGCGCTCCGATCGAGCAGGTCGGGCTGGTCACCGCGCTCGCCTCGCTCGCTGCCCTGCCCGGCTCGGCCGCCGCGATGTGGCTGATGCGCGGCGGGCAGCTGAGCAGCCGCCGGATGATGCTGGTCTCCACCCTCGCCCTGCTCGCCACCCTGCCTCTGGTCTTCTGGCTCTACCAGGCCGGCGGCACGAGCCTGACCGCCAGCGGCATCCTCGCCGTCGCCGCCACGCTGGTCAGCGGCCTCGTCCCGCCGCTGATGTTCGCCCGCCTCCCCGCCCAGTCCGGCGCGACCACGCCCGACGATCCGCGCATCGCCGCCGCCAACGGCCTCATCACCCAGTTCGGTGCCGGCGGCGCGCTGCTCGGCCCGCCGCTCGCCGGCATGGTCGTCGCGGCCTGGGGCTGGCCCGCGCTCGGCATCGCGCTGATCGCACTGGTGCTGGCGATGCTCGCCTGCCTGCTCCTCGCCGAAAGCCTCTGACCCGGTTTGACAAGCCCCGCCCCGGGCTCCATCCTCACCTCATGACCGCGCACGCACCCATGCTGCGATACCGCGTCCATGCGGGACAGCTCCTGGCAGGCAACTAGCCCCGGGTTCTCCTCAGGCATGTCCCGGAGACCCGGGGCCAAGCCGCGCGCCGCAATCCGGCGCCCCGGCGGCACCACGCCGCCTCTGCCTGGGAGTTCCACAACATGAGCAAGACCCGCAAGGCGGCCGGCCGGCCGCCCATCGACATGATCGATTCCGAAGCCGAGCGCCTCGCCGGCCTGGCGCTCAGCGTCGCCCGCCGCTTCCCCGCGGTCAGCGCGCTGCTGCTGCGCGAGACCGAGCGCGCCCGCCTCCACAGCGCCGCCGCCATCTCGCCCGACACGGTGACGATGGGCGCCACCGTCGAGTTCGTCGACGACAGCAACGGCAAGCCGCGCACCGTCACTTTGGTCTACCCGCCCGACGCGGACATCGCCCAGGGCCGGATCTCGATCCTCACCCCCGTCGGCGCCGCGCTGATCGGCCTGCGCACCGGCCAGTCGATCCTCTGGCCCGATCGCTATCTCACCGTGCTCGGCGTCCGGCGGGCCGCGCCCGGCTGATCGCGGTCGCCGCCGATCCTCAGACGAAGTTCGAGCTGCAGGCGAATTCGACCTCCCCCGCCGCGCGGGTCCGCTGCCGCGCCCGGAAATTCGCTTCCGTGCCGGTCATGTTCGCCGGCTTGCGCACCGTATCGGCCGATCGGCCGAGCCGGATCAGCGTCACCTGCCAGTCCTGGTCCTCGTCCAGCCGCCTCGGCAGGATCCCGCTCGCGTCGAGCGCCGCGAGCCGGGGCAGCGCGCTCGCGCCCTGCGGCCCCAGCCGGCACAGCGCAACACGCACCGCATCGATCATCACCCGGTCGGGCGCGTCGCCGGTGGTGCGGGACGATGCCGAGGCGGGGTTGCGCGCATGATAGTCGAGGATCGCCAGCAGCGCGGGCACCGCCGCCGCGCCGCGATCGGCCTGGCGCATGACCAGCCCCGGCGCCCGCACCCGCAGCGCGGGATCGTCCAGCAACGCGCGTTCCGCGTCGCTCGGCACCGCGAAGATGTCCGCCGGCAGCTTGTCGATCGCCCGGCCAAGATAGCGCGTCTCCTCCGCCGGCTTCGGATCCGAAGCCAGCCGCTCGACAAAGGGCGCGCGCAGGATCGCGCCCTCCGGCCCCAGCGCCCGGATCGCATCCCAAATCCCGCGGAAATGGCGGTTCCGCGGGTCGCGGACCAGCGCCGGGATCAGCGCGCGATCCGCCGGGTCGAGCGTTTTCCCCAGCCCGGTAAAATAGACCTCGACGCTCGCCCAGCCGCTGTCCTCGGCCGTCACTCGCGGGTCGCCCAGCATCGCCTGCAGCCGCGCCCGCGCCTGCTTCAGCGTCGCATCCTTGTCGACCCGCACCGCCAGCCGGGTATGCGCCATCAGCAAGGCGCCGGGATCGATCTGCGCATGGCGCGGGGCATTGGAAAGCGTCGCCCGGCTCCAGCCTGGTCCGAAATTGTTGAAGTTCGAGCCGAAGCCGATCGAGAGCGGCGCCGCCATCGCTTCGGTGCGCACGATGCGCTTGCGCAGCAGCACGGCGTTGTCGCGCCCGCGTATCTCGATCTGCTCGAAGGTTACCGCATCCGCCGCCGATGCCCAGTCCGCGCGCTCCCTGCGCTGGCCGAAGAGCGTTCCGGACGACTGGACCATATGCAGGTCGAACCGGTCCGGCGTCGGCGCCGAGGTGATGCAGTCGCTTGTCGAAAGGCGCAGATTCCACTCGGCCAGCTTGGTGCTGGCCTCGGGATATTTCAGGCCGATCCCCTCGGCATCGGTCGGCTGCAGGCTGGTCTCGCACGCCTTGTGCGGCAGGCGGACAAAGGTGCGGAACTCGGGCGCGCGCGGCGAGGACGGCCTGCCCCGGATGGGCGGCGGGCTCACATATTCGCTCTTGCCCACCGTCACGCTCTTCACCCCGTCGGTGAACAGCGCCGCCGCGCAGATGCCGTTGCAGCCGATCAGCCGCGGCGCATTCGGATGCTCGGGATCATAGGGTTCCTGGCTGAGCGAAGGCAGGTCGATCCGCACATCGCCGGCAAAGGCCAGCGGCGCGGCCGGCATCACGTCCGGCAGCGTCGCTTCGGCGAGCTTCGCCCGGCTCAGCGCGATGCTCGGCTGCGGGATCAGCCACATCACCGCCACCGTGCCCAGCCCCGCCACCACGCGCGCCTGCCAGTCGCCGGCCATCGGCCTCAGGCCGAACCAGATCGCGGCGAACACCACGCCCCACAGGAACCCCGTCGGCGCGAACCAGAGCAGCAACCCCGGCACGAGCAGGAGGAACATGCCGATCAGCACCAGCGACGGCATGCTCAGGGCGATAACCGCGGCGACCCCAGTAACGATCAGGTACAGAGCCAGGAATCGTGCCATGCCGCGACTTCTGGCCGGGAAGCCTCAACGACCAGTGAAGAATCCAACGCGAACGGTTCATTTCCCCGGCCGCGCCCAACGCCTGGGCTATAGCGGTTCCGAAGACAGGAATTCTTGCTGGTCCCCTAGACGACCAGCTCCACCGCCGCCGGATGCCCCAGGAACGCGCTCGGGCTCGCCGTCGCGCCATATGCGCCCGACGCGAACACCGCGATCATGTCACCCACTTCGGCGCGCGGCAGCGCCACCCGGTCGGCCAGCCGGTCGAGCGGGGTGCACAGCGGCCCGACCACCGTCACCACCTCTTCCGGCGCATCCTGCATCCGATGCGCCACCGCGATCGGGTAGTTGCGCCGCACCACGGTGCCGAAATTGCCCGTCGCGGCCAGGTGATGGTTGAGTCCGCCCTCGACGATCAGGAAGGTCTCGCCCTGGCTCTCCTTCCGGTCGATCACCCGGGCGAGGTACACCCCCGCCTCGCCGACCAGCCAGCGGCCGAGCTCGATCGCATAGTCGCTGTCGAGCCGCGACACCGCCCCGGCCAGCGCCGCGCCGATCGCGCCGACGTCCACCGGCGTGTCGCCCGGGAAATAGGGGATGCCGAAACCGCCGCCCAGATTGACCAATGGCGGCACCGCGCCGATCTCGTCGGCCAGCCGCGCCGCCAGGTCGATCGTCGCCGCCTGGGTCGCAATGATCGCCTCGGTGTCGAGCGACTGCGATCCGGCGAAGATGTGCAGCCCGCGCCACTCGGCACCCTCGCCGCGCAGCGCGCGCACCAGCTCGGGCACGTGCGCGCTTTCGATTCCAAAGGGGGATGCACGCCCGCCCATCTTCATGCCCGATCCGCGCAGCTCGAAATCGGGGTTCACCCGCACGGCCAGCCGCGGCGTCACGCCCAGCGCCTTGCCGATCCCCAGCGCACGCTGTCCCTCGGCGAGCGATTCCAGGTTGATCGTCACTCCGGCGCGGATCGCCGCTTCCAGCTCGGCATCGCGCTTGCCCGGACCGGCAAAGCTGATGTGGCTTGCCGCCATGACGTCAAGCGCCCGCCCCATCTCGCCCGCCGAGGCGACGTCCATTCCGTCGACCAGCGGCGCGATCCGCTCGAGCAGCGCCGGCAGCGGGTTGGCCTTGATCGCATAATGCACGCCCACCTTCGCGGGCAGCGCCGCGCGCAGCAGCGCGATCCGCGCCTCGATTACCGCGAAATCATAGACATAGGCCGGAGTCTGCACATCCAGCCACAAAAGCTGGCGCAACTCGGCGAACTCGGGCGGGATCGGGCCAAACGGTTTCGCGGTAACGGTCATTCAGTCCCCAATCGTCATCCCGGCGAAAGCCGGGATCTCAGGCCGCAAGCGCACGCCCGGTTGCACAAGATCCCGGCTTGCGCCGGGATGACGCGAATTACGCACCCAAACTCGCCCGCAGCGCCGTCCGGTCCAGCTTGCCATTGGCGTTTCTGGGCAGTTCCATACGCCAATCGTAGCGCACCGGCTGCATGAAGCTCGGCAGGTCGCGCCGCAACCGGTTGCGCAGCGCCGCTTCCGTGCTGCCGTCGCCGCGCGCGATCACCACGATCGCCTGGCCCAGCCGTTCGTCCGCCACGCCGAATGCCGCCGCCTCGCCCGTCTCCCCGCCGGAGAGCACGGCTTCCTCGATCTCGGTCGGGCTGATCCGGTTGCCGGCCGATTTGATCATCTCGTCGTCGCGCCCGACGAAGCGCAGCAGCCCGTCCGCGCCCAGCCGCACCGTGTCGCCGGACCAAACGGCCATGCCGCCACTTTCGGCGTATGAAGGGGCTGGCTTGAAGCGCTGCGCGGTACGTTCCGGGTCCTGCCAATAGCCCTGGGCGACCAGCGGCCCGGCATGGACCAGCTCGCCCTGCTCGGCCGGCGCCCCGTCCGGCCCCACCACCAGCACCTCCGCGAACGGGATCGCCTTGCCGATTGCGTCCGGATGGGCATCGACCAGCGCGGGATCGAGATAGGTCGATCGGAACGCCTCGGTCAGCCCGTACATCGGATAGAGGTCGGCATCGGGGAAGCGCGCCCGCAGGTCGCGGATCATCCGCGGGGTCAGCGCACCGCCGGAGTTGGTTAGGCGCTTGAGTTCAGATGCGGTCTCAACCGGCCATTCGGCTTCGAGCAGCTGCACCCAGAGCGGCGGCACCCCGGCGAGCGTGGTGATGCCGAACCGCTCGACCGCCTTGATGACGTCGCGCGCGGTCAGATAGTCGAGCGGCACGACGCGGGCGCCGGCGGCCCAAGTCGAGAGCAACTGGTTCTGTCCGTAGTCGAAACTTAGCGGCAGCACGCCGAGGACCCGGTCGTCGGGCGCGATCGCAAGATAATGCGCTACGCTGATGGCGCCCAACCATAAATTGGCGTGGCTCAGCATCACGCCCTTGGGTTTTCCGGTCGAACCCGAGGTGTAGAGGATCGCCGCGAGGGCGTCGGTGTCAACATCCGAGGCTGGAAGCGACCGGTTCGAGGTGAGCGAAGTTTCCTCGATCACCCGGCACGTATCGCTAACATCGCCAACTTCGAGTGCCTGGAGGCGTACAGTCTGGCTGACCAGCGCCCGCGCCCCCGAATCGGCCAGGATATGCGCCACCTGCGCCCGCTTGAGCACCGGGTTGACCGGCACATGCACCAGCCCCGCCCTGACCGCCGCCAACGGCATCAGGCAGGCGGTCCGCGTCTTGGGCAGCCAGGTCGCCACCCGGTCGCCGGGTTCGAGCCCCAGGTCGCGCAGCGCCGCGGCCATCTCACCCACGGAGGCTTCAAGCTCGGCGTAAGTCATTGTCCCGGCTTTGTCTTCCAGGGCAATGGCATCGGGCTTACCCCGCGATGGCAGGGTGTCGAGCGGCCGAGGAAGCGAGTCGAGGGCGATCACCTGTCCACCCTTATACTTGGCAGCGCCCGCGCCAAGCCTTACGGGGACGAAAAACCGGTCAGGGGAAGATCATTGCAGCCCGATGGGTCGCTCCAAGTCGAAAACACCGTTCGCGCGGTCCTGCGCGACGTACTGGGCCTAAGTGCCGACAGAGTCGCGGAATTCCGTGCGGACACGCCTCTGTTCGGCGCGCTGCCCGAGCTCGACTCGCTCGCGGTGGCGGGCGTGCTCACCGAGCTGGAGGACCGGCTCGGCATCCTGATCGAGGATGACGAGGTCGATGGCGAGATGCTCGAGAGCTTCGGCGCCCTCACCCGCTTCGCCTCGGCCAAGGCGCTCGGATGACCGATCGCTACGACTGGGCCGGGGGACAGGAGGCGATGCTTCGCTTCGGTCCGTCGAACGGCCCGGTCGTGGTCGCGGCGCTGCCGCTGTTCGAGGAAGCCAACCGCACCCGCACCTTCGCGGTCACCCTGCTCCGCCTGCTCGCCGAGCGTGGGATCGGGGGTGCGCTGCCGGACATGCCTGGCCAGGGCGAGAGCCTGATGGCGCTGGAAACGCTCGGTTTTCTGCGGATGCAGGAAGCGTTTGGCGGCGTCGTCGACCATGTCCTTGCCGAGGGCCGCGCCGCCTATGTGCTCGGCATCCGCAGCGGCGCGCTGCTCGATGCCCGGTCGCTCGCGTCGGGCCGGTGGCATCTGGCGCCGCAGGACGGCAGCGATCTCCTGCGCGAGCTCCGGCGCATCCACGAGGGCCAATGGCCCGACAATGCCGCCCGGATCGAGATCGCCGGCAATCTCGTCTCCGCCGATCTGCTCGCCGAGCTGGAGGGGCTGCAGCCCTTCGCCGAATCGGTCACGCCGCGCCGCGTGGTGCGGCTCGAAAGCGATCCCCGCCCCGCCGACCACAAGGTTCCCGGCGCGCCGCTCTGGCGCCGCACCGAGCCGGACAATGATCCCGCGCTCGCCGCGCTGCTCGCCGACGACATCGCCGCCTGGGCGCGCGCATGCGAAGGCTGATTTCCGTTCCTTGTGAAGGCGATACGCTCGCCGCCACGCTAGATGCGGCACCGGGCAGGACCGGGCTGCTGATCGTCTCCGGCGGCAACGAGATCCGCATCGGCGCGCATCGCGGCATGGCCCTGCTCGCCGCGCGCGTCGCCCATGCCGGCCACCCGGTCCTCCGCTTCGATCGCCGCGGCATCGGCGATTCGACAGGCACCAATGGCGGTTATGAAGGCAGCGCCCAGGACATCGCCGCCGCCGCCCAGGCCCTGCGCGACGCGGGCGCCGAGCGCATCCTCGCCTTCGGCAATTGCGACGCCGCCACCGCCCTCGCCTTCTTCCACGCGCAGGCGGGCATCGATGCGCTGCTGCTCGCCAACCCCTGGGCGATCGAGCCGACCGACGCGCTGCCGCCCGCCGCCGCGATCCGCTCGCACTATGCCGCCAGGCTGCGCGACCCGAAGGAGTGGCTGCGCCTGCTACGCGGGGGCGTGAACATCGCGAAGCTGCTCAAGGGCTTGCGCAAGGCCTCGCAGAAGCCGCCCGAAGCCCTCGCCGGACTGACCGCGCGCCTCGCCGCGGCATTGGGCTCGGCCGAAGTGCCGGTGACGATCCTGCTCGCAAAGGGCGACAATACCGCCATTGCTTTCGCGGATGCCCTGAAAGGCCAGGCCTTCGAGGCCGCGCGCGCGCGGACGAGGGTCGAAACGCTCGACAGCGCCAGCCACAGCTTCGCCAGCGCCACCGACAAGGACTGGCTGCTCCAGCGCGTGCTCGCCCAACTCGTCACCCCGGCGAAAGCCGGGGTCTCAGGCAACTAGCGCCCGCGGCACGAGATCCCGGCTTTCGCCGGGATGACGGCAGAGATTACTCCGCCGCGTGCTGGACGACGGTCTCGAAGTCCGCCTCGGCCAGGAAACGCTCGGCGTCGAGCGCCGCCATGCAGCCGGTGCCGGCGGCGGTGACCGCCTGGCGGTAATGCTTGTCCATCACGTCGCCGCACGCGAACACGCCGGGCACGCTGGTCTTGGTCGTGCCGATCTCGACCTTGATGTACCCGTCATCGTCGAGGTCGATATGGCCACGGAACAGCTCGGTCGCCGGATGGTGGCCGATCGCGACGAAGCCGCCATCGACGTCGATCGTCGACAGCTCGCCAGTCTCCATGTCCTTCAGCTCGATGCCGACCAGCCCCTCGGGCTGGCCACCGCCGATGAAGCGCTCGACCTTCTTGTTCCACAACACGTTGATCCGCTCATTGGCGAACAGGCGCTGCTGCAGGATCTTCTCGGCGCGGAATGAGTCGCGGCGGTGGATCACGGTCACGTCATGGCTGTGGTTGGTGAGGTAGAGCGCCTCTTCCACCGCGGTGTTGCCGCCGCCGATCACCGCGACCTTCTTGCCGCGGAAGAAGAAGCCGTCGCAGGTCGCGCAGGCGCTCACGCCCTTGCCCTGGAGCAGCCGCTCCGAATCTAGGCCCAGCCACTTGGCCTGGGCACCGGTGGCGATCACGAGGACGTCGCCGAGATAGACCGTGCCGCTGTCGCCGACCATGCGGAACGGGCGCTGCGAGACGTCGACCTCGACGATCGTGTCCCACATCATCTGCGCGCCGACATGCTCGGCCTGCGCCTGCATCTCCTGCATCAGCCAGGGGCCCTGGATCACGTCGCGGAAGCCGGGATAATTCTCGACATCGGTGGTGGTCATCAGCTGGCCGCCAGGCTGGATGCCCTGCACCACGATCGGCGCCATGCCCGCGCGCGCGCCATAGATGGCGGCGGTGAGGCCGGCCGGGCCGGAACCGAGGATAAGCATGCGAGTCGAATGGGTGGCGGTCATCATGGTTTCCAGAATTGGCTGGCGAAATCGCTGGGCCCCGCATCTAGGGGCTCCGAAAGGCAAGAGGCAACATGGGTAGTGTCGCCCGGGCCGCAATGGCTGTGGACAACAGCTTTGGCTTGGCCCCGGAAAGGCCTTCTAGCCCGCCGCTTCGATCACCCTGACCGCGATCGGCTTCCCCATCGCCCTGCATCACCCCGAATGGGTGAGCCAGACGACGCCCGTGCGGGATCGCGAGATCTGCACGAATCGGCAAGAACAAGGGGTGCCCGGACATCCCCCCGGCCGGGCGCAAGCGCAGCGCCCTGCCCCTCCGCGCTGCGACGGGCGGGTGCGCCGGGTCCCCAGCACGGCGCGCCCGCCCACGCGGCTCAGAAGCCCAGCGCCGCGAGCTCCGCATCGACCGCGTCGCGATAGCTCGGCCCGAACAGGCGGAGATGCACCAGCAGGGGCCAGAGCCGATAGAGCGGCTGCCGGCGCTCCCAGCCCTGGCTCAGCGCGAGCCGATCGAAGAAGCTTGGCGGCGGATGGTCGAAGAGCGTGAGCATCGCCGCATCGACCTCGCGATCGCCATGATAGCAGGCCGGGTCGATCAGCCCCGTCACGCGCCCGTTCGCGACCAGCACATTGCCGCCCCACAAATCGCCATGCAGCAATGCCGGCGCCGGCTCGCGCGGCAACAGCTCGCCGCAGCGGTCCGCCAGCGCTTCCAGCCGGGGCGCCAGCCGCCGATCGACATGCGGCAGGTGGCAACGCAGCCGATTGTCCGCCCAGAACGCGGCCCAGTCGCGGTTGCGGCCATTGGGGATGGCAACGGGACCAAAGCCATAGTCGCAGTCCCAGCCATAGTCCGGGCCCCGGCGCGCATGGAGCAGCGCCAGCGCGTCCGCGAGCCCGTCCCAGGCCCCGGACGGCCCGCTCCCCGCCTCCACGCGCTCCATGAGCAGCAATCCGTCCTCGACGGCGAAGACCTTGGGCACCGGCGCGCCGCTTGCCGCCATGGCCCGAAGCATCCCCGCCTCGATGGCGACGTCCGGCCCCAGCTTGGCGATGATGCGCCGTCCATCGGCAAGGTCGAGCGCGAAGACCGTGGAAAGATCGCCCCCCGAAACCCGCCGCGCGGCGCGCACGCCCGAACCGAGCAGCAGCTCGGCGGATTGGTGCAAATCGATCATGGGGTTCCGATCTTCGGAAGTCGCTTGGTAGCGGAGGAGGGACTTGAACCCCCGACACGCGGATTATGATTCCGCTGCTCTAACCAACTGAGCTACTCCGCCCCATCGAAGGGCTTTGCGGCCAAGCGAGGGGGCCCAATAGGTCCGGCGTCGCCCAAGGTCAAGCGAACATGTGACGGGAATGTGCTTCCCAGGGCCCGCCGCGATACTGCCAGCTCGCCAGGCCCGCGATTTCCACCTCGCGCGGCACGAAATCGCGCGCCAATGCGGCCAGCACCGCCTTGGCCAGCACCGGCCGCACCTTGTTCTGGATCGTGACGTGCGGGCGCCAGCGCCCGGCATCCTGCGGCGTCAACAGCCCGGCAAAGGCATCGACCAGCCCTTCGCGAATCGCCACCAGCTCGGGCGCCTCGATTCGATAGGCCACGCCCCCGCCCAGCGACATCAGGCCGGTCACCTTCGCGCGCGGCGCCCGCACCCCGCGCGTCTCGACCGACAGCCGGTGCTTGAGCTCGTCCGCCACCGAGGGCGGCAACTGGTGGAACAACGTCAAATGCGCGTCGAGCACGTTGCGCTCGGGCGGATAATGTTCACGGCGCAGCGCGTTGAACCAGGCCTGGTCCTGCCGCCCGAACAGCGCCGTGACGATCAGGGGGGCAGGTCTTGGTTCCAGATTCACTTGCCCACCAAAGCCTTTCCCCGGCGAAGGCCGGGGTCCAGCGCCGGCAAATCTCGAGCGCGGCAGCGCTCTACCAGAGTCCAAGTCTGGGCCCCGGCCTTCGCCGGGGAAAGGCAGGTACGGTCGGATTCCGAGATCAGATTTCCACCTGGCTGCCCAGCTCGACCACGCGATTGGTCGGCAGGCGGAAGAATTCCATCGCGCTTTCGGCGTTGCGCAGCATCCAGGCGAACAGCTTCTCGCGCCAGATCATCATCCCCGGCCGGGCCGAGGGCAGCAGCGTCTGACGCGCCAGGAAGAAGCTGGTCTCCATCATCTTGAACTCGGCGCCGCACGCGTTGACCGACTTGAGCGCTGCGGGAACGTCGGCCTCCTGCATGAAGCCATAAGCCAGGATCATGCGGTGGAAGCCCTGCCCCAGGTCCTCGAGCATCATGCGATTCTCGTCAGGGACATAGGGCACGTCCTTGATCTTGACCGTGAGCAGGATCACCCGGTCGTGCAGCACCTTGTTGTGCTTGAGGTTGTGCAGCAGCGCATGCGGCACGCCCTCGGGCGTCGAGGTCATGAACACCGCAGTGCCCGGCACGCGGGTCGCGGTGGTCGCTGCCGAGGTGATGAAGATCTTGATCGGCATCGCGCTTTCGCGAAGCCGGTTGATCATCAGCTGGCGGCCCTTCGACCAGGTGGTCAGCAGGGTGAACACCACGAAGCCGATGAACAGCGGGAACCAGCCGCCATCGGGCACCTTGGTCAGGTTCGCGGCGAAATAAGCGAGGTCGACCGTGAAGAACAACGCGAGCAGCGGGATCGCATAGCGCTTCTTCCACTTCCACAGCCCGAACAGCACCACTGCCAGCAGGCAGTTGTCGATCAGCATCGCGCCGGTGACGGCGATGCCGTAGGCGGCGGTGAGGTTCGACGAGGTCTGGAAGGTCAGGACGAGCAGGATCACCATGATCATCAGCGCCCAGTTGATGAGCGGGATGTAGATCTGCCCGGCGGTCGAGGCGCTGGTATGCTCGATGCGCAGGCGCGGCACGAAGCCGAGCTGGATCGCCTGCTGGGTGACCGAGAAGGCACCCGAGATCACTGCCTGCGACGCGATCACCGCGGCCATGGTCGCCAGGATGACGAGCGGGAACTGCAGCACTTCCGGCGCCAGCTCGTAGAACGGGCTGTGCAGCGCCGAGGGATCGCGCATCAGCAGCGCGCCCTGCCCCATATAGTTGAGGATCAGCGCCGGCAGCACGAACCACAGCCACGAGATGCGGATCGGCTTGCGGCCGAAATGGCCCATGTCGGCGTACAGCGCCTCGGCGCCGGTGACGGCGAGCACGACCGAGCCAAGCGCCAGGAAGGCGCGGAACGGATCGGCGGCGAAGAACATCAGCGCATGGTGCGGCAGCAGCGCGTTGAGGATCGTCGGCGTCTGGACCAGGCTCAGCGTGCCCAGAGTCGCGATCGTCAGGAAGTAGAACAGCATGATCGGGCCGAAAAAGGCGCCGACCCGCGACGTGCCCGTCCGCTGGATCGAGAAGAGCAGCACTAGGATCACCACCGCGATCGGCAGCACCAGCTTGGTGAAAGCCGGCGCGGCGACTGACAGGCCCTCGACCGCCGACAGCACCGACACCGCCGGGGTGATCATCGAGTCGCCATAGAAGAGCGCGGTGGCGAACACGCCGAGCAGCACGATGCCCTGCGTCCAGCGCTTGGCATTACCGCTGCTGCGCGAGATCAGCGCGAGCAGCGCCAGGCTGCCACCCTCGCCCTTATTGTCCGCCCGCATGATGATCGTGACGTATTTCAGCGTCACCACGACCATCATCGACCAGAACATCAGGCTGATAACGCCCATGATGTGCAGCGTGTCGAGGTCGAGCTTGTGGTGCCCGGCAAAGGTCTCGCGGAACGCGTAGAGCGGGCTGGTGCCGATATCGCCGAAGACGATACCGATCGCACCGATGGCGAGCTTCCACGTGCCATCGAGGCTGTGGCCATGCGCAGCATGCGCGTCGAGCGGAGCCGGAGCCGACTCATCGGCTCCTTCTTTCGGGATGTTCACGGGCGCGGGTGTCGCGTCGGAAAGGAAACGGACCTGGTCATGCGACCTGCGTTCTCGATCTTCTAATTGCGGGCGCGCCGTTAGCACGCGCAGCAAAGGCAATCAACGAATGTCGTTACGCAAGGCCCGACGCGCAAGGGGCCCCGCTGGTTCCGGTACGAAAAGATATGCCGGTCACCTGGGCGCCGAAGATGCGCCCGCGAGTCGCACCAGCGACTGGACATCCTGCCCGCCCGGAAGCTTGCCCGAAGCCGAAAGCCGCTTGCCCGCTTCGTCCCAGCGCAGCGTGATTCGCGTCCCCGCCCCCTTGCGATAGGCGTTGGTCACGCCGTCATCGTCGAACAGGGTGAAGCTGCCGTCACGGCCCGGATAGACGCGGATGCTCTCCAGCGGCTGTCGCGCCGCGGTGTTCGGCACCTGCGCGCCCAGCGGCACGATCGATCCGGCGCGGACGAACAGCGGGATCCGGTCGATCGGCGCAGCGACGGTCACCCACTGGCCACCGACATGCTTCTCCTCGGTCCAATAGTCATACCAGTCACTGCCGGCCGGCAGATAGACCCGCCGCGAGGTCACCCCCTGCTCGGTCACCGGCGCGACCAGGAAGGCCGGGCCGAACATATATTCGTCGCCCAGGTTCACGACATTGGGATCGTCGGGGAAGTCCATGAACAGCGCGCGCATGAACGGCGCGCCGGTCTCGTGCGTGCGGTATCCGAGCGAATAGAGATAGGGGATCAGCGCGTAGCGCAGCCGCAGGAACTTCGCGAGCACCGGCTCGGCCGCGGCGCCATATTCCCAGATCGCGGTTCCCGGCCGCTGGCCATGGATGCGCAAGGTCGGGGTGAAGACATTGTAGGCGAACCAGCGCGTGAACAGCTCGGGATAATCCTTGTAATCCGCGCCCATCGCGGTGGCACCCGCCGGATCGAGCAGCACCGGGAGCTCCGCCGCCGGGCCGTTCGGCCACTGCCAGCCGCCGGTGTCGCTGCTCCAATAGGCATGGCCGCTCGCAGTGAAGTTGAGCCCGGCCGGCACCTGGCGGCGCAGCGCTTCCCAGGTCGCCTGCACATCCGAGGACCAGAAGATCGCGCCGCTATGCTGGGTGCCGAGATAGGCGGCGCGGGCGAGGATCAGGTTGCGGAAGTCCGGCCGGTCTCGCGCCGATCCTTCCGCCACGCTGGAGGTGTGCACCAGCGGATAGAGGTTGTGATAGCGATCGCCCGATCCGATCGAATAGAAATTGCCGTCGGGCACCAGGTCGGGCTCGGTCTCGTCGAGCCAGAACCAGTCGAAGCCCTGGCTGGCGATATTGTCGCGGATCTTCTCCCAGAACCACGAACGCGCCTCCGGATTGGTGCTGTCGAGCAGCGCCCCTGCCCGGTCCGCGCGCACCGGCAGTCCGTCGACCGTGTTGCCGTCCTTGTCCTTCAGCAGCCAGCCCTTGGCGCTCAGCATGTTGAAATAGCGCGATTCCCGCTCGAAGCGCGGCCACACGCTGATGATGCTGTGCATGCCCGCATCGTGGAGCTGCTTGTTCATGCCGGCGGGGTCCGGGAAATAGCTCCGATCGATGTCGAGCTGCCCCATCCGCGTCCAGTAGAACCAGTCGAGCACCATCACGTCGAGCGGATAGCCGCGGCTGCGATAGCCCTCGGCCACGCCCAGCAGCTCCTTCTGGCTCTCGTAGCGCGCCTTGCTCTGGATCAGCCCGAACGCGGCCTTGGGCGGCAGCGGCGTGTCACCGGTCAGCCGGGCATAGCCGGCATAGATCTCGTCTGTGGTCGCCCCGGTGATGACGAAGAAGGAAACCCGCTCGCCCACTTCGGACTGCCAATGCGTGCTGCCATGCAGCCCCGGCGAGACGAGGGTGGCGGATGGATTGTCCCACACCACCGCATAGCCCTTGTTGGTCATCAGGAACGGGATGCACACCGTCTCGCCCGCCGGCGCGTCGTAATAATGCCGGCAGTCGATCGTCCGCCCGCGCAGGTCGAGCGGGCCGGTGCTTTCCTGGTTCTGGCCGAGCCCGTAATAATGCTCGTCCTGCGGCGCCGCGAAGCTCGCCCCGGCCTTGAACGTCTTCTCGCCGTTGACGGTATGCGGCGCCAGCTCCCACCCGGTCATCTTGGTGAGCAGCCGACCGTCCGGCGCCCGCACCGACAGCGAGACCCGGGGCAGCGACGGCACGAAATAGCGCTCCATCTGGCTCGGCGCCTTGGGCCAGGGCTGCGGATCGACGGTGAGCGTCAGCGCGGGCGATGCGAACACATCGCCGCCGCCGTCCGCCTTATGGGTCCAGCCCTTCGCATCGGCCTTGCCCGAGATGCCATGGCCCGGCCCGGCATCGCTCAGCGCCCGGTCGAGCGAGATCGTCACCCGCACGATGTTCGGCGCATAGGGCTCGACCGCGACGAACGCGCCGTTGCGCTCCACCGTCGCCAGCGACTGGGCGACAGCGGGAAGCGGCGCCAGCACGGTCGCCACCAGGCCAAGCACATGAGCAATCCGCATCGTTCGACTCTCCCTGCCGAGGGCGTTGCGCGAAACTTCCGCCGCCGCAAGCACGGCTAAGGTCGTAGCCCTTCCCCGTCACCCCGGGCTTGACCCGAGGTCCCGCTTCTTATGTCTTGGCGCAAACAGACCGGCTTGAGGAGAGACGCGTGAAGACCCTTGGCATGACACTCGCGCTCACCCTCGCATGCGTGCCCGGCATCGCCTCCGCCCAGACGACCACCGATCCCACCGCTTTCGCCGGCGGCGCGGACGTGCAGGCCCAGACCCGCGCGATGCTCGCCGAGATGAAGCCCGACCAGGGCTTTATGTGGCGCCCGCTGGTCCGCGACGGCGCGCGCGTGGCGGCAATCGAGATCTGGAAGAAGCCCGGCCGCCCCGCCGTCCATCCGGCCGAGGCGGAATATGCGATCGTGCTCGAAGGCACCGGCACCCTGGTCTCGGGCGGCACCCTGGCGGAACCGACGACCCGCAACCCCGGCCTGATCGACGGCAGCCGCATCGAAGGCGGCACCACCCGCACACTCGGCCCCGGCGACGTGATCCTGGTGCCGGCGGGGGTGCCGCACTGGTTCGGCATCACCGGGGAGCGGCTGGTGCTGCTGGGGATCAAGCTGCCCGGGGCGAAGTAAACGAAGAAACTTCTCCTAGTCACTCCATCTTTCCGCGCGCCTACAAACTCTCTCCACACAGGTAGTCGCAGGATCAAATATCCGATACATTTCACCTATGAACAGGCCCGATCCTTTTACGATTCCTGAGTGGAACGCGCTGCATCGCGAGGCTTCATTGGTAAGCCAAATTATAGGATCCGGAGCCACAGCTCTAGGTCGAGCAAGTTATGGCAGCGGGTTTGGTGATTATTACACGGCGTTCTTTGGTCTTTCCATAGGCATAGAGCGCCTATCGAAGCTTATCTTGATCGCCGATTATGCAATTGATAATAGGGGAAAGCTTCCAAATCAATCGTTTGTCAGAAAGTACAGCCACAAGCTGAAAGAGCTAGTTGCACAGGGAGGGGGGATTGCAGCAAAACGCGGCATCTCCGTTCCTCACATTGGCCCGGATCATCCAATTTGCGGAGCAGTGATCAATTGCCTGGATGCATTCTCGGATGCTTCCACAGGGCGATACGCCAATTTCGAGGCCATCGGAAATCCCTTATTCAATCTTGCAAACGAGCCAGTGAACAAGTGGTGGACCGAGGTTGTCGAGCCGATCTTAGATAAGCATTATCGAGGCAAGCGCGCCGAGGACGGCGTTAAGCAACGCGCCGCACTAGCCAATGCTATGATTGGCCATGCCACGTTTGTTCTCTTCACCAACGAAACCGGTCAGATCATGTCTGACCTAGCGGTTGCTTCTGAACGTACGGGACAGACGAAGTGGGCCCAGAAGTACGGTCGCTTCTACACGCTTTCGGTAGTGAGATGGCTCTCTCATATTTTCTATGAAATGACCCATTCGGCCGGATATGCACCGGGGCTGGAAAGTATTTTTGGCCACTATGAATTCTTCCAAACTTACATGGTGGACGACGATTTCCTGCTGACACGAAAAATCTGGCCACTCACCTAAGAGCCCATTACACCAGAACGCAGGAGAGTGAGGCGCGACAACCGATTGCGCACTCTTCCCGTCACCGCCCCCCGAACAGCGCCTCCGCCTCGCTCCGCGTCGGGATCGCGCGCAGCACGAAGCTCGAGTTGATCGTCACCACGCCGGGCAACCGCCCGAGATGCTCGCGGTGCAGCCGCTCATAATCGTCGAGGTCGCGCGCCAGGATCTTGAGCCGGTAATCCTGCCCGCCCGAGACCAGTGCGCATTCCACCACCCCGTCGATCTGCGCCACCGCCGCCTCGAACCGCGCCAGGTCTTCCTCCACCTGCGTTCCCAGCGTGATGTCGACAAGCGCGGTGATCCGGAAGCCCAGCCGCCGGTGGCCGAGTCGCGCGCCATAGCCCTGGACATGGCCCGAGGCCTCCAGCGCCTGGATGCGCCGCGTGCAGGCGGACTGCGAAAGCCCCACCTGGGTGGCGATTGCGCTCACCGGCGCCCGCGCATCTGCGGCGAGCGACTTAAGGATAGCTGCGTCGATCCTGTCCATCCTGCATGGATAGCCGGTTTTTACGCCCAATACAGTGAATTCATGCACACGCCCCGGCCGCCTGTCACATCTTTGCAGGGATTTGCCGCGATCCATGCTATATCGTGCGTGCCAACCCAATTCACGGAGAGGCTTCCATGCGCATCGGCGTTCCCAAGGAAATCAAGAATCACGAATATCGTGTCGGCCTGACCCCGGCTTCGGTGGCCGAGCTTGTCCATGCCGGCCATGAAGTGCTGGTCGAGACCAAGGCCGGCATGGGCATCGATTTCGACGATTCGGCCTATACCGCCGTCGGCGCCACGATCGCCCCCGATGCCGCCGCCGTCTTCGCCGGCTCGGACATGATCGTGAAGGTCAAGGAGCCGCAGGCGCAGGAAATCGCCCTGCTCGAGCCGCGCCATGTGCTGTTCACCTATCTCCACCTCGCCGCCGACAAGCCGCAGGCCGAGGGCCTGATGGCCTCGGGCGCGACCTGCATCGCCTACGAGACCGTCACCTCGAACTCGGGCGCGCTGCCCCTGCTCAAGCCGATGTCCGAAGTCGCCGGCCGCATGTCGGTCCAGGTCGCTTCGCACTATCTCGAGAAGGAACAGGGCGGCCGCGGCGAGCTGCTCGGCGGCGTCCCGGGCGTGGCACCGTGCAAGGTCGCGATCCTCGGCGGCGGCGTCTCGGGCATCAACGCCGCGCAGATGGCGACCGGCCAGCGCGCCGACGTCACCATCTACGATATCAACAATGAGCGCCTGGCCGAGCTCGACATGCATTTCGGCAGCCAGATCAAGACCGCCTATGCCTCCAAGGCCGCGATCGCCGAAGCCGTGAAGACCTCGCAGGTCGTGATCGGCGCGGTGCTGGTGCCGGGTGCCGCGGCACCGAAGCTGGTCACCAAGGACATGCTCAAGACGATGATGCGCGGCTCGGTGCTGGTCGACATCGCGATCGACCAGGGCGGCTGCTTCGAGACCAGCCATGCGACCACGCATGACAACCCCGTCTATGAAGTCGACGGCGTGATCCATTATTGCGTCGCCAACATGCCGGGCGCCGTCGCCCGCACCTCGGCCTTCGCGCTCAACAATGCGACGCTGCCCTTCGTGCTCAAGCTGGCCAATCTCGGCGCCGAGGGCGCGATGAAGGCCGACAAGCACCTCGCCAACGGCCTCAACGTCTACAAGGGCAAGATCGCGTTCAAGGCCGTCGCCGACGATCTCGACCTTCCCTACGAGGCATGGGCAGGCTGATCAGCCTGCTTGTGATGTAGGATTTCGCATGGTTCGCTGGAGCGGTCGGGACCTTGGTTCCGGCCGCTCTTTGCTTTGTAGGAAAGATAGGATCGCGCGCGCGTAACAATCGTGCGAGATGAATCGCGTTCCCGTAAACAAGGTCAAAATTGCGGGCCTGAAAACGCGCTCTTGGTGTGTACTTTTGTGTACTTCCGCGAGTCGCACCCAAAGCCGCGTAGGAAATCAGGGCCGGGCCAGTTGCTGCCCCTGCCGCTGGGCCAGATCCTGCAGGAACATGTCGAGCATCAGCAGCCGCGTCGCGATCTGCTGGCGATAGCTCGCCTTTTCCGGCGTCAGCGCCAGTGCCTTCTCCCACCAGGGCCGGGCCTCGGCAAAGCGGTTCGCCCGGATCAGCGCGAGGCCGTAGAAGAAGGGCGGCCCCGGATGCTGCGGCGCCAGTTCCAGCGCCTTGTCGAAGGCGAATTGCGCCGCCGGCGAGATCTGGTTGCCGTCATATTCCGCCAGCGCGCCGCCAAAGCCGGTCCACAGCGCCGCATCGTTCGGCACCTGGCGCACCGCCCCCTGCCACACCATCACCGAGCGCGGCCGGTCGCCCTGGCGCAGCATGCCGTCGGCGAGGTTGGCGTAGCTCCAGGCATAGGTGCCGTATTTGCCGAACATCGCGTCACGCATGTCGATCAGTTCCTGGTCGACCTTGATCGGCTGGGCGTCGGCTTCGATCGGATGGCCGGGCAGCCCCGGGCTCCCCTGCCAGGCATAGCCCGCCGCGCCGAGCATGATCGCGGTTGCCGGCACGCTCCACAGCTTGCGCGGATAGCGCAGCAGGGCGAGCCCAACCCCGGTCAGGAGCGCGAGCAGGGCGAGCATCAGCCAGCCCATCATGCGCCTCCCTTGCGGAACAGCCGCCGCGCGAGCAGCAGCCCGATCGCCAGCAGCACCAGCGGCGTGATCCACAGCGGCGCGGTCACCCAGCTGAACGGCGGGTCATAGGTGACATAATCGCCATAGCGCTGGATCAGATAGCTGCGGATCGCCGCCGGCTGCTCGCCCCTGGCGATCCGCTCGCGGACCAGCGCCCGCATGTCGCCGGCCATCTCGGCATCGCTGTCGGCGATCGACTGGCCCTGGCAGACGAGGCAGCGCAGCGTCTCCATCAGCGCCTTGGCCTGGGCCTCCTGCGCGGCATTGGGCAGCTGGGTATAGGCGAGCCGTGCCGGCGGCAGGTTGGAATCCGCCGCCGCAGGCCCCGCCGCCAGCAGCAGAAGCGCGAGTGCGGCCCGCCTCACTTCGCCGCCTCCAGCCTGGCGAGAATGCCGGGAATGTCGTCGGCACGGATGTCGCCGATATGCTGGTCGACGATCCTGCCCTGCGCGTCGATCAGGAAGGTCTCGGGCACGCCCGACGAGCCCAGGGCGATCTGCGCCTTGCCGGTGGGGTCGTCGCCGATCCGCGCATAGGGATCGCCATTGCGTGCCAGGAAGGCCTGCACCGCCTCGGGCGTGTCGCGGATGGCGATGGCGTCGATCTCCACCCCGGCCTGCCTGAGCTTGAGCAGCTGCGGCGCCTCGGCGATGCAGGGGATGCACCAGCTGGCGAAGACATTGAGCAGCCGCGGCTTGCCGCGCAGCTCGGCGCTGGCGATGCCGGGCCTGTCGGCCAGCAGCGGCTTCAGCGCCAGCTCGGGCACCGGTTTGCCGACCATCGCCGAGTGGATCGTGCGGTCGCCCGGCTTGAGCAGGCCGCTGGCGACCAGCGCGAAGACCAGCGCGAACAGCGCCAGCGGCGCCCAGATCAGCACCCGCCTCATGCGTCATTCTCCGCATCGCGCCGCTCGCGCCGCACCCGGCCGACCAGCGAGAGCAGCCCGCCCAGCGCGATCAGGAAACCGCCGGCCCAGATCAGCGTGACAAAGGGCTTCCACCACAGCCGCACCTGCCAGCGCCCCTGCCCGTCCCCCGGTCCGATCACGGTGTAGAGCTGGCCATCCAGCTCGGTGGCGATCGCGGCCTCGTTGGTGGTCGTGGTCGGATTGGCGAAGAAGCGCTGCTGCGGGAACAGGTCGAACGGCGCGCCGCCGCTGCGCGTCGCCTTGAGGTGCGCTTCGAGCGCGGACCAGTTGGGCCCCACCGCCGGCTGCACCTTGATAAGCTCGATCCGGTATGGCCCGACGGTAACGTTCTGCCCGATCGCGATCGCCGCCAGCCGCTCGGTCTTGAAGGCGCCGTCGGCGGCCATGCCGGCGATGCTCACCGCGATGCCGAGATGCGCGACGACCATGCCGTAGATGTGCAGCGGCGTGCGGCGCAGGTTGCGGCGGATCAGCGGGATCACGCTGGCGACGCCAAGCATCACGGCCAGCCCCAGCGCGAGCAACGGCATCCAGTGCGCCCCGCCGAGCGCGAAGACGAGCGCGAAGGTGATGCCCCCGACGCCCACCGGCACCAGCAGCTTGCCGAACAGCGCATTCCACTGGTCCCGGCGCCACTTGAGCAGCGGCCCGGCAGCGGTCGCGGCGACCAGCGCCAGGCCGACCGGCGCCGCTGCCTTCTCGAAGAAAGGCGCACCGATCGAGAGTTGTACCCCGGCAGCCTGTGCGACCAGCGGATAGAGCGTGCCGATGAAGACGACGCCGAGGATCACCGAGAGCAGCAGATTGTTGAGCACCAGCGCGCCTTCGCGGCTGACCAGCTCGAAGGTCGCCCCCTGCTTCACCGTGCCGATCCGTGCCCCGAACAGCGCCAGCGCGCCACCGATATAGAAGCCGAGCAGCGCGAGGATGAACCCGCCCCGGGTCGGATCGACGGCAAAGGCGTGAACGCTGATCAGGATGCCCGAGCGGACCAGGAAGGTGCCGATCATCGACATCGAGAAGGCCACGACCGCCAGCATCACCGTCCAGGCGCGCAGCCCGTCGCGGGTGGCGAGCACGGTCACCGAATGGAGCAAGGCGGTCGCCGCCAGCCAAGGCATTAGCGAGGCATTCTCGACCGGATCCCAGAACCACCAGCCGCCCCAGCCAAGCTCGTAATAGGCCCAGTAGCTGCCGGCGGTGATGCCGATGGTCAGGAAGATCCAGGCGCCGAGCACCCAGGGCCGCATCGCCCTGGCAAAGGCGGGGCCGACATCGCGCATCAGCAGCGCGCCGACGGCGAAGCTGAAGGCAACCGAAAGGCCGACATAGCCGAGATAGAGCGTCGGCGGATGGAAGGCGAGGCCGGGGTCCTGCAGCAGCGGATTCAGCCCCTGCCCATCCAGAGGCGGCGGGCTAATCCGCACGAACGGATTGGAGGCGAAGGCGAGGAAGGCGTAGAAACCGATCGCAATCGCCGCCTGCGCGCCCAAAGTCGCGGCGAGCGTGCCCTGCGCCAGCCTTTTCTCGAACAGCGCCACCCCGGCCCCGGACACCGCCAGCACGGTGACCCAGAGCAGCATCGAGCCCTCATGGTTCCCCCATGCTCCGGCGATCTTGTAGAGCAGGGGCTTCATCGAGTGGCTGTTCTCGACGACCAGCTTCACCGACATGTCCGACATCACGAACAGCGCGATCAGCACTCCGAACGCTACCAGCGCCAGCATGCCCTGGACGACTGCCACCCGGCGCAGCGCGGTCATCACCACCGCCCCGGTGCCTTCCAGCGCACCCCGGGCCGCCCCCCAGGCAAGCATTACCTGCACCAGGGCAAAGCCCGTCGCGAGCCACAGGGCGGCAAGACCGGCTTCGGCGATCACTGCTCGAGGGACTTCGTCTCGTGCATGTTGCCCGCGGCCTGGGGCGGCATGTAGCGCTCGTCATGCTTCGCCAGGATATTGTCGGCGACGAAGCTGCCATCGGGCTGGAAACGCCCTTCCGCGACCACGCCCGATCCTTCCTTGAACAGGTCCGGCGTCACCCCGCGAAACGCCACCGGCACCCTGGCCTGCCCATCGGTCACCACGAAGCGGATCGACACACCGTCGGCCTGCCGCTGGATCGAGCCCGTCTCGACCATGCCGCCCAGCCGCACATGCTTGTCGAGCGGCAGCGGCTTCCCCTTCACGTCGCCCGGGGCATAGAAGAACGCCGCCTGGTCCTTGAGCGCCGACATCGCCAGCGCCGAGGCACCGAGGATCGCGCCCAGCGCGAGCAGCGCGAGGGCCAGCCGCTGGTGCTTGGCCTTCATTCGCGATTGCCCTTGAGCGCGTCCGCCGCCGCCTCCGCCCGGCGCATCGCCGCATAGCTCAGCGCTGCCAGCCCGACCGTGCCGAGCAGCACGACGAGATAGGCGGCAGTGATGAACGGCCAATGGTTCATGCCGCCGCCATCCGCCGCAGCCGTGCCTCGACCTTCTGGTGCGCCAGGATCGCCCGCATCCGCATCAGCACGACGCCAGCGAAGAACAGGGTGAAGCCGCCCAGCGTGAAGAACAGGGGCCAGAGCATCGACGGCGCGATCTTGCCGGTCACCACGCTCTCGCCCTGGTGGAGCGTGTTCCACCAGATCACCGAATAATGGACGATCGGCAGCAGCGCGCTGCCCGCCACGCCGAACAGCGCCGGCACCCGCCCGTCGCCCGAGCGCTCGGCATCGGCGCGGTCGAGCGCAATCCAGGCGACATAGACGAAGAACAGCAGCAGCATCGACGTCAGCCGCCCGTCCCACTCCCACCAGGTGCCCCAGGTCGGGCGGCCCCAGATCGAGCCGGTGAGCAGGCAGAGCGCCGCGAAGGTCGCCCCCGCCGGCGCGATCGCCCGGGCGGCGACGCTGGCCAGCGGGTGCCGCCAGATCAGATAGCTCAGGCAAGCGATCGCCAGCCCGCTCCACCCGCCCATGCCCAGCCAGGCGCTGGGGACATGGATATAGAGGATGCGCACACTTTCCTTCTGCAGCGCATCGGGCGGCGTCAGCATCAGCCCGGCCCAGCAGCCGAACGCCACCAGCACCACGCCGAGCCAGAACAGGATCGGCGTGAGCGGCCGCGCGATTCGAAGGAAACGCGCTGGATTGGCGAGGGCATGAAGCGCAGGCACGCGTAACGACTAGCGAGGTTCCGGGCGCCGGTCCATCGTGAGAGTTGTCAGGTTCCGTTAGTTCCCGAACCCGACATCTCCCGCCCGATTCAATAGGCCCTGGGGCAGCGCCGCAGCGCCATGGCCGGGAAGCGCGCCGTGCCCGGGGAGACCGGCAGCAGCTTGTCGGGCGCGCCCTGGCCGACAAGGCGCAGGCTGTCGCCTTCCACGCGGAATGCCATCGCCACGTCCGAAGCAGCGTTCCCGGCATCCGATCGGGCGGCAAGCGCGCTGTCCACCTCGATCACGAACATCACCGTCGAGGGATCCGACGCCTGGGTGACGATGCGGCGCACCGGCAGCGAGTTCACCAGCTGCCCGTTCTCGACGAAATCGATCATGTCGCGCGAGAAGCGGAAATAGGTGTCGCCGCAATCCGCGGCAGCGCGTGCCCAGCGGCTACCAAGAATTCCGTCCACGGCCTTGCCGCTGCTCTGGTTGCACGCGGCAAGCGCGAGGGGGGCGAGAAGAAGAACGGGCGCACGCATGGCCATGGCCTGCCCCGCCCGGCGTTTCCGGCGCGATAACGGCGAGAGTTAACGATCGGAGACAATGGCGTCCCCGATTGCGCGTGGCTCAATGCAGCGCGGCGCCGAGATGCCCGAGCTTGTCCGGATTGCGGGTGACGTAGATGCCCGTGATCCTGCCGTCCTCGATCGCCAGCGCGGTCGTCTGCAGCACCCCGCCCGGCTCGATCGAGACGAAGCCCGGCAGGCCGTTGATCATGCCGTAGCGCACGATCCGCGACATTTCCTTGGCGAAGAAGCGCGCAAGCGAGGTGTAGAGCTTCATATTGTCGTCGATGCCGTGGATCGGGCGCAGGCCGGCATGGACCTTGCCGCCGCCGTCCGACCAGGTCGCGACATCGCCTGCCAGCAGCCCGCGAAGCACGCCCATGTCGCCACTCCTGGACGCGGCGAAGAAGGCGGCCGCGATCTCCAGCCCCTTTTCCTTCGGCATCTCGTAGCGCGGGCGCGCGGCACGGACATGGGTGCGGGCGCGGCTGGCGAGCTGGCGGGCCGCGGCGGGATCGCGGCCAATCGTCTCGCCCACTTCGTCGAAGCTTACCCCGAACACGTCGTGGAGCAGGAAGGCGGCGCGCTCCAGCGGCGACAGGCGCTCGAGCGCCATCATCAGCGGCAGCGTGACATCCTCGACCGCATCCTCCTCCTCGACCACCGGCTCGGGCAGCCAGGGGCCGACATAGGTCTCGCGCCGGGCACGGGCCGACTTGAGCTGGTCGAGGCACAGCCGCGTCACCACGCGGCGCAGGAACGCCTCGGGCTCGCGGACCTGGTCGCGGTCGGTATCGAGCCAGCGCAGGAACGCATCCTGCACCACGTCTTCCGCGTCCGCGACCGAGCCGAGCATGCGATAGGCGATGCGCGCCAGCCGCGGACGCAGCGGGTCGA
>JAEXLC010000184.1 GCA_023445495.1 Pseudomonadota bacterium | reverse complement strand
CCGTTTTGCAGTGCGCGTCCGCCCCTTACAGCAGCGTCCGGGCGTAGATCTCCGGCTTGAAGCCGACCAGCACGCCGCCCGGATATTCGAGCACCGGGCGTTTGATCATCGAAGGCTGGGCCAGCATCAGCGCCGACGCCTTGCCCGCGTCGATCCCCTCGCGATCGGCTTCGGGCAGCTTGCGGAAGGTGGTGCCGGCGCGGTTGAGCAGCGCTTCCCAGCCGACCATCCCGCTCCAGCGCGCCAGCCGCGCGGCATCCACGCCCTGCGTCTTGTAGTCGTGAAAGGCGAAGGGGATGCCATGCTCGTCGAGCCAGGTCCGCGCCTTCTTGATCGTGTCGCAATTCTTGATGCCGTACATGGTGATGGTCATTGCGCGCTTTCCTGATCGGGTTCGCTACCCCCATATTGCCTGGATCGGCGAGTACAAGCGGAGGCGCGGCATGGGCGACGTAAAGCTGCTGGCGGGCGGCAACCCGCAGATCCCCAAGGGCGAAGGCGATGCGCCGGTGCAGGCCTATCTCGCCGCCATGCCAGGCTGGAAGCAGCGAATCGGCCGCGCGGTCGACGCGCTGGTGACAGCGACGCTGCCGGGCGTGCGCAAGGCAGTGAAATGGAACTCGCCCTTCTACGGCGCGCCGGACCGGGCAGGCTGGTTCCTGTCGTTCCATTGCTTCGATCGCTATGTAAAGCTGACCTTCTTCCGCGGGACGTCGCTCGACCCGGTGCCGCCGGGAACTTCGAAGCAGCCGGAGGTGCGCTATCTCGACATCCGCGAGGAGGATGCGATCGACGCGGCGCAGCTGGCGGATTGGTTCCGGCAAGCGAGCGCGTTGCCGGGGGAAAAGCTTTAGGCATCTAGACCATGCCCTTTCTACTCCCCTCCCTGCAACGGAGGGGAATTGGGGGGCGCGTCAATTCTTCAGGAACCGCCCCAGCGTGACCACACCTTGCGGCTCAAGCCCCAGCGCCGCGTAGAAGCCCAGCGCCTCGGCATTGGTGTCGCGCACCATCAGCTGGATCTTGGGGCAGCCGCGGGCGCGCAGCCAGTCCTCCGCTGCCGCCATCAGCTGCCGGCCAAGGCCGGTGCGGCGGGCACTTTCCGCCACAGCGAGATAATAGACCCAGCCGCGATGACCATCATCGCCGATCATCACGCTGCCGCTTACCCCGTCCTCGCCTTGCGCGAGCAGCACGGTCGAGGTCTCGCCCGCCAGCGCCCGCGCGAAATCCTGCGCCGGATCGTTCCAGGGACGGGTGAGCCCGCAAGCGTGCCATAGCGCGATCACCGCCTCGGCGTCCTCTGCCCGCGCCGCGCGGATCATGCCGGCTTCCGCGCGATGCGCCACAAGGTCACCCCGCCGATCAGCAACCACACCACATTGAGCGCAGCCGAGGGGATCGCGCCGTTCCAGCCGCTGTTGACGATGAAACAGGCCGCCCCGACCACGTTCATCCATTGATAGAGCCGCGACTGGCCGCTCACCCTTCCGGAGGAGAGCAGCAGATAAGCCACCAGGATCAGCCCGGCACCGGCCCAGCCGACGATCTCGATCAGCACCCGCTCCGCGGTCATCGCGCGATGCAGGTCGTGCCGGCCCAGAGATTGGTGACCTTGCCATCGGGCGCCGGCGTGCTGAGCAGCCCGGACAGGCCACCCATCATGAACTCGTCGCCGATCGAGGTCTCACCAACATCGACCGAGCCGGCAGCCTCCAGCTGCTTGCGGGTGGTGCCGATGCCGATGCCATTGCCGGTGGTGAACTTGCCGTTCTCGCGCCCGTCCAGATCCCAGCCCGCGAACTTACCGTCGTCGAAATAAAGCGACAGGCCGCTGCGGAAAGCGGCATAGCCCAGCGCCCCGGCGCCGCAATCCTGGTTGATCGCTTCCTCGATCGGGCTGCCGAGCGCGGCGCTGATCATCTTCACCGCTTCCGCCTTGGCCATGCCGAAGCCGACATGGCGCGCGGAGCCGTTGGGCAGGACCAGGGTCAGCTCGTCCGGTGCGAGATTGAGGCCCACCCCGGCCGCCTCCTCGCTTGCATTGGCGATGTTCACTTCGGGCGGCGCGGAGGGAACGATGATCTCGATCTCGTTCGCCGCCGTCTTGTTGGCGACCGGCTTCTCCGCCTCGGGCGAGCAGGCCGCGAGCAGCCCCAGCGCGGTGAGCGCGGCCGGCAGCAGCTTGATCGTCATCGTCATTCCCCCATCCCGATACGCATGCATTGTCCCATTATCGCCGGGCGCCCGCAATGATTTCAGGCAAGCGCGGCGACGGGTTCGCGGCGAAAACAGCCGAGCTGATGATCGTTGACCAGTCCCACCGCCTGCATCCAGGCATAGACGATCGTCGGGCCGACGAACTTGAAGCCGCGGCGCTTGAGCTCCTTCGAGATTTCCTCGGACAGCGGCGTGGTCGCGACGAAACCGTGCCCGGGCCGCTGGATCGGCTTGCCGTCGACGAACGCCCAGCAGAATTCGGCGAAGTCCTCGCCACGATCGCGCATCTCGCACCAGATCTGCGCTCCCCGGATCGTCGCCTCGATCTTGGCGCGAGCGCGGACGATGCCGGGATTGGCCATCAGCCGCTCGACATCCTCGGGACCGAACGCCGCGACCTTCACCGGATCAAAGCCGGCAAAGGCTTCGCGAAACGCCTCGCGCTTGCGCAGGATGACGATCCAGGCGAGCCCGGCCTGGAAGCCCTCCAGCATCAGCGTTTCCCAAAGTTCGCGCGAATCGCGGACAGGCACGCCCCATTCGGCGTCATGATAGGATCGGTTGAGCGGATCGCTCACCGCCCAGGCGCAACGCTGCACATCCTCGCTCATCGCTCTCCTCTCACCGTCTCGCCGATCCGTACTTCGCCAAGGCCCAGCCAGCCCGCCATGCGCGCCAGCTCGACCTCCAGCCGCTCCGGCGTATCGAGCGGCGCGTCCGGCTCGAGCGTGATCCGGTGGGCGAGCAACCGACCATTCTGGCGATCGGCCTTGAGATCGACCCGGGCGGTCAGCGCCTCGTCCTGCAGGAAAGGCAGCACGAAATAGCCATGCGTGCGCTTGTCGGCGGGCACATAGATCTCGATCCGGTAGCGGAAGCCGAACAGCCGCTCGGTGCGGCTGCGCTCCCAGACCAGCGGATCGAACGGCGCGAGCAGCGCGTCGCCGCGTACCCGGCGGGGCAGCTTCGCGTCGCGGTGCAGCCAGGCCTTCTGGCTCCAGCCCTGCACCGCCACCGGGATCAGTACGCCTTCCTCCTCCAGCTCGGGGATGGCATGGTTCGCTTCCTCGGGCTTCAGGCGGAAATAGTCGCGCAGATCGGCTGCCGTCGCGACACCGAGCGCGCGGGCGCTGCGCGCGATCAGCGCGCGCTGGGCGGTGGCCGCATCGGGCGTGGGCAGATCGAAGACCGCGCGCGGAATCACCCGCGCGCTCAGGTCATAGACGCGCTCGAAGCTGCCGCGGCGCGTCGCCGTGGTGATCTGGCCGGACCAGAACAGCCATTCGAGCGCGAGCTTGGCTTCGCTCCACTCCCACCAGCCGCTCTTGCTGCTGCCATTCTCGAAATCGGAAGCCGCCAGCGGGCCTTCCGCGGCGATGCGGTCGAGCACCGCCTTCGCCTCGTGATTGCGCTCCCGCGCGAACAGGCGGAGATGGCGCCAGCCGATCTCGCCGCGCTCGGCCCGGGCCATCCGCCAGCGGAAATGGGGATGGAGATCGATCGGCAGCAGCGACGCTTCATGCGCCCAATATTCGAACAGCCGCCGGCTGCGCTTCGGGCCCCAGGCATCGCGTTCGAGCAGTGCGCGATCATAGCTGCCGACACGGGAGAAGGCGGGCAGATAATGCATCCGTGCCAGCACGTTGACGCTGTCGATCTGGTGGAGCCCCAGCCGCTCGACCGTACGGCGCAGATGCGGTGCGCCGACCGCTGCCGGATGGCGCGCGCCGAAACCCTGGGCCGCAAGGAAGATGCGACGCGCCTGTTTCAGCGAAAGGCTCGTCACGCATTTCTCTCCAGGCCCCGGCGGAACATAACGAGTACCCTAGCGGGTTTTCGCGCGCGTTCAATGGCCAAGACTCCTGCGCGGATGCGATCGGCCTGGAAGCCGTTCCGCGATACCAAGGTGTATCAAACACCATGGTGCAATAGGCACGCCGCCCGCACGGGATCCATATTCCACGGCGCGGGCAAGAAGCTGTGCTGCCCGCTTCCAGCCATTTCCGGAGACTGCGCGGGAATCCGCGCCGCCCCCCGCTTCTGTGGAGCATGACGATGCCAGAATCCCGTTCCCCGCTCGGCCGCCGCCAGTTCCTGCTGACCTCCGCGGCGATGGGGGCCGCCGGCGCGGTGCTGCCGATCACCGCGCATGCCACGCCGATGGCCCCAGCCGCCGGTGCCCTTACGCCAGGCGCCGCCAAGGCCGCTCCGACCCCGGCCAAGCTGCTGCCCGGCTCGACGCTGATCGGCGATGTCGCGCCGGCGCGCGCGGAAGACGATGCCGCGATCCGCCCCTTCCGCTATCATGCCAGCGCCGAGGAGCTGGCCGACCTGAAGCGCCGCATCCTCGCCACCAAATGGCCAAGCCGCGAGATCGTCAGCGACGCCTCACAGGGCGTGCAGCTGGCGACCACGCGCAAGCTCGCCGAATATTGGGCGAGCAGGCATGACTGGCGGAAGCTGGAGGCGCGGCTGGACAAGCTGCCGCAGTTCGTCACCCGCATCGACGGGGTCGACATCCACTTCATCCATGTGAAGTCGAAGCATCCAGGCGCGCTGCCGGTTATCATCACCCATGGCTGGCCGGGATCGATCATCGAGCAGATGAAGGTGATCGCGCCGCTCACCGATCCGACCGCCTATGGCGGGACGCCGGCCGATGCGTTCGACGTGATCATCCCCTCGCTGCCCGGCCATGGCTTCTCGGGCAAGCCGACCGTGGGCGGCTGGGATCCGATCCGCATCGCCAAGGCATGGATCGTGCTGATGCAGCGGCTCGGCTACACCCGCTACGTCGCCCAGGGCGGCGACTGGGGCAATGCGGTGACCGAGCAGATGGCGCTGCTGACCCCGCCCGGCCTGATCGGCATCCACACCAACATGCCGGCGACGATCCCGGACGAGATCGCCGCCGCGCTGGCGTCGGGCAACCGGCCGGGCAACCTCTCCGAAGACGAAGCCTATGCCTATGACCAGCTCGATTTCTTCTACAAGCACGGGCTCGCCTATGCGCAGGAAATGGGCAACCGCCCCCAGACGCTCTACGGGATCGAGGACTCGCCCGTGGGTCTCGCCGCCTGGATGCTCGATCATGACGCGCGCAGCTATGCGCTGATCGCCCGCGTTTTCGACGGAGCGAGCGAGGGGCTCAGCCGCGACGATATCCTCGACAACGTCACGCTCTACTGGCTGACCAATACGGCGGTCTCTTCGGCCCGGCTCTATTGGGAGAGCAAGCTGCCCTTCTTCGCGCCCAAGCATATACCGCTGCCGACAGCGGTGAGCGCCTTTCCGGACGAGATCTATACTGCGCCGAAGAGCTGGACCGAGCGGGCCTATCCCAAGCTGATCCATTACAAGCGCATGCCCAAGGGCGGGCATTTCGCCGCCTGGGAGCAGCCGGCGGCGTTCACCGAGGAGCTTCGCGAAAGCTTCCGGCCCCTCCGCTGATCGCACCAGCCCCGGAAGCTGCGGGAGCGCCGATCCCCGAAGGCGCTCCCGCCCCCCTTTTGCGCAAGGATTGCGGCAATCATGGCCTTCGATCTCAGCCCGCCAAGCCCGGACCAATTCGCCACCCTGGCCGCCGAGCTGACGCCCGAGGAACGGCACATGCTGCTCGATCATGGAGAGGAGGCGCCGTTCTGCGGGGTGTTCCTGCACGAGAAGCGCGCCGGGCTATATACCTGCCGGCTGTGCGGCCTGCCGCTGTTCGTGGCCGGCGCGAAATATGAGAGCGGCACCGGCTGGCCGAGCTTCACCGCGCCCTTTGCCGAGGCGCATCTGCGCGGCATCCACGACACGCGCTATCACATGCTGCGCACCGAGATCCTCTGCGCCCGTTGCGGCGCGCATCAGGGGCATGTCTTCCCCGATGGCCCGCCCCCGAGCGGGCTGCGCTATTGCATCAACTCAGGCTCGCTCGACTTCACACCCAAAGGCGCACCGCTGACCGACAAGCTCGGACGCGGCGCACCGGAGGGCCGGCCCTGGCCAGGCTAGGCGATTTCGAACAGGTTGTAGACCGGCCCCTTCGCCCGGCGGTGGCCGACGCCTACCGCAAGAATGCGGTTGAGCCATTCATAGCGCAGCGCCGAAGTGGAGAAGCGCGCCTCGATCCGGAAATAATAGGACGCCGGATCGACCGGCTCGCCGCGCGCAATCGCGGCGATCACGTCGGCCGGGCCGTGGCGGATACCGGTATAGGTCATCGCGATCAGCGCATCGTCATCGGTCCGCAGCACGATTCGCGCATCGAGCAATACCGCGCCGTCGGCGCGCAGCGTCTGCCAGTCGGTGCCACCCGGCAGCACGATTCCCGACAGACGATCACCACTGAAGCTGCCGCCCGGCAAATCGCCGATCCGCCGTTCGGCACCAGCCGGGCCGCCCGCCACGTGCAGCCCCGCCACATCGACTTCGATCAGGAACAGCGGCCGTGTGCGGAGCGGCAAATCTTCGGTCATTTCAGTCTCCGTGCAAGGAAATCGCGGATCAGCGCGGCGCATTGATCGAGCTTCTCGTCGAGCGCGAAATGGCCGGCGTCGAGGATATGAACCTCGGCATCGGGAACGTACCGCCGATAGGCATGCGCACCGGCCACGGCGAAGGACGGATCATAGCGCCCCCACAGCACCAGCATCGGCGGCTGATGCGCGCGGAGCCAGGCCTGCCACTCCGGATAGGCAGCGACATTGGTGCGATAGTCATAGAACAGATCGGCCTGGATCCGACGCTGACCGGGCCGGGCAAGGAACGCGGCCTCATCGGTCCAGCTGTCCGGATCATAGCGCTCGGGCGAAGGGCTGGTGCCCAGATGCCGCTGCCGCGCGCCCTCGAGCGACGTGAAGCCGGAGATCACGGCATCTTCATGCGCCGCGCGATCCAGCCAATAGGCGCGGCGCGCGTCCCAGAGCGAGCCCAGCCCCTCTTCATGCGCTACGGCATTCTGAACCAGGATCGCGCGCACCTTCTCCGGACGGCGAAGCGCCAGGCGCATGCCGATCGGCCCGCCATAATCCTGCTGGAGCAGCGCATAGCGATCGATCCCCAAAGCATCGACCAGCCCTTCGACCAACTCGGCGATCCGATCGAAGGTATAGGCGAAGCCGTCGGGCGACGGTGCGTCGCTGTGGCCGAAACCGGGATAATCGGGCGCGACCAGATGATAGCGATCGGCGAGCAGCGGGATCAGCGCCGCATACATGCGCGACGACGATGGATAGCCGTGCAGCATCAGGATGGTCGGTGCATCGGGCGGCCCCGCCTCACGATAGAAAAGGCAAACCCCCGCCACCTCGACAGTGCGATAGGTCATGGTGGCGGAGGTCGAGGCCAGGGTCATCCGGCCCCGCCCGGCTCGCCCTTGGCCATGCGTGCGCGATATTCGAGCGCGGGCATTCCGCCCCAGCCCCAATTCTGGGGCTCGACTTCCTCGATCACGACCCAAGTCCATTCGAGCGGCTTGCCCAGCACGTCGAGCAACACCTTGCTCATCCCGAGATGGATGGCGGCCTTCTGCGCGTCGGTCATGCGATCCAGGCCGGGTTCGGTACCTTCGCGGGTGAGTTGCACGGTTATCATCGGCATTGCCTGTCTCCCGCTCAGAAGCCCGCGGCCTGACCGCCATCGACATGCAGCGTCTCGCCGGTGACGAAGGACGCATCCTCCAGATACAGCACGGCATCGACGATGTCCGAAATCTCGCCGAGCCGGGCGACCGGATGCAAGGCGGCGAGCGCCGCATGGCTTTCAGGCGCGTGCATCGGGGTGCGGATGACGCCCGGCGACACCGCGTTCACCCGGATGCCGCGCCTGGCATATTCGATCGCCAGGCTGCGGGTGGCGGCGTCGATCCCGCCCTTCGTGAGCGAAGCGAGCTCGGACGGCACGTTGGAATTGGCGGCGTCCACCAGGCTGGTGGTGATGCTGACGACATGCCCGCCGCCGCTGGCCAGCATCGCGCCGATCGCCGCCTGGGTGATGAAGTGGAAGCCGGCCAGGTTGGTGGCGACCACCCGGGCATAGTCTTCGGCGGTGTAATCGGTGAACGGCTTGGCGACGAAGATGCCGGCATTGTTCACCAGCGTATCGACGCGCCCGAACCGGGCCAGCGCCGCCTCGACCACGCGCGCGCCGGTCGCCGGATCGCCGATGTCGCCGGCGACGCCGAGCAGTGCGGGGTCGCTCCCCTCTTGCACGGAGCGCGAAGTAGCGACGACACGATATCCGCGGGCGCGATAGGCCGCGACCAGCCCCGCCCCGATGCCCTGCGACGCGCCAGTGATAATGGCGACTTTCTGTTGGTCCTGCATGAGATGCCCTTCAATGGCTTGCGATATTGCCGGGGCGATATGTGCCGGCCGGAAAAGCCTGCCATTGGACCATGGTGTCGGTTGGACCATGGTATCGGCGACACCTTGGTCCAATGGCGTCGCGGCGGTGTCCGCTGCCAGATCGGGATGCGGCGGAACGCTATCCGCCGCGACCAAGGACAGGACCGATGCACCCACTTCTAAGCGAAGCCCTTGCCGCGCATGGTGGCCTCGATCGCTGGCGCCGCTACCAGACGCTTTCCGCGACGGTGGTCACGGGCGGCGCGCTATGGGGACTCAAGGGGCTCGTCCAGGACAGCGAACCACGACGGGTCACGGTGACGCTCGACCATCAATGGGCGACGCTCGCACCCTTCGGCGCGCCGGACTGGCGGACGGTATTCAGGCCCGAGCGGGTGCTGATCTGCGACAGCAGCGACCGGATCATCGCCGAGCGTGCCGATCCGCGTGCCGCCTTTGCCGGGCATGTCGCGGACACGCCCTGGGATCCGCTCCACCGCGCCTATTTCAGCAGCTATGCGCTCTGGACCTATCTGGTCACGCCCTTCCTGCTCGCCGAGCCCGACATCGTCGTGACCGACATCGATCCGATCGAGCAGGACGGCGAGACCTGGCGCGGGCTGCGCGCGCATTTCCCGGCACGGATCGCGACGCACAGCGCCGACCAGGACTTCTATTTCGGCCCGGACGGGCTGCTCGCGCGGCACGACTACAATGTCGATGTCGCGGGCGGCTTTGGCGGCGCGCATCTCGTCTCGGACTTTGTCGAGGTCTCCGGTTTCCGCTTCCCCACCCGCCGTCGTGCCTATCGCCGCGGCGACGATGGCATGCCGGTCCTCGACCCGGTGATGGTCTCGATCGACCTGTCCGATTTCTCCCTGGCCTGAACCCGAAGGATTCCCGATGCCCCTTCCCCGCATTGCCATCATCATCAGCTCGACCCGCGCCACCCGCTTTGCCGATGTGCCGGCAGGCTGGCTGCTCGAACAGGCCGCGGCGCGTGGCGACATGGAAGTCGAGCTGATCGACCTGCGCGACTATCCGATGCCCTATTTCGATGAGCCCGCGTCCAATGCCTGGTTGCCGTCGCAGGATCCGGTCGCGCAGCGCTGGCAGCGCAAGATCGCCACCTTCGACGGCTATATCTTCCTGACGGCCGAATATAATCGCAGCATCCCGGCGGTGCTCAAGAACGCTCTCGACTACGCCTATCCCGAGTGGAACCGGAAGGCGGCGGCGTTCTTCGGGTATGGCAGTGTCGGTGGCGCGCGGGCGGTGGAGCAGCTGCGGCTGATCTGCATCGAGCTCCAGATGGCGCCGACTCGCACGGGCGTGCACCTGCAGGGCGCCGACTTCATGGCCGCCTGGCAGGAAGGAAAGCCGCTCACCGAACTGCCCTGGCTGGCGCAGAATACGGACGCGATGCTCGACGAAATTCTGTGGTGGTCCAATGCCCTGGCACAAGCACGGGCAGCTTGATTGCATCCGTTATGGACTGAACCAATAAATCTGAGTTAAGACGGAAAGACCGCTGCTCTTGGGGATCGGGCATGCTGGCTTCCGTTACTTCCGCCGTGTTGGCGTTCGCATCGCCGGTTCTGTCCGCTCCGGCACCGGAGGGCTATGCTTTCCCGCTCGATATATTGAGTGGACCGCTTGACGGCGCGCTGCGGGATCTCGCCCGCCAGACGGGCGCCGAGCTGCTCTTCGATCGCGCGATGCTGCGCGGACTTCGCGCGCCGCGTCTGAAGGGGCGCCTGACGATCGAGGCCGGACTCAGAGCGCTGCTTGCCGGCACCGACCTGAACGCACGACGCTCCGCCACCGGGGCCTGGGTGATCGAGCGCAAGGCGGCAGCTCCAAGCGAGGACATCGCCGAACCCGAGATCCTGGTGATCGGCCGGCGCACCCAGAATCTCGACATCCGCCGCCGCGAGAATGACGTGCAGCCCTATCAGGTTGCGACGCGCCCGCAGATCGTCAACGCGCATCGCAACAATCTCGAGCAGTACTTCCGCGCACGCGTCGGCGCAGACACCCAGTTCGCGCCAGAGAGCTACTACCAGCTGGGCGGCACCAATTCGCAGATCGACCTGCGCGGCCTCGGCACCGACCAGACGCTCATCCTGGTCGATGGCCGCCGCCTGCCCGGCATCCCAACAGACGCGCTGAGCCTCTTCCAGCCCGACATCAACGCGATCCCGACCCATGCGATCGAGCGCGTCGAGACGCTGACCGGCACCGCCAGCGGCATCTATGGCTTCGGTGCGCTGGGTGGCGTGGTGAATGTGGTCCTGCGCCGCGACCTGCATGGGCTGGAATTTCATGGAACCGCCGGAATCAGCGCGCGCGGGGACGCGAGGCGACTGACGCTGGAAGGCGGTTTCGGCTTCTCGCCGAATGAAGGCGACACCAATGTGAGCGTGTATCTGGCCAGAAGCTGGGAGCAATCGCTCCTCTCGGGGCAGCGAGGCTATGTCCTTCGCGCACGCCAATCCGTGAACGCGCGGCTCCCGAACCAGTTCTCCTATGCCGGCGGAGACGAACTCGACAGCAACTCGATCAATGTCTTCGCGATGGGCTATTATGCAGACAGCCTGACCTTCAAGCCGCAATATGGCGGAGGCGTGCTGAACGCCCAGAAGACCTATCTCCCGCGCGGCTTTTCGGGAAGCACAGCCGATATGGTGGTCGCACTCACCCAGCGCGCCGGCCAGATCGACCTTGCGCCATCGCTGGAACGCGACGCGAGCGACCTTGGATCGACCCCGACCACAACATCGGCGATCGTCAACCTGCGGCACAGTTTCGGTGGTGGTATCGAAGCCTATTTCGACGCATTACTGCTGCGCAATTTCGGTCGCTATCGAGCGCGGGTGTCAGACGGGGAAGTGATCCTGTCACCGAACTCGGCACTAAATCCCTTTACCGACTATATCTGGCTGACTTTTCCCGCGCCCGCGATGCGCCAGGAATTTCAGGCGAACATGGCAAGCGATCGCTATACCGGTGGGCTGATCGTACCATTGCCGCACCGCTGGAAGGCGATTGCCGAAGCGACCTTCGGCACCGTTCGCTATGCCGCCAGTGGCGCGCGCAACGGCTATCTCAACTATATCGGTGCCGGCGACGATCCCGGCTTCGACCCCTTTGGCGACTGGAATGCGCTTCAGCAGGGCCTGGATGCCTATACGCTCGACACCCGTGCCGCCCGCAAATCGCACAGTCGCTATCGCGAACAGTCGCTGCGCCTGGCGGGCCCGATATTCCGCACCGCCGCCGGAAGTACCTCGCTCACGCTGCTCGTCCAGAACCGCACCGAAACCGTACCGTCCTTTCAGCAAGTGCAGATCGCCGAACTCTACGGCAACGAACCGAACTATTCGACGACGAACCGCCGATCGAGCCGGATCCGCTCCTTCCATGCCGAAATCGGCGCCCCGCTGATCGCAACCGACGCTCCGGTGCCACTGCTACACGGCCTGGAAGTCCAACTGGCAGCCCGTCACGATGCGCAGTCCTTCCGCTTCACGATCGATCCGTCCGACCCGGATTCGGAGAAGCGGCGTACCGGCTTTGCCGGCACCACGTTCACTGCGGGGGCGAAGATGCTTCCGCTGCCGTGGCTGATGCTGCGCGGCAGCTACGCCACCGGTCTGCAGCCGCCACCGCTCGACTATCTCATCGAATATGCCTTCGAGCCCGGCTTCAGCAGCAGGCTCGACCCGCGACGCGGCAATACCCTGTCGAACGATTTCACGCTGAAGATCTCGGGCTCCCCTGATCTCAAGCCCATCCACGCGAGCACCCTGGCGCTGGGCATGGTCGTGAATCCGGAAGCCCAATCGGGCCCGCGCGTTTCGCTCGACTATTCGCATATCCATCGCACGGGAGATCCGGTGTCGCTGAGCGATACGGTGATATTGGCGCATGAGGGCATGTGGCCGGAACGTGTGCAGCGCCAGACGCTGAGCGATGCCGATCGCGCGCTGGGTTACACCGCCGGCAAGATCACCATGATCGACGCACGGATGATGAATGTCGGGCAGCTCGACGTGGAATCGATCGACGGCAAGTTCGACTGGTCGCAGCCCTTCGCCGGAGGAACCCTGCGCAGCTATGCGAACGGGACGCTCCAGTTGCGGAACGACATCCGCATGCCGTTCGAACCCGATGAGGATCGGATCGGCTATCGTGGCCAGCCGCTGCGCTGGCGCGCCAATGCTGGACTGGAGTGGACGGCCGGGCGCTTGCTGGTGGGCGCCAATCTCCAATATTTCGGCCGCTACCGGATCACGACATCCGAGAAATACAAATGCTGCTCGATGGGCGCGGAAAGGCTGCAGGGGTCGCGTTTCGTCAAGGCCCAGACTTATCTCGATCTCTATGCAAGCCGGCGCTTCCGGGTCCGCCATGCCGGCGGGGAAAGTGAATTCAGCGTCAATCTGGGCATCGTGAACCTGCTCGACACATCGCCTCCCTTCGACGCGATGAACGCGTTCATTGGGGACGTCCCGATGTTCAGCCCCTATGGCGATCCGCGCCGACGGCGGTTCGAGCTGGGGATCAACGCAAACTTCTGAAGCTGCCGTCGCCGGCATCTTCCGACAGATAATCCAGCGCATCGGCCATACGGACCAGATCGGCGATGGTGCGCGCCCGCATCTTGCGCATCACCGAGCCGCGATGCGCCTTCACCGTGATCTCGCTGATCCCGAGATCGCCAGCGACCTGCTTGTTGAGCAAGCCGCGAGTGACAAGCGCCATCACCTGGCGCTCGCGCTCGGTAAGCCGGGCAAAGCATGCCTTCAGCGCCGCACAGTCCACCGCGAGCCGGCGGCGGGCGCGATCGATGCCGATGGCAGTAGCGATCATGTCGAGCAGATCCTGGTCGCGTGGCAGCGCCTCGAAAAACTCCACCGCGCCGGCCTTCATCGCAAGCACCGCGGTGCGCACATCGGCGCGCTCGGCCGTGACGATCATCGGCGGCATCGCTTCCGGGCGCATCCGGCTGGCCAGCGCTTCGAGCTCGACGATGCCAGGGTAGCGGGCGTGAACCAGCAGGCAGGCGGGTGCATCGGGCAGCGTCGCATCGGCAAAGGCCAGGATGCTGGGATGAATGCTGGCGCCGATACCGACCGATGCACAGAGCTGCGCGAGCCGGACTGCGACGTCCGCATCGAAATGAACGATATGGACAATCGCATGCGGTTCGGTCGCGGGAACCGCAGCGGGAACGGGAGGCCCGCAGAAGCGAGGAACGCCGACATTTCCGAAGAAAAATGCGCGGCTGGCGCGGGACGGGTCGTAGGATGCGAGCGTTGCGGTCATGGCCTTGCCCTCCGAAATTCGCCCTAAAGACGCGCGCCCGGCAAAAACCCTCACCCGATATTCGGAATTATTTTCGCGAAAGCCTGATCTCGTCATCGCGCCGAGCCACCCGCAGCCCGTGGAGTTCGGCGACCGTGGTAGCGAAACGCGCGGCGTCGCCCGCCCGGAACTGCCCGGAGACACGCAGGTTCGCGACCTGTGGATCCTCGACAATCACGCGAATGGAGGATCCGTGATTGATCTGCGCCAGGGCCTCGCCAAGCCGGACATCCTCCAGGTCGATCAGGCCGCGGCTCCAGGCCGGCACTTCGACGATCGGGACCTCGCCAATCGTCACCGTCCCGCCACTCTCCGTCAATCGCTGGCCCGGCATCAGGATTTCGGTCCGGCCATTGCCGCCAAGCGGCTCGACCGCGACCTTGCCGCGGAGCAAGGTCACCTTGAGCGCATCGGCGCCGAGATCGACTTCGAACCGCGTGCCGAGCGCAACCACCCGCCGGTCCCCTGCCACCACCCCAAAAGGCCGGGCAGGATCATGGCGCACTTCGAACAACCCCTGCCCCTGCAGGAGCCGGATCGAGCGCGCATCGGCGGACAAACGGGTCTCGGCGACGCTGCCGGCCCCGAGCGTCATCACGCTGCCGTCGCTCAGGGTTACCGCACCTACTTGCGCGGCCGGTGCCTCATAACGCGTCCAGGCGAGCTGTTGCACGACCGGTGCGCTGCCTGGGGGGAACATCGAAGGCAGCATCAACAGACTGGTCGCGAGCAGCAGCACGACCGCCGCAGCTGCAGCAAGTTGCGGCCACCCAAGCCAGCGCCGTGCCGGCGACGCGAGCGCATGGGCCCGCATCGCCGCAAGGATCTCGTCCCCCTCAGCGGCGTCAAACACCGCCCATCCGCGCTCGGCCTGGCCAAGCGCATCGGCGTGCAGCGGATCCACCGCCAGCCACTCGGCCAGCAATGCCTCCTCATGTGCGGTAAGCCCCTCGGCACGGCGCACCGCAAGCAGGGCCGCCGCCTCGTCCGGCGCCATGGCGTGCAGTCGTTCCAGGGTCAGCGCCTCATGCACCATGGCGCTTCTCCATTTCCGCGCTCAGATGGCGCACGGCACGCACCATGTGCTTCTCCACCGCGCTGATCGAGATACCGAGATGCCGGGCGATCTCGGCATGGCGATATCCCTCGAGCCGGCGCAGCACGAAGACGGTGCGGGTCCGCTCGGGCAGCGAGAGCAAGGCCGCCGTCGCCGCATGCAGGTCTTCCTTGCCGCTGAGCACGCGTTCGGGATCAAGTTCGTCGTCACCGTGCCGATCGGTGTCGAGTACAACATGCTGGTCGCTATGGCGCACCGCCCGCTTGCGCGCGCGATCGGCGAGTACGCTCGCTGCGGTCCGCAGGACATAGCCGCCAAGATGGCTGACCGCCTCTTCGCTGTCGCGGGCCACAATCCGGGTGAAGACGTCCTGCACCAGGTCCTCGATCTCATCGTCATCGCGGACGCGGCGGCGGAAATAGCCGGTCAGCCAGCGTCGCACCGGCCCGGCTTCCCGGGCCAGCACCACATGGTCGGCCTGATCCTGCGTATTTCTCCCCATTCCGGTGCATTGTCTCACAATCGCCTTAGGGTAGCCAATAGCCCCAGCTAATCTTGCAAGAAGCCGAAGATCAATGCGTTGCGCCGAATTCCGATACCAAGGTGCATCCGGCACCTTGGTCCAATAGCGGCGCCGGCCCCGCGCGGCGCACACTCGGGATCGCTGCAAGGCATCGTGAAAACCGCATGCGGCCGCTTAGCCCGGGACAGCACGATCGCGCGCAACCTCCGCGCCCAGATCGAGTTCGACCTGAGACCGCGTCTGCAGTCCGGCACGCACCAGTGCCGCGGAACGTTCGCGCACTTCCGGGCGCTGCACCGTCTCGAAATAGGCGGCGAGCGCCTGAGGAAACACTGCATCCTCGGGCAAGGACACGGCATCGACCAGCTGCTTGGCCAGCATCAGCGCCTTCTTGTCGAAGCGCGACAGCCGGGTGGCGAAGGCATCGACAAAGCCGTCCAGCTCGGCATCGGGCAGCGCGCGGTTCACATAGCCGTAGCGTTCGGCGAGCGCCCCGGGGAAATCCTCGGCGCCGAGCACGACTTCCAGCGCCCTGCCCCGCCCCATCAGCCCCGCCAGCCGCGCCATCGGGCTGCCGCCCGGCACCACGCCCAGGCCCATTTCGAACTGGCCGAGGATCGCCTTCTCCGCGCTGGCGAAGCGCATGTCGCACGAGAGTGCGAATTCGCTGCCCGCGCCCCGCGCCCGGCCGCGGATCTTGGCGATCGAGACGACCGGGGCGCGGGCAATCCGTACCAGCACGTCGAGCCAGGGATGCAGGCCGGTCGGCCCCGGCCCCATCGCCGCGCTGCGTGCCTTGTCAGCTAGCACGTCATAATGGGCGAGGAAGAAGTCCGGGTCTGCGCTGTCGAACAGGATCACCCGAACATCGGGATCCTGCTCCAGCATCGCGATCAGCGCGGCCAGTTCCTCCACCATGTCGGGATCGATCAGGTTGATCGGCGGATTGGCGAAAGTGACGCGCCACAGGCCGGGCGTCGGGCGCTGCAACGCCATCTGGCGGAACATGGGCGATACTCCTTGGCGAGCGCACAGGCGCGGGATGCCGCCCAAAGACCAGACCAAGCCGCCAGCTGCCATTGGACCAAGGTGTCGCGAGACCATGGTCCAATAGCTGTCCTCCGGTTTCGGGCCGACCTTGCCCGGGGTCCAAATCCCCCAACCGGAGCATGCCAAGATGAGCGACAACGAGATCGTCAGTTCGAGCTTCACCGCCATCGTCAACGCGCCGATCGAGAAGATCGACCTGCCGACCTGGGCCTTCACGCTGCCCGACAAGGAATATCAGGGCTGCTCGCCCGCCCATGTCGCCGCCGGCTTCACCACCGCGCCGGACGGCACCCGCATGTCGATCAATGTCGAGATCATCGGCGGCAGCCTGATGGTGCAGCATTATGTCGAGAAGCGCGCCGAGAAGGATCACCTGATCCTCGAATCGATCTCCGACGTGTTCACTCCCAATGGCCGCACCACCATCCATATCCATTGGGAGCTGATCGTCCGGGCGATCGATGCGAACAGCTGCGAGTTCACCAACTTCGTCCGCTCGCGCGCCACCGACGAGATGCTCACGCTGCTCGATCGCCAGGGCATCCCGTTCGAAGTGTTCAGGACACAGCGCCAGCCGATGTCGATCGCCCATAACCAGGGCGAGACCCCGCTCTTCGCCGCCAGCATCGAGCGCGCCGCGCTGCGCGCCGCTTGAACCGGAGGGAACATATGGCACCCGATTATCCCAGGGGCGCGACCGGCCTGTTGCTGGTCGATCCCTATAACGACTTCCTTTCCGAAGGCGGCAAGATCTGGCCACGGGTCGAGGCCGTCGCCCGCGGCAATGGCCTGCTCGACAATATGCGGGCGATCGTCGCCGGCATCCGCGGCGCCGGGCTGCGCATCTTCTACGCGCCACATCGACGCTGGGAACCCGGCGACTATGAAGGTTGGGCCCATCCCAACCCGACTCAGCTGGGCATCATGCACCGCCACAGCTTCGCGCGCGGCGAATGGGGCGGCGAATGGCATCCCGACTTCATCCCCCAGCCGGGCGACGTCATCGCCAAGGAGCATTGGGCGCAGAGCGGCTTCGCCAATACCGATCTCGACCAGCAACTGCGCCAGCATGGCATCAGCCATGTCATCCTGATCGGCCTGCTGGCGAACACCTGCATCGAATCGACCGGCCGCTATGCGATGGAGATCGGCTATCACGTCACACTGGTGCGCGACGCGACGGCGGCCTTTTCGGAGGAGATGATGCACGCCGCGCACGCCCTGAACGGGCCGACCTTCGCCCATGCGATCCTGAGCACGGCCGAACTGATCGAGATGCTGTCGAAGCAAGATGCGTAGCGAACAGCATTGATTGCACTGCCAGGCACCAAAACAAGAAAAGCCCGCAGCGGTGCGGGCTTTTCCGTTTCTTACCCATGCTCGGCCGTTGCCGGACGCGGGATCATTCCCACTCGATCGTGCCGGGCGGCTTCGACGTGTAATCGTAGGTCACCCGGTTCACGCCACGCACCTCGTTGACGATGCGCGTCGAGACGCGCGGCAGGAAACCTGCCGGGAATTCGAAGGCCTCGGCGGTCATCCCGTCGATCGAGGTGACCGCACGCAGCGCCAGCACCGAATCATAGGTGCGGCCATCACCCATCACGCCGACCGAGCGGACCGGCGTCAGTACCGCAAAGGCCTGCCAGATCGTGTCGTAGAGCCCGGCGTTGCGGATCTCCTCGAGATAGATCGCGTCAGCCTTGCGCAGGATGTCGCAGCGTTCCTTGGTGACTTCGCCCGGGATGCGGATCGCGAGGCCCGGCCCCGGGAAGGGGTGGCGGCCGACAAACGCCTGGGGCAGTCCCAGCTCGCGGCCGAGCGCACGAACTTCGTCCTTGAACAGCTCGCGCAGCGGCTCGACGAGCTTCATGTTCATCCGCTCGGGCAGGCCGCCGACATTGTGGTGGCTCTTGATCGTCACCGAAGGCCCGCCGGTGAAGCTGACGCTCTCGATCACGTCCGGATAGAGCGTGCCCTGGGCGAGGAAATCGGCGCCGCCGATCTTCCTGGCCTCTTCCTCGAACACGTCGATGAAGGTCTTGCCGATGAACTTGCGCTTGGCCTCGGGATCGGTGACCCCGGCCAGGCCGTTCAGGAACAGCGTCTCGGCGTCCACATGGACGAGCGGGATATTGTAGCTGTTGCGGAACAGGCTGACGACCTGCTCGGCCTCGCCCGAACGCATCAGGCCGTGATCGACGAACACGCAGGTGAGCTGGTCGCCGATCGCCTCGTGGATCAGCACCGCGGCGACCGCGCTGTCGACACCGCCCGACAGGCCGCAGATCACCTTGCCACTACCGACCTGGGCGCGGATCTCATTGATCTTGGTCTGGCGGAACTCGGCCATCGTCCAGTCGCCGGTCAGGCCGCAGACATGGCGGACGAAATTGGCGAGCAGCCTGGCGCCGTCGGGCGTGTGGACCACCTCCGGGTGGAACTGCATCGCGTAGTAGCGGCGGTCGTCGTCGGCGATCACCGCGAAGGGCGCGCCCGAGCTGTGGGCGACGGGGCGGAAGCCGGGGGCGAGGTTCGTCACCTTGTCGCCATGGCTCATCCACACCTGGTGGGTCTCGCCTTCGTGCCACATGCCGTCGAACAGCACGCAGCCATCGTCGATGTCGATGAAGGCGCGGCCGAACTCGCCGCTGTCGCCCAGCTGCACCGTGCCGCCAAGCTGGTGCATCATCACCTGCTGGCCGTAGCAGATGCCGAGCACCGGCAGGCCGGAGTCGAAGATCTCCTGGGGAACGCGCGGGCTGCCCTCTTCGAGCACGGACGCCGGCGAGCCCGAGAGAATTATGCCCTTGGGCTTCATCCGGGCAAAGGCCTCGCCCGCGGTGGTGAAGGGAGCGATCTCGCTATAGACACCCGCTTCGCGCACGCGGCGCGCGATCAGCTGGGTTACCTGGCTGCCGAAATCGACGATGAGGATGGAATCTGCATGCTGGTCCATGCCCAGCGCGCTTAAACAGAACCGGGTGCAGGGGGCAAGGCCGGGCGGCGATTATTCTGCAGGAAGCGCCGCGATCCGGCCGGCAATCTCGCCGAGGCGGCCCTGCGCGGTGTCGCTGGCCTTGTTGGCGAGCAGGATCACCGCCAGCTTCCGCTCGGGCCAGACCATCATCGCGCTGGCAAAGCCCCAGGTGCCGCCCGAGGTGCGGAACATCCGGCCACCGCCGGGCAACTGCGTGCCGATCCAGGTGAGGCCGAGCCAGGTCTGCTTGTCGAGGGTGAACCAGGTCCCCTTGTGGCTGAGCGCCACGGCGGGATCGCGCTCGTCGAGCTGGAGCGCGGCGTAGCGGAGCATGTCGGCGGCGGAATAGCGATAGCCGAACTGGCTGCGGGGGAGCACGGCGGTCACCCGCCCCTCCCCGTCATAACCCGTCGCCTCGCCCTTCGCGCCGAAACCGAGCGGCCCCTCGATCTCGCGGGCCAGGATCTGGTCATAGGGCATGCCGTAGATCCGCTCGAGCGCGTAGATCAGCAGCTGCGCCGCGACATTGGAATGCGCGACATTCTCCCCCGGTCTAGTGCCAGGCTTCAGCCCGCGCAGATCGGCGAGGAACTGCGGCTTGCCATAGGCCTTGAGCGCCTCGGCACGCCTGAACCGGCCCGGATCGGGATCGAGCTTCGACAGGTCGGGCAGATTGTCAGGCAGGCCCGAGGTCATGCTGGCGAGATGGACGAGCCGCACCGGGGCGCCTTCGAACGCCAGGTTCGGATAGTCGCCGTCCAGATATTTGCGGACATCGTCATCGAGGCCGGCCTTGCCCGCCAGCACCGCGCGGGCGAGCAGCAGCCCCGTCATCGTCTTGGAGATCGATCCGATCTCGAACGCCGTATCGCTGGTCGGCGCTCCGCCGCCTTTCGCCTTCTCGCCGAAGGCATAGAAATGCGTCTTCCCGTCGCGGAGGACACCGATCGTCAGGCCGACGCCCTTCTCCTCGGCGAGGAACTTCGTGCCTTCCGACTGCACGGCGGCATCGAGTGCCTGCGCGGACGCAGTGACCGGCGCCAGCGCCAGCGTTGCGATAGTCAGGCCGCGTGCCAGCATCCTCGCTCTCCCGCAACTAGAGCGCCTGCAGCCCCTCGATCGTGACGATGGGGTCGCTGCCCCGGCGCAAGGCGCAGCGGAAGCCATGGCTCTGCTTCGCCGTGTCGCGGTAGCTGGCGGCTAGCTCGACCTGGCCCTTGATGACCCAGCTCTTGCCGTTCCACACGGTGCTGGTGACGTTCGAGACGCGCGCCAGCCTGGCATAGCGCTCGCCCAGGCTCTCGGCCTCCATCGCGCAGCGATCGGCGGCGGCGTCTTCGTCGTACAGGCCGTCGAAGCGGGCCGAATCGGGTGCCGGCGTTTCGGCGATCGGACCGCTGCCGGGCTGGGGCGCGCTGCCATAGCGGCCATCGGCGACCGGACCGGTATCGATCGGCACACGGCCCTCGGGCGGCGGCACTTCGTCGACCGCCTCGACCGGCTGCGGCTTCTTCTTGCCGCTGGAGACAAGCGCGATCAGGCCGCCCACGACGAGCCCGCCGACGATCGCGTCCCCCACGTCGAACTTGTCCTCATGATGCTTGCGCTCGGGGCGCCAGCGCTGGGCCTGGGCGGGCATCGCCATGCCGACAATCGCAACCACGGCAATCGCGCCGCCTCCGAGCTTCAGAACACCCATCGCCGCCTCCGTTACTTTCGTGGAACGAAATCTATGCCGCCCAAACTGTCGCGCGGCTGAATGAAGTCAGTCAGGCCGGGGGATGGCGCAGCACGATCAACCTGGTGAGTTCGACGTGCAGCGATCCGCCCGGGACTTGCCAGATCCTGGCTTCGACATCGTCCTTGCCGACGAACCTGTAGCAAATTGCCTGTTCCGCCATCGCGCAATTCCACAGGCTTTCGAGCGGTCGCGCGACGAATGCCGCCAATGCTTCGACGCAGGAGCCGTTCGCGGCATCGCAGCGCGCCAGCTTCCCCGCCTGCGCTTCGGCTGCCGCACGCTGGAGCAGGGCGTGTCCTTCCGCGCCGCCTCGCCGCTCACCGCGCGGAAGAAGCGCGGATCGTCCTGCCCAAGCCTGGCGCAGGGGCCGTTCCATTTGTCGTCGAACACATCCCCGCGCTCCTCCGGCAACAAGGGAAGTATCAGGAACCGCGTGCTGCTCTCGAGCCCATAGGCGCGCATCGGCGTAGCGGCATCGGCATTGCGCAGGAGCCCCTGTGTCGGCGCAAACTTCATCGCCAGCACATCCATGCGGCACAGGCCGGAGGTGCCGAACGCACCGGCCGGGTACGGCGTGGTGACGAAACGCTCGCCGGCGAGCGGCTGGGTTGGGGAGCTGGCGCTGCGACGGTCCTCCTTGCGGAACAGGCCCCAGAGCTGGTCGCGCAACTGCGCGTCGGTGATCGAGGGATCCTGCTGCCGGACCTCTGCCTTGGAGACAGTCTGCTGGGCATTTGCCGGTGCCGCCGGCCCCATGGCCACCGCCAGAGCAACGGCCATATATTCCCAAACGCGCATCACCCCTCCCGGAACCCATGCCGGTCGATAATAGGGGCGCCGCTTCCGGGGCGATATCGAATGTTCGACATTCCCGCCGAAACGGATGCAAACGCGGCGCCGTCGCGCAAAGGA
>JAEXLC010000177.1 GCA_023445495.1 Pseudomonadota bacterium | reverse complement strand
TAACCCGGGCCCCCGGCTACCCCGCGCCGGCCCTTTTCTTTTGGGCATCGAAACGCTAAGGCGCCCGCGTCGGAAAAGGCAGGCTTGGTCTGGTCAGCCCAAGCCCTTCTGGTAACGGAAGCTCTGGTCTTTGGCCTCGTGCCCTGGATCCCCACGACGAACGCCGGGCGCCTGATGGCGTCCTCCGGTTCGTCGGCAGGTGGTCCCGGGCTTGGGGAACGCTCCGGTCGAACCCTCGACTGTGGAGCCTGACATGCCTTCGATTTCCCCTTCCCATGACGTCCTGATCGCCGGTGCCGGGCCGGTCGGCCTGTTCCTCGCCTGCGAGCTGCGGCTCGCGGGTTGCTCGGTGCTGGTCCTCGAACGCGAGGCCGATCCGCATGCGCCGCTCAAGGCCCTGCCCTTCGGCCTGCGCGGGCTTTCCGTGCCGACCATCGAAAGCCTCGATCGCCGCGGGCTCCTCCAGCCGCTGAAGGACCGCGCCGCCCGCAAGGATATTCCCGGCGCCGCGCACTGGATGAAGCAGCCCCGCCGCGCCGGCGGGCATTTCGCCGGCATCCAGTTCTTCCACGACCAGGTCGATCCCGGCCAATGGCCATGGCGCCTGCCCGATCCGGTCGAAACGCTCGCCGCCGACATGGCGAGCATCGAGGCGGTGCTGGCCGAGCGCGCCGAGGCACTGGGAGTCGAGATCCGCCGGGGCCGCCCGGTGGAAACCATCGCGCAGTCGGACGAAGGCGTAACCGTCCGTGCCGGGGGCCAGGCCTTTCGCGGCCAATGGCTGGTCGGCTGCGACGGCGGCCGCAGCGCGGTCCGCAAGGCCGCGGGCATCGGCTTCACCGGCACCGCGCCCGAGTTCACCGGCTATTCGGCGCTGGTCGAGCTTGAGGACCCCGCGCTGCTCGCGCCGGGCCGCCACTACACCGCCACGGGCATGTACACCTTCATCCCGCCCGGGACGATCGCGATGGTCGATTTCGACGGCGGCGCGAGCCATCGGACCCCGGCGACGCGCGAGCATGTCGAGGCCGTGCTCCGCAAGATCTCTGGCGCCCCGGTCACCGTGACCCGCCTCGAACTCGCTACCACCTGGACCGACCGCGCCTATCTCGCGACCGACTATCGCAAGGGCCGCGTGCTGCTCGCCGGCGATGCCGCGCATGTCCATTCGCCGCTCGGCGGCCAGGGCCTCAACCTCGGCCTGGGCGACGCGATGAACCTGGGCTGGAAGCTCGCCGCCAGCATCCGGGGCAGCGCCCCCGCCGATCTGCTCGACAGCTATGCGCGCGAGCGCCGGCCCGTAGCGGCGCAGATCCTCGACTGGTCGCGCGCGCAGGTCGCGCTGATGCGGCCGGAGCCGGCATCGCGCGCGCTTGAGGCGATCGTGCGTGACATGATCGCCACGAGCGACGGCGCGACCTATTTCGCCGGGCGGGTCTGGGGCGTGGGGCTGCGCTACGATCTCGGCGACGCGCATCCGCTGATCGGCAGGAGCGCACCCGACTTCGCGCTGGCGGACGCAACCCGCCTCAACCGGCACCTCCATGGCGGGCACAGCCTGTTGCTCGACTTCGGCGCCCGCGCCGCGCTGCGCGCAGCCGCCGATCGCTGGCCGGGGCAGCTGGCCTATCTGGCGGCCCAAGCCGACAGCCGGCTGGGCGTCGATGCCCTGCTGATCCGCCCCGACGGCATCGTCGCCTGGGCCCGTTCTGCGGCACAGGCGGAAGCCGATCCCACCCCCGCCATCACCCGCTGGCTCGGCGCGCCGACAGCCTAGGGCTGCGGCGGGTGCGAAATCTGTCCCGCTCCGGGAAAAAGAGACCATACGGTCTTCTGTGAAGTCGCACGCTGCAACATGCGGGCATCAATCCGGTTGCAGTCTCATGGTTGACGTATCAGTGAGAGTTGAATGCCCCGTCTGACCGAAGCGACCGCAGCCAGGCGTCGCATGCATATCCTTCAGGCCACCGCGCACTGTCTCTTCGAACGCGGCCTGCTCGCCACGTCGGTCGATGATGTCTGCGCGCAGGCGGGGATCAGCAAGGGCGCCTTCTACAGCCACTTCCCCAGCCGCGAGGCATTGATCCACGCGGTGACCGACATGCTCTCCGCCGAGCTCGGCCCGGTGGACGACAGCAGCATCGCCGCGCTGGCGGATTCGGTGTTCGAGCGCCAGATCGCCCCCGCCCTGCCGCCCGCCAACGCACGCTTCGGCATCGAGATCACCGCCGCCAGCGCCGCCGACGCGGGCCTGCGCGAGCGCAACACCGCCAATCTCGAGCGGCTGCGCCACGCGATCGAAGCCGCGGTGCGCAGCCTCGTTTCCGCGGGCAAGGCGCGCGCCGATGCCGATGCGGAGGCGGTGGGCTGGCTCGCCCAGGCGCATGTGATGGGCGTGCTCTGCCGCAACGCCGTCTGGCCCGCGCAGGACGAGGCGGCGCTGCGCCGCACGACCCACCTGCTGTTCGAAAGCCTGCTCGCCCCGCTTTAGTTGCGCTTCCGAAAGGTTTCCGGCAGCTTCCCGCCACAACGCAGTGGAGGGGACTGCAATGCATAGCGGAATTCTGGTGCCGGTGGTGGCGCTCGTCGGCTGGACACTGGTCATGCTCGTCTGGATGCTCGCGCTCCGGATCCCGGCCATGGGCAAGGCCGGCGTCGATCTCGGCAAGCTGGTCGGTTCCAAGGGCTCGGATGCCGACAGGATCCTGCCCGCCGAGGCGCAGTGGAAGGCGCACAACTACAACCATCTCCACGAGCAACCGACGCTGTTCTATGCGATCGCGCTCACGCTCGCACTGCTCGACCGGGGCGACGGGATCAACCTGTGGCTCGCCTGGGCCTATGTGATCCTGCGCATCGCCCACAGCCTGGTCCAGGCGACCTTCAACAAGGTCTCGACCCGCTTCGCGCTGTTCCTGCTGTCGACGCTCGTGCTGGCGGCGCTGACGCTGCATGCCGGGATTGCGATCGTGATGGACCACGCGGTCCCCACGCCGATCGAGACGACGGCGATGGTGGTGGATCGCTAGTATCTACTTTACCCCGGCCCAGGCCGGG
>JAEXLC010000263.1 GCA_023445495.1 Pseudomonadota bacterium | reverse complement strand
CTACCCAAACACCCCCCGAAACCGCGCGTGCAGCCGCGCATGCGTCTCCCCCGCCCGCGCCAGCAGGCCGGCATCCGCCGCCGCGTCCCGCCTGTCCGCCACGCGCAGCGCGGCCGGATCGATCGGCGCCTCGACCATCACTGCCAGCCGCGGCCCATAAACAAGCGGCGCCGCGCAGACCGCGTCATAGTCCACAAAGAACTGCCGCTCCTGCACCACCGCCGGCGCCGCCAGCAGCGCGCGGTGCACCGCGTCCCACAGCCTCAGCCAGTAATCGACATGCCCGGCATCCTCGCCCGGCCCGGGCGCGCCTTCGAAGCGGAACGGTCGCTGGTCGGCGCCGAACTCGTGATGCCCCAGCCAGGTCATGAACCGCCGCCGGAACGGGTCCTCCGCCGCCAGTGCCACCGCACGCCGGTGCTGCGTCAGGAGCGACAGCGCCTGTTGCAACGGTTCGCGGAACGGATGGAGCAGAACCGCATCCGGAAAGCTGCTGGCCAGCCCCTCCAGCCGCAGGATATTGTTATTGTTCTTCGATAGATAGCGCGTGCCACCCTGGCTGAGCAGCACCAGACGGATATAGTCCCGGAACGCAGCGAGCGTCTCCTTATCCGGGGCGATCGGCAGCAATTCGTCCCGCTTCAGATAGCGACTGCCCTCGAACGCGCGCCAGAAAACCTCCTCGATCGCCTCCGGGCTGTCGAGATCGTGCGTCAGGCCGTCGCCATGGCCCCTCTCCCGGGCCTCGACATGCCGCTTGCCGCCCAGCCGCGCCCAGCTGTTAGGCGCCAGTGGAAACGGAAGTTGGCGATAGGCCGGGGCGGCAAAATCGCCGCCCGCGTGCAGCAGCCGCGTCAGGATCGAGGTGCCGGCGCGCGCCAGCCCGGCGATGAACACCGGGCGCCGGATCTCCAGCGCTTTCAGCTGCTTGCCATGGAGCGCCCGCTCGATGTCGAACGTCGCTTCGAGCAGTGCGGGCGAGCCCAGGGCGATGCGGTGGAGGAGCTTGTCAGCGCGCCCGTACACGGCGAACCTGCCAGCGCAGCGCCGCATAGCCAAGGGTGAGCGGCATGAGCGTCAACTTCGACGTCCAGTCCGTCTGGAAGGCGTCAACTTCGGGCAGCAGGGCGTTCAGGGCCAGCAGACCCAGAAGCGGCGAAGCCGTCGCCACCAGCAGCGCCCCGGCGCGGGCCGAACGCATGAACATTCGCAATGACAGGATACGAAGCGCACGCTCCTTGCCCCACTCCGAAACCCCGCGCTTGGCCAGCAGCCGCATGGCATGCTGGCTGCACGCGGCAAGCTCCTGAAAAGCCGGGACAAGCGGCAGGGCGCGGGCCAGTTCGAGCACCGCGATGATGGCGAGGAAGGATAGGATCACCGGGCACGCCCGCGGATGCGGCGGACCAGCCGCTTGACCGGGTACCAGACGACCGAGACGATCGCGAGCAGGATCGAGCCGATCAGCCCGAAGGCGACGCCGATCGCGCCGAGGCCAAGCCCGGGGCCGGTATAGGCCTGGGCGGCGAGCGGTGCCGTAAGCGCAAGCGCAAGCGACAGGAAACGAAGGGTTTTTACGAGCATTTTGCAGTCACCGTAGCTTGAATGGCCGGGCCATCGGTGGTGGGATCGAGATAGCGTGCCCAGCTAAGGGCCATGCGCCGCTCGGCGGAATCGGCGGAGATGTACCGCCAGCGAAGGTCGCCCTGGGGAGACATGCGGAGCAGGCGCCCCTGCTCGGTCTCCTCGATCATCGCATCGCCGCCGGGCAGCGGGGTGCCGCGGCCCTGGGCGCGCGTCGCGATCTTGTTCGCGATGAAGCCCTGCTCCCAGGGCGAGCTGGTGTCGCCGCTGGAAAGATCGTGGACAAGCAAGCGGTTATGCCCATTCACCCGTTCGTCCGGATAGCCCATCAGCGTGTTGTTATCGAACACCGAGATGCGGTGGTCGTCGAGGATGCTGACGTCGTGCTGGAAGCGCCACGGGCCGATCTTCCACCACAGGATCTTGCCCGTCTCGGGCCGGTAGAGCGCGATCAGCGACAGGTTGCGCAGGCTGAGGAACAGGTCGCCCTTCTTCCAGAAGCGCCCATCGGTCATCGCCGGCTGGATGTCGTTGAGATGAAAGGGATCCTGCACATAGGGCCGCCCCCGCCACAGCCGCGCGAGGCCGTTGCGCTCGAGGATCTCCGCGATGCGGTCGACCTGCAGCAGCGCGCCTTCGGGCGAGACCTTGGCGACGCTGTCGTCCCAGAAATCGGCCTTCACCCCCGGCTCGCGCGGTACCGGGTAGCGATAGGGCACCCAGAGGTTGCCGTCCGGCCCCTGCTCGGTCGAATGGGTGAAGATGCCGTCCAGCGACCAGAGCAGCTTGCCGCAGGCGTCGTAGCGGGCGAGCGGCGAGCTGTCGTGCAGCACCAGGCTGCCATCGGCGAGCAGCAGCGGGTGCATCAGCCGGTTGCGCGCGGCATCCTTGTCGCGGTGCACATCGGTGAGTTCGGAGGCGAATTTCGAGCGCGCATTGGCCGCATCCACATCAGGCACGAATATGTGCACGGCCTGCCCGTCGGAGAGGCGCAGGAGCTGGACGACCGAGCGCTTGCGCTTCGGATCGAAGGGCGAGATCAGCGCATAGCCGCTGTCGGTGAAGCCCGGATCGCGGGTGAAACCGCCCGGCAGCTTCTCGTACCTGCCGCCGAAATAGGGGGCCGGGCTCTTGAACATGCCCTGGATCGTGTCGGGCACGCGCGCCACCGCGATCGCTGCCCGCCCGACCGCGCCCGACTTCTCCCAGCCGTCGACGATCGCGCCCATGCCGATCGCCGCGAGCGGCAAGAGCAGCAGCACCAGGACGAGGCTCCACAGCGGCACCGGCCGCGCGAGCAGCCGCTCGAGCACGCTGGTCTCGTCCTTGATTTCTATATCTAAACTCTGATCCCGCCCCATGAACCCTCACAGCATGTGAAGGAGTTCGACGGCATCGGTGTCGGGGTGATTTCGCTACTTCGCCAAAACGTTTCCGGTCTGTGGCCGTACTAGACAGGCAGCGTCACAACCGCCGAAAGTCCGCCCTCTTCGCGGTTGCGCACGGTCAGGTCGCCGCCATGCGCGCGGGCCACGGCGCGGGCGCTGGCGAGGCCGAGCCCGATCCCGCCGGTATCGCGGTTGCGCGAGCGCTCGCCCCGGAAGAAGGGCTCGAACACGCGGTCGATATCCTCGGGCGCCACCCCCGGGCCGTCATCGCGCACCTCGATCACCGCCTGGCCGTCGGCCTGGCCCAGCGACACTTCGGCGCTGCCGGCATATTTGATCGCGTTGGTGACAAGGTTGTTGAGCATCGCCTTGAGCGCGGGCGAATTTCCCTCGACCACCACGGGCTCGCCCGGCGCCAGTGTCACCGGCTCGCCGCGGTCGCTCATGTCGTCGGTCACCGTCTCGGCGAGCGAGCGCAGGTCGAGCGGCTTGCGCACCCCCTGCTTGGTGGTGTCGCGCAGATAGGAGAGCGTCGCGGAGATCATCGCCTCCATGTCGCGGATATCGCCCTCGCAGGCCCGGCGCAGGTCATCGGGCGCCACCTCGAGCCGCAGCCCCAGCCGCATCAGCGGCGTGCGCAGGTCGTGCGCCACCGCGCCGACCACGGTCGCGCGATCGTCGACATAGCGGTTGAGCCGCGCCTGCATCCGGTTGAACGCGGCGGCGGCGTCGGCGATCTCGGTCGGCCCGTCGATCGCGATC